>DASQZW010000276.1:0-7076 GCA_035638495.1 Terriglobales bacterium
GCGGAGCGCCACCTGGTGTTCGCCCAGCTGCTTCAGCGGATCCTTGATGTCGATCTTGCGGCGGTCGACGTCGACCTGGTGCTGCAGGCGCAGCGCCGTGGCCACGTCGTCGTTGGTGATGGCGCCGAACACCTTGTCCTCTGCGCCGACCTTGAGCCGCACCACCACGGTCTTGTTGTCGATGAGCTCGGCCAGGTCCCTGGCCTCGTCCTCCTCTTTGGCCTCGCGCCGGGCCGTGGCCTCACGCAGGCGCCTGGCCTCGGCCTCCGCGCCCTTGCCCGCCAGCACGGCCAGGCGGCGCGGGATCAGGTAGTTGCGGCCGTAGCCGTCGGCGACCTCCTTGACGTCGCCCGCTAGGCCGACGTTCTCGACCTCCTTGGTCAGCATGACTTTCAAAGCCGATTCATTCCTCCGAGTCGCGGAAATCTGTGGGAAGAAGCCGCTCCGCTCGCGACGCGGAGAGGCGCCGGACGCCCTCACGCGCCAGGGCGAGCACGAGCCGCAGGTCGCGGTCGAAGAGGCTCTCGCCGCGCTCCAGAGCGGACCGGTGCTCCTGGACCACCGGGTCCGGGCAGGCGTCCACGAACACTTTAACCGTCAGCACGCCGAGCGCCAGCATGTCCAGGTCGCCGACCACCGGCACCCACGCCGGGACGTCCAGCGGGCTGACGATCAGGCCCAGCGCCGCGCCCACCGCGACCTTGGGGCCCAGCGGCACCCGGCGGTCGCGCATCAGGCAGTAGGCGAGCTTGCCGGTTCGCGGCACTTCGAACAGGAGCGCGCGCACGCGCGCGAGGTCGATGCGCATGGGTCGAGTGCCCAAAGGTACCGCGTTCGCCGCCCGCGCGGCGGGCGCCGACGTCAGCAACCAGACGCGACGGCGGCCAGGCCGCCCTCCGGCGGCGTCCTGACGAAGACCCGGGCCCCGGCCTCGACCCCGAGCTCGTCGGCCTCGGCGCGGGTCAACTGGACCCAGACGTCCTCGTCGTGGGTGCGAACGTCGACCCGAACCTCGAACCCGAGCCGCACGACGCGGATGACGGTCGCGGGAGCGGCACCAGCCTCCGGGTGCCTCACGAGCTCCAGGTCGTGCGGACGGACGAGGCGGCCGCCGAATCGCGTCACCGGCCCGATGAACGTCATCACGAACGGGTTCGCCGGCTCGTCGTAGACGTGGTCGGGCGGTCCCACCTGCTCCACGACCCCCCGGTTGATCACCACGAGCTCATCGGCGACCTCCATGGCCTCCTCCTGGTCGTGGGTCACGAAGACGGTGGTCACGTGGACGTCGTCGTGCAGCCGGCGCAGCCAGGCCCGGAGCTCCTTGCGAACCTGGGCGTCGAGCGCGCCGAACGGCTCGTCCAGCAGCAGGACCTTCGGCTCGACGGCCAGGGCCCTGGCCAGCGCCATCCGCTGCCGCTGGCCGCCCGAGAGCTCGGAGGGATAGCGGCCGGCGAACTGCTCGAGGTGCACCAGCTCCAGCAGCTCCTGCACCCGCCGCCTGATCTCCGACCGCGGCCGCCGGCGGACTTCGAGGCCGAACGCGACGTTGCGGGCGACCGTCATGTGCTTGAACGCCGCGTAGTGCTGGAAGACGAAGCCGACGTGGCGGCGCTGCGGCGGCAGCCGGGTGGCGTCGACGCCGAAGATCTCGATCGTGCCGCTGTCGGGCGTCTCCAGGCCCGCGATGACCCGCAGGAGCGTCGACTTGCCGCCGCCCGACGGACCGAGCAGGGCCGTCAGCGCGCCGCTGGGGATGTCGACGGACACGTCGTCGAGCGCGGTGAACTCGCCGAAGCGCTTGGACACATTGCGAACGGTGATCGACATCAGGCGTCCTCTCCCGGTCGAACCAGGTTTGTCAGCAGCAGCACGACGATCGCCATCGCCGCCAGCAGGAACGCCATCGCGTACGCCGCCGGCTGGTCGAAATTCTGGAACCGCTCCTCGACGAAGAGCGTCGCGGTCTCCGTCTGGCCGAGGATCCGCCCGGAGACCACGGCAACGGCGCCGTACTCGCCCAATCCGCGGGCGAGCGTGAGCACGACGCCGACCACGAGCGCCCAGCGGATGGCGGGCAGCGTGATGCGCCGGAACGTCTGCAGCGTGGAGGCGCCGAGCGTCCACGCCGCGTGCTCCTGCTCCGTCCCGATCTCTTCCAGCACCGGCGCCACGGCGCGCACCACCAGCGGCAGCGAGACGAAGATCGTGGCCAGGACCATCCCCGGCGGCGCGAAGATGATGTCCAGCCCACGGTCCCCCAGCCAGGCGCCGACCGCGGTCGTGCGGCCGTACACGAGCACCAGCGCCAGGCCGACCACCACCGGTGAGACGGCGATCGGGAGGTCGATGAGCGCGTCGAGCACGCGACTCCCCGCGAACCGGTGACGGACCAGCAGCAGCGCCGCCCCGACCCCGAAGACGGTGTTGGCGACCACCGCGGCGGCGGCGACGATCACCGTGAGCTCGATCGCGTGCACCGCGTTCGGCCGGGTCAGCGCGTCCCACACGGGCCCGATCCCCGTCTCGAACGTCCGCCGGAACACGATGGCGACGGGCAGGACCAGCAGGAACCCGAGGTACCCGAGCGCGACCACCCGCAGCGCGATCATTCCCCCTGGTCGTTGGGGGGTCAGGGGGGGCAGGTCGCCTACCTTATCCACGCCTGGCCGCCCAGCGCTGGACCAGGTCGAGCCCGACCAGGACCAGCAGCGCCACCACAAGCAGCACCGTCGATTCGGCGGCGGCCCCCGCGATGTCGTCGCTCTGGATCAGCCCGTAGATGTGCACGGCGGCGACCTGGGTCCGGAACGGCAGGTTCCCGGAGATGAGCACCGTCGAGCCGAACTCGCTGATGGAGCGGGCGAACGACAGCGCCGCTCCAGCGGCGATCGCCGGATACAGGTTGGGCAGGACGATCCGGCGGAAGATCGTGACCGGGCCGGCGCCCAGCGACGCGGCGGCCTGCTCCATCTCGCGGTCCAGTTCCAGCAGCACGGGCTGCACCGTCCGCACGACGAACGGCAGCGTCACGAAGAGGAGGGCGACCACCACCCCCGCCTGCGTGTATGCCAGGTCGATGCCGACTGGGCTCGCTGGCCCGTAGAGCGTGAGCAGGACGAGGCCCGCCACGATGGTCGGCAGCGCGAACGGCATGTCGATCAGCGTGTCGACGATCCGCTGGCCGGGGAACCGGTCGCGGACGAGCACCCACGCGATGAGCGTGCCCATCACGACGTCCACGGCGACGACGATCAGCGACGCCCCGACCGTCAGCGTCAGCGCCGCCGCCGTCTCGGGCGTGGTGACGGCCCGAAAGAAGCCGGCGGGGCCGTTCTCGCCCGCCCGCAGCACGACGGCGCCGAGCGGGATGAACACGATCAGGCTCAGGTAGAGGGTGGCCACGCCCACCCCGAGGCCGATCCCGGCGCGGTCGGCGGCGCGCCGCCGTGCCGGCCGCTCGATCGCGACGAGCTCCGTGGCCGCCGACGTCACTACTTCGTCGCGACCCCGAGCTTCTTCTCGACGTCGACCAGCGCGCCGGTCTGCGGGTCGAAGAACTTCCTATTCGCGCTCGCCCAGCCGCCGGCGTCTTCGATCGTGTACAGGTTGGCCGGGTTCCTGAACTCGCCCAGCCGCGCGACGCCGTCCACGACCGGCCGGTACCCGGCATCGGCGAAGATGCGCTGCGCCGCCGGCGTGCGCAGGAAGTCCAGGAGCGCCTTTGCCTGCTCGGGGTACTTCGTCTTCGTCGTGACCGCGACCGGGTTCTGGATGAGGATGTTGCCGTCGGGGACCACGTAGTCGAGAGGCTGTCCGTGCTGCTGGGCGAAGATCGCCTCGTTCTGGTATGAGATCAGGACGTCGCCCTTCCCGTTGGCGAACGTCTGCAGCGAGTTGCGCGCGCTCGTGTCCTGCACCGGGACGTGCTGGAAGAGCTGGTCGAGGTACGCGAGGCCCGCCGCGTCGTCTCTGCCGCCCCCGCTCTTCGCCACGTAGGCAGCGAGCACGTCCCAGCGCGCGCCCCCCGACGTGAACGGATTCGGCAGGAGCACCTCGACCCCCGGCTTCAGCAGGTCGTCCCACGTCCGGATGTGCTTCGGGTTGCCCCTGCGCACGGCGAGCGCGACGACCGAATCCGTGACGAATCCCCGGTACTGTCCGGCGTTCCAGTCCGGGGCGACGAATCCGTCCTTGACCAGCCTGGTCATGTCCGGCTCCAGCGAGAACGCCACGACGTCGGCCGGCAGTCCGGAGTCGACGGCGCGGCTCTGGTCGCCGGAGGCCCCGTAGGACTCGCCGAACGTGACGTTCCGCCCACCGGGCGTCTTCTGGAACGCCGCGATGATCTTCTCGTACGGATCCTGCGGCGTCGAGTAGGCGACGAGCGCGAGCTTCACTGGCGCCGGCGCCGGAGGTCCGGCCGACACGCCGCCGCAGCTGGACGCCGTGACCAGGCCGAGCGCGACCAGCACGATCGCATGCACGTACGAGCATCGAATAGGATTGACGAACGGCTGCACCGGCTCACCCTCCTGAGTCAGTGATTGATTGAGAATCGGTCGCAGGTGGACCGCTCTCGGTCAGCTGGCGGGGGTGCGCTAGCTACAGGAGCAGGTGCGGTGACGGCAGAAGTCGATCACACGACGACGCGTGAGCCGTGATCCCGTTTTCGCTTCGGTCACCATGAGCCTCGCTAGATGATACATGCAGCCTCGCGGAGCCGCCGATACGCGGCCACGAGGTCGGGTAGCTGATAGTGCGCGTTGAGGCCGCTGGGATTGGGGAGCAGCCACAGGCCAGTGCGGCCGACGCCGAACGGCTGCGGCCCGGCCGCCGCCTGCGGCCGATGGAACGCCGCCCGGTAGGCGCTCACGCCGAGCACCGCCAGCCAGCGCGGCGCCAGGTCGCGCACCAGGCTGCCGAGCCGCTCGCCGCCGGCGCGCAGTTCCTCCGCAGTCACCTCCTGCGCGCGCGCCGTGGCCCGCTCGACCAGGTTCGTGCAGCCCAGGCCATGGTCGAGCAGGTGGCGGTCCTCGAACGGCGACAGCAGTCGGTCGGTGAACCCGGCCCCGTGCAGCGTGCGCCAGAACCGGTTGCCCGGCCGGGCGAAGTGATGGCCGACTGCGGCCGAGTACAGGCTGGGGTTGATGCCGCAGAACAGCACCCGCAGCCCCGGAGCGACGACGTCGGGCACCGTCCGGCCGCGGGCGGCGGCGACCTCGGCCGCCGTGGGCCGGCGCGGCTGCTCGCTCATGGACGGTCAGCGTAGCCTGAGGGTCCAGCCGGACCTCCAGCGGCGGCCCCCTGGCGCAGCCGGCCCGGCGGTGCAATGCTGTACCTGCGTTTCGTATCCCATCTGGAGGTCGACCATGAGCGCGCCGTCATACGTCCACGGTGCCAGCAGCGTCCCGCTGCTCGGCGAGACGATCGGTGAGAACCTTCGCCGGACGGTGGAGCGCCACGGCGACCGGGAGGCGCTCGTGGTCCGCAGCCAGGGCTATCGGGCCACCTACCGCGAGCTCTGGGAGCAGTCCGGGCTGGCTGCCCGCGGGCTGATGGCGCGCGGCATCGGCAGGGGCGACCGGGTGGGCATCTGGTCCCCCAACCGGTACGAGTGGGTCGTGATCCAGTACGCCACCGCGCGGATGGGCGCGATCCTCGTCAACATCAACCCCGCGTACAAGACGTCGGAGCTGGAGTACGCGCTGAACCAGTCGGGGACCGGTTTCCTGATCCTGGCCGGGCGGTTCCGCACCGCTGACTACGTCGCGATGCTCGGAGAGGTCAGGGGCCGCTGCCCGGACCTGCGCGAGGCGCTGGTGCTGGAGGACGGCTGGAGTGCGCTGCTTCGCGACGCCGAGCGGGTGGGCGCGGACGAGCTCGCCGCCCGCGAGGCCGAGCTCCAGTTCGACGATCCGATCAACATCCAGTACACGTCCGGGACGACCGGCTTCCCGAAGGGCGCGACGCTGTCGCACCACAGCATCCTGAACAACGGCTTCTTCATCGGCGAGGCCCTGGCCTACACGGAGCACGACCGCGTGTGCATCCCGGTGCCCTTCTACCACTGCTTCGGCATGGTGCTCGGCAACCTGGCCTCCACCACACACGGGTCCTGCATGGTCGTGCCGGCGGAGGCGTTCGAGCCCGTCGCCACGATGGAGACCGTGCAGGAGGAGCGGTGCACCGCCCTCTACGGCGTGCCCACGATGTTCATCGCCGAGCTCGAGCACCCCGAGTTCTCGCGCTTCGACTTCTCCAGCCTGCGCACCGGGATCATGGCGGGCTCGCCGTGCCCCGTCGAGGTGATGAAGAAGGTCCAGACCGTGATGAACATGCCGGAGGTCACGATCTGCTATGGCATGACGGAGACCTCGCCGGTGTCGACGCAGAGCAATACCGACGACCCGCTCGAGAAGCGCGTGGCGACGGTCGGCCGGGTCCACCCCCACGTCGAGATCAAGGTGGTCGACCCGGGCACCGGGCGCGTGGTCCCGCGCGGCGAGCCGGGCGAGCTGTGCAGCCGCGGGTACATCGTGATGCTCGGGTACTGGGACAACGAGCAGGCGACGCGCGAGGCGATCGACGCGGGCCGCTGGATGCACACCGGCGACCTCGCGACCATGGACGCGGACGGCTACCTGAACATCGTCGGTCGCATCAAGGACATGATCATCCGCGGCGGCGAGAACATCTACCCGCGCGAGGTGGAGGAGTTCCTGTACGCGCACCCGGACATCTCGGACGTGCAGGTCATCGGCGTCCCGAGCGAGCGGTACGGCGAGGAGGTCATGGCGTGGGTGCGGCCGCGGGAGGGGGCCACGCTCACCGGCGACGAGCTGGACGCGTACTGCCGGGACAGGATCGCGACGTTCAAGATCCCGCGCTACTGGAAGTTCGTCGACGCGTTCCCCATGACCGTGACCGGGAAGATCCAGAAGTTCCGGATGCGTGAGGTCGCGGTCGAAGAACTGGGCCTGCAGCGAGCCGCGAGCGTCGAGACCGCGTAGCGGGCACCTGGTCCCTCCCCCCTCGCGGGGGAGGTGGCCCGGTCACGGGCCGGAGGGGGGGTC
>DASQZW010000277.1:0-14305 GCA_035638495.1 Terriglobales bacterium
TGGTTTCCGTCATGAACGAGGACGACGCGGCGGTCGAGCTGGTGGTCAGCTGCGACTGCGGCTACGAGGCGCGCGGTGCTGAGGACGAGCTGGTGCCCGCGGTTCAGCGTCACGGCCGCGAGGCGCACAACATGGACGTGACCCGCGAGCAGGTGCTCGCCATGGCGCGGCCCACCTGAGCCCGACCGGGGGCCGCCTCCCGTTCGACACGGAGGGCCCCATCCAGGCCGAGGTCTTCGTGCTCCGCCTCGCGGGGGCGGTGCTCGAGCTCGCGGGGCCGTGCGGCCCGGACCCGTGGTACGTGGAGGTCGGCGCCGACGACGACCCGGTCGAGGTCGTGCACCGCCTCGCCCGGAGCCTGATGGGCGAGCCGCTGGTGGTCCACTCGACGTCATGGCGCCGCGCGCGGGGCGCGGTGATCCTGAGCTTCGTCGTCGTCAACCCGGACGGCCAAGCGCCCGAGCTGCCCGGGATCCCGGTCGTCCGCGCGGAACTCGCTCGCTCGGGGGCGACGCACGCGCCCATGGCCATCGCGTCCCGGCAGGTGCTCGAGCACGGGCTGCGGCACCTGGCCTGGCTGGTGCAGGACGACGAGGTGGTCCGCTCGGCGCTGGGAGACCGCTGGGTGCAGGTGCTGGCCGGCTACGTGCCGGAGCCGTTCCGCCACCTCGGCTGAAGCGCTCGCAGCCGGACGAAATCCGTGCGGCAGACGGTGGTTCAACGCCTCGCTGGCCGCATGAGACGCGCAACGTCGGTCATTGGACCTCTCAGGCCGCCCAGCAGGCACCCGCGTCCCGGCGGAGAGCGCACGTGTCCCATGCCGGCCGAGCGACCCACGTGCCATGCTGCGTTCGAGACGTGTCGATGAGCAGGCTGCCTGCCGCCGTCACGGAGTTCGTTGGCCGCGGCGGTGAGCTGGCCGATGGTGTGCGGCTGCTGAACGCCGCAAGACTCCTGACGCTGACCGGACCCGCGGGCATCGGCAAGACCCGCCTGGCCATCGAGCTGGCCCGGCGCGCTGCCGCCGGCGACGTCTGGTTCGTCGACCTGGCACCGCTTCGCGACGCGCGTGCGCCGGCGCGGGCCCTGGCGGTCGCGACCGGGCTCGCCGAACGGCGCGACCGGGACCAGCTCGCCGACGGCCTCCGCGAGCGCGCCGGCCTGGTCGTCCTGGACAACTGCGAGCACCTGGTCGGGCCGTGCGCCGAGCTCGCGACCGCGCTGCTGGCCGGCTGCCCGGACCTGCGGATCCTGGCTACGAGCCGGGAGGCGCTCGGCGTGGCCGGCGAGGTCGTCTGGCCGGTGAGCGGCCTGGAACTGCCCGACCCCGGCTCCCGCCCCGGCACCCGCCGGCTGCGCGGCTGCGACGCCGTGGCCTTCTTCGCAGCGGCCGCGGCGCGCCGCCTGCCCGGGTTCACGATCCGAGACACCCAGCTGGCTACCGTCGCGCGGATCTGCCACCGGCTCGACGGCAACCCGCTCGCACTCGAGCTGGCAGCCGCGCGAATCGCGCACCTGACGCTGGAGGAGATCGAGCGCCGGCTGACCGCGAGTTCGCACATCCTCTCGTCCCCGGCCGGCGCCGGCACGGGCCGTCACCGATCGCTCTGGGCGGCGATCGACTGGAGCCACGACCTCCTGACGGACGAGGATCGGACGCAGTTCCAGAGCCTTTCCGTCTTCAGGGGCGGCTTCGGCCTGGACGCCGCGTCGGCCGTCGCCGGCTTCCCCGACGTGCTGGCCGGCCTCTCGCGCCTCGTCGACAAGTCGCTCGTGGTGTCCCTCGCGACATCGGGCACGTCGCGGTACCGGCTGCTGGAGACCCTCCGCGAGTACGCGCTGGTCCGGCTCGGCGACAGCGGCGAGGAGGGCGCCGTACGCGCGCGCCACGCCGCCTGGTACCTGGCGCTGGCCGAGCGCGACAACGACCTGCTGCACGGCGGCGAAGCCGCGTCCGCGCTCGACGAGCTGGAGCTGGAGCACGACAACCTCCGTGCCGCCCTGGACTGGAGCCTCCGGCGCGACCCGGCCGCGGCGGCCCGGCTGGGAGCCGCGCTCGGCGAGTTCTGGATTCGGCGCGGCTACCTGTCGGAGGGCCGGGAGCGCCTGAGCCGCTGCCTCGAGGTGGCCGGCGCCTCCGGCGAGAGTCCGTTCCCGCTGCTCCTCGCGACCGCGAACCTCGCGATCCGGCAGAGCGACTTCGCCGGCGGCCGGCTCGCGGTCGAGCGCCTCGTCGAGCTGTCGCGCGCGGCCGGCGACCGGACTGCCGAGGCGCACGGGCACGACCTCCTCGGCCGGCTCGCGCTGGAGGAATCGAATCTCGACGATGCCGACCGCGAGCTCACACGGGCGGCGGGACTGTTCCGCGACACCGGCGACTGGCGGGGCGAGGCGCGTGTGCACTGGCACCGCAACATGCTGGCGACCCGCCAGGGTGACCTGGAGGCCAGCCGTGCCCACCTGGTTCGATTTCGTGCGATCGCGGAGACGGCGGGGAACCCCTGGGCCACCGGCCACGCACACCTCGGCCTGGCCAGCCTCGCGCTGCGGGTGGGCGACCGCGACGGGGTGGTGCGGGACCTCCCGATCGCGCTGCGGCTCCTCGGCGACGCCGGCGATCGCTGGGCGCTGGCCAACGCGATGCGGTTCGCCGCCGCCCGGGCGGTGGAGCTGGGCTCTCCCGAGCGGGGCCTGGTGCTGATCGGCCTCGCCGACGCGATGGACGAGGCGATCGGCGCTCGGGCGGGCGAGGCGATGCGCCGCTTCAGCGACACGTGGCGACAGCGGGCGCTCCGCGGCGTGGCCTCCGACGCTGCGCGTGCGGCCGCCGCTCGAGCACGGCACCTGACGCTGAACGAGGCGGTGGAATTCGCGCTGGACACCGTCGAAGCCGGCGGCGGAACGCGCGCGGCCGCCTGCCTGACCGGCCGGGAGGCCGAAGTGGCGCGCCTGATGGCCTGCGGCACGACCGATCGCGAGATCGGCGCCCGCCTCGGCATCTCCACCCGGACGGTGGAGAAGCACGCCGAGAACATCCGCTCCAAGCTCGGCGTGGAGTCGCGCTCCGATGTCGGTGCGGCACTGAGTACGTAGGTCCGTACGTACCGGTTCGCTGGCGCCGCCCGAGGGCCGTGGCGAGCATGGGCCACATGGCACAGAGCGACACATACGCCAACCAGGAGGCGATCGTCAGCACCGAATGGGTGGCGGAGAACCTGGACTCGGCCGGCATGCGGCTCGTGGAGGTCGACGTGGACACGACCGCGTACGACTCCGGTCACATCCGCGGCGCGGTGGGTTGGGACTGGCGGCGCGAACTCCAGGATCAGACCGTGCGGGACATTGCGTCACGCGCCGCGCTGGAGGCGCTACTGGCCCGCAGCGGCGTCTCGCCGGACACGACGGTCGTCCTGTACGGCGACAACAACAACTGGTTCGCGGCCTACGCGTACTGGATGCTGACGTACTACGGCCATCCCCGACTGAAGCTGATGAACGGCGGGCGGGTCAAGTGGCTCGCGGAGGGCCGCGAGCTGACGACGGCCGTCCCCGGCCACGATCCGGCCCCGTACCGGTTCACGGACGGGACGCGTGAAGACATCCGGGCCTACCGGGACACGGTGCTCGGCCGCGTGGGGCACGTCGGCCTGGTCGACGTGCGCTCGCCGAAGGAGTACGCGGGCGAGCTGCTGGCGCCGGAGAACCTGCCCCAGGAAGGCGCGCAGCGGGGCGGCCACATCCCGACCGCGGCGAACATCCCGTGGGCGTCGGCGGTCCGCGAGGACGGGACGTTCAAGCCCGCCGGGGAGCTGCTCGACCTGTACGGAAGCAGGGGGATCGTTCCCGAGCGCGAGGTGATCGCGTACTGCAGGATCGGCGAGCGGTCGGCCCACACGTGGTTCGTGCTCCGAGAGCTGCTCGGCTACCCCGCGGTCCGCAACTACGACGGCTCGTGGACGGAGTGGGGCAGCGCGATCCGGGTGCCGATCGAGCGCTGACCGCCGTCTCGGGGAGAGGGCCGAGCGTACGCTAGAGGCGCAGGCGAGGCCTTCCCCCGAGAGCAGCAGGAGTGCCGGTGATGTCGTACGACCCGCGACAGGGATACCCGCGCGTGGTGCCGGTCCTCGCGTACGAGGACGTGGCGGCCGCGATCGTCTGGCTGTCGAGCGCGTTCGGCTTCCGCGAGGTGCTGCGCTGGAACGATCCGTCGGGCGTCGCCCGGGTCGCGGAGCTGGACTCCGACGGCGGCGCGGTGATGCTGGAGTCGCGCGAAGGCGCGTCGCACAGCCACGGCTGCCATTTCGTGCTGGTGATGGTCGACCACGTCGACGAGCACTTCCAGCGCGCTCGGGAGGCCGGGGCGAAGGTCATCGCCGAGCCCGAGGACAAGCCCTGGGGTCTGCGCCAGTACCGGGTCGAGGACCCGGGCGGCCATCGCTGGGAGTTCTCCCAGCACCTCCGAGACGTCCGTCCGGAGGACTGGGGCGCGACCCCGGCGCCGCTCGGCGGACCGGCGGTGCCATGACCGCGGTCATCCGGGCGGACCAGGTCGGGAGCCTGCTCCGGCCGGCCGGCCTCCTCCGGGCGCGCCAGGAGCACGCCGAGGGCCGCATCACGGCGGACGAGCTTCGCGAGCGTGAGGACGCCGCTATCCTCGAGGCGCTGGCCCGCCAGCGCGACGTCGGGATCGGCGTCCTGACCGACGGCGAGTTCCGGCGCGGCTCGTGGATCACCGACATGGCCGAGGCCGTCGAGGGTTTCGTGCCGCAGAGCCGCGTCATGGAGTGGCGGGGGCCGGGCGGCGGCCGCGAGGCGAGCACCTCGCAGGTGGCGGGCGCCCGGCTGCGCCAGCACCGCCGGCTCGCGGGATCCGAGGCGGCGTTCCTGGCCGCCCACGCTCGCGGACGGTACAAGGTGACGCTGCCGGCGCCCTCCAACTTCTTCGTCGTCAGCTGGCGCGCGGGCGTCAGCGACCGGGCATACGGCTCCCGCACCGAGATGCTCGACGACGCGGTCCGCATCGTGCGCGGCGAGGTCGAGGCGCTGATCGCGGAGGGCGTCCCGTACATCCAGCTCGACGCTCCCTTCTACGGCTCGTTCCTGGACGACCGGGAGCGGGAGCGCCTGCGCAGCGAGGACCTCGACCTCGATCTCGCGCTGGACCAGGTCGTCGCCGCGGACGCGGCGTGCGTCGAAGGGCTCGCGCGATACGGCCTGACCCTGGGCCTGCACATCTGCCGGGGCAACTCGCGCAGCCGCTGGGCCACCGAGGGTCCGTACGACCGGATCGCGGAGCCGCTGCTGACGAGGATGCCGGTGGACGCGTTCCTGCTCGAGTTCGACTCCCCGCGGGCGGGCTCGTTCGAGCCGCTGCGCTACCTGCCCGACGGGAGGACTGCCGTGCTCGGCCTGGTGACGACGAAGCAGCCGGCGCTGGAGTCGCGCGACGACCTCCTTCGGCGCATCGAGGAGGCGGCGAGGCACGTGCCGGTCGAGCGGCTGGCGCTGAGTCCTCAGTGCGGCTTCGCCTCGGTGGCGGCAGGCAACCTGCTGTCCGAGGACGACCAGTGGCGCAAGCTGGAGCTCGTCGTGGACACTGCGGCAGCCGTCTGGCCCTAGAGCTCCCAGGGATCCTGGCCGGCGGCCGGCAGCTCCGCCTCGAGCGCTGAGAGGGCCGCGTCGACCCGCTCCACCAGCGCGTCGAGCTCGTCCTCCGTGACGTTCAGCGGCGGGCCGACCAGCACCGCGTCGTTGAAGCCGTCGCTGGCCGGGTAGAGCAGCAGCCCGCAGGCCTGGCACGCGGCCAGGAACCGCTCGGTGACCATCCGCTCGCGGGGGAACGGCCGCCGCGAGGCGCGATCGGCGACCAGCTCCAGGCCCCACAGCAGCCCGAGCCCGCGGACGTCGCCCAGGTGCGGATGGGACTCCATGAGGTCGCCGAGCGCGGCCCCGAGAACCGGCTCCAGCCGGCGGGCCCGCTCGGGCAGGCCGTCCCGGATCGTGATGTCGACGACCGCGAGGGCGACCGCCGCCGCCAGCGGGTTGGCGCTGTAGGTGTGGCCGGTGGTGATCAGCCCGGATCCCGCGGCGATCGCGTCGACGACGGACCGGCGGGCCAGCACCGCCGCCACCGGCACGTAGCCGGCGCCGAGGCCCTTCCCGAGGGCGACCAGGTCGGCCACCGTGTCCCAGCGCTCCATCGCGAGGAAGGAGCCGCACCGGCCCACTCCGGTCATCACCTCGTCGGCGATCAGCAGGACGTCGTGCCTATCGCAGATCTCACGCAGCCGCTGGTGATAGCCCGGCGGCGCCACCACCGCACCCCCGGTGGCTCCCACGACGGGCTCGACGATGACGCCGGCCACCCGATCGGCCCCCGCCTTCCGGATCGCGGCGTCGAAGGCGTCGGCGCAGGACAGGTCGCAGGGAGGGCACGCGGCGCTCGCCTCGCAGCGGTACCGGCTCGGCTGGGGCACGTCCGGGAAGGCGTGGAGCAGCGGCTCGAAGTGGCGCCGGCGCACCGGGTGGCCCGAGAGCGACAGCGCGCCCAGCGTCGTGCCGTGGTAGCTGCCACGACGGGAGATGAACCAGCGCTTCTCGGGCCGGCCTCGCTCGCTCCAGTGCTGCAGGGCCAGCTTGAGCGACGCCTCCACGGCCTCGGAGCCGCTGTTGACGAGGAAGACGGAGTCGAGGTCGCCGGGCGCCAGCTCGGCCAGGCGGTCGGCCAACCGCTCCGCGGGCTCGCTGGTGAACTGGGCCCGGACCGCGTAGGTGACGAGCCGGGACTGCTTGCGCAGCACCTCCAGGACCTCGGGGTGCGCGTGCCCGAGCGAGACGACCACCGCCCCGGAGCTGCCGTCCAGGTAGCGCCGGTTCGCGGTGTCCCAGACCCAGCTGCCCTGGGCCCTGGCCACGATGGGCAGCGTCTCGCCGAGGTGCGGCTTCAGCAGGTGGCTCACGTCCGGGTGCGTCTGACCGCGGGGAGGTATGGAAGGGGCGCCTGCAGCAGCGCCTTCTCGGCCTGCACGCCTGCGAGGGCCATCGGCCGCTCCAGTATGCGCCCGGCCCGGGCCGCTTGAAACGCCGGCGAGGCCGGTGTACCAACCGGGACCCGAGGTGACGATCGCCTAGGGCGAGAGCAGCAGGTCTCGGTGCCGCCGGGCGAGTGCGAGCACCGCGCCGCCGGCCGGCTGCATCGGCCGGTCGCGCAGAAGCTCCGCGATCGCTCCCTCGGTGAACGGCACTCCATGCCGGCCACCGGCGGTGATGACGCGGCCCTCGTCGTTGGCTTCGACAGCCGCGCCCAGCAGGTGGTCGAACACGTCCGGGTCGAACACGGCAGCGCACAGGATGTCCGCGACGAGCGTCAGGGGATCGACGCCGACGCCGAAACAGCACACCCGGATGCTGCCGTCCGAACGTGCCCGGCTCATCGCCTGGTAGAACGGCCATGCGTCGTAGCGGACGACACCGCCGGTGTCGCCCGTCCGCTCGGCCGCTCCCAGGAACTCCTCGGAGTACTCGCGCACGAGCCCGCGCCAGAGGTCGAAGTCGTTGACGCGGGCCGCGGCCGAGTCGCCGGCGGGCTGGAACACGCCGACCGGCATGACCTGGTGGAGCCCGCCGCCCGTGGCCACGCGCTCGGGGTCGCGCCAGTGGAGCACGAACGTCGCGCCAGTGCCGGCTCGATCGCGGCGCAGGGTGAGGGCGCTCATGGCCACCGTCAGCGGCCGTCGCGACAGGTCGAACGGGTCACCGATCCGGGAACGAAAGGGCAGGTCCGGCCAGCCCGGCACGCGGCGCTCGCGCACCTGCGCCGCGTACTCGTGGGCCACCGCCTCGGAGACGTCCATGACGTCGAAGTAGCGGCCTTCACCGAACGTCAGCCCGCCGCCGGCCGCGAGGTCCACGCCGATGAGCCGGTATGTGGGCCGGTTCTCGAGGAGGCGCGGGCGGTCGAGCATCGTGACGGCCTCGGCGTAGGTCTCGAAGCGCCGCCGGCCGCAGCGGAGCGGGCGGAAGGCCTCCGACTCGGGCTCGCGCCCGGTGGTGGCGGCCGCGCGCGCCTCGCCGTCCCAGCGGAGGTGGACCTCATCGAGGTCGAGCGGGCGCGGCGGCATCCAGGCCGGCGGCGCTAGCAGCAGCGTGCCCTCCACGCGCGGGGCGTCGGGGTAGAGCTTCGCCGCCGATTCGGTGAGCGGCCGGCGGTTCCGGTTGAGGAAGCGCCTGGTCTCCCGCCACGCGTCCTGGCTGGCCGTCACTGGGTCCACGGCGGCTGCGAACTCACCGGCGACTGTCAGGCAGGTCTCGAAACCCGACGCATCTCACCCCCCGGGCGCGATCGGGTGGCCGCCATGCGTGCAGAAGCGGCCACCAGGGACCGCTGAAGCGCGGCGCGGTCAATCGGTCCCGCCCGCTAGCTCGTCTCGTACTCGTCGTGGCGGCGGACCCACAGGGGCATCGTGGGGCTCTCGTCGCGACCCCTGGGCGTCCGGTCCAGCAGGGCGTAGTAGGCCATCGCTGGCTCGAGGCCACGGGCCGTCGTGACGTACGTCCGGTAGATGGCGGCGCCCGACCGCGCGTACGCGCTCAGGCCCGGTCCCTCGGTGACGTATCCCAGCGCGTCCGTCCCGCACATGCGCGCATTTTGCTCGACGGTGGACGGGATCTCGCCTTCCAGGAACGGCCTGAGCTCCTCCTCGGTGTAGAGGAAGCCCAGGTCCCGGTTGAAATCGCTGCCGCCGCTCGAGACCCAGTCAATGCCCCAGCCCATTCGATTCCTGTAGGCGATGAGCTTCTCGAGTGGCGCGCGCGAGGCGAGCAGCAGAGTGGTGTCCCTGGCCTTCAGGTGGGGGACCTGGGGAGCGAGGGTATCGGTAATCGAGGAGCAGACCGGGCAGCCTGCCGTCCAGCCCGGCCCGAACATGAAGTGGTAGACGAGCAGCTGCGAATGGCCGCCGAAGAGCTCGGCCAGTGTCTTCGTACCGTCCTCGGTCTCGAACCGGTAGTCCTTCGCGACCGGAACCCAGGGCAGCTCCCGCCGCTTCCTGGCCAGCTCGTCGCCACGGCGGGTGAGCTCCTTCTCCTCCTTCAACAGCGCCTCGCGCTCCGCATGCCACTCGTCCTGGGTCCCGATCCTGTGCTCTGTCATCGAGGTGCCACCTCCTTCACCTCTATCGTCCTCGGCCTGCGCCTGCGGCGGCAGGCCCGATCGTGCGCGAGTACCGCGTCAATGGGGGAGGAACGGCACACGTGGTTCGGTCCGTCTCGGTAGAACTTTGTTATACTCCAGCGCGCATGGACTCCACGAAGAAGACAGCCGTCTCGCTCCCTCGAACGCTGGCAGAGCGGGCCGAACGTGCTGCACGCCGCCGAGGCATCCCTCGGAGCCGACTGTACGCTCTCGCCCTGGAAGCCTTCCTGGTCGACGAGCGCGAGAGCGACGAAGAACTGACCGCGGAGATCAATGCCGTTCTCGCCATCGAGGCGTCGAGCCGGACGAGCGAGCAGGCTGCCGAAGACGAGGCGCTGGAAGGCTGGCTCGCCGAGGCCGGCCGCCGCACCTGGGACGCCGTCGAATGGAAGGAGTAGAGATCCGGCGCGGTGACGTCTGGTGGTGCGACCTCGGGCCGGTGCTGGGGTCGGCTCCAGCCGGTCGACGAGCGGTGCTCGTAGTCTCGGTGGACGGTTTCAACCTCTCGAACCTCCGGACCGTGGTCGCCGCCGCTCTCACGACCAACATCGATCGAGCCAGGCGCCCAGCCAACGTCCTGCTCGAGAAGGGCACCGCCGGCCTGGCCCGGGACTCCGTGGTGATGACCAGCCACCTTCGGACGCTCGACAAGGCAACCCTCGTTGAGAAATGCGGGCGACTGTCGAGGTCGCGGATGGGTCAGGTGGACGCTGGCTTGCGCCAGGTCCTCGATCTCCCGGCCTGAGCCGGCCTTTTCGCGGCCGAGCGGGAGGTGAAGCGACGCAGCACCGAGACGGGCTCTGACCCGTTCTGACCTGGTCCGAGGCGGAGCTCAGGCATGCCGCGGTGTCGTGCGGAAGTGCTGCGCTCCGATCGTCCGCAGGAGCGTCACGTACGCCTTCACACCCTCCAGCGGGATACCGTCATCGGCCAACCTGCCCGGCTCGAACGTGCCCCCGTCGAGGCAGCCGTTCGTCACGGCCGCCTCGACTCCGGCGGCGATGCGCTCGCCCGACGGGAGGAGCAGAGGCCGCTCCTCCAGGATGCCCAGAGCGGTCACGATGGCGTACGCGCCGAAGTTGGACACGGACGCGGGATACACGATGCCGGTCGCCGTGGACGTGACGATCCCGTCGCCGCACGGGCAGCCGCACTCGGCGCCCCTGGGCACGACCTCCCGGGCGTCGTCGAATATCGCGCCGAATCCGATCTCGTTGCCGCCGTCCCCGATGCCGATGGTGAGCTTTCCCGCCCGGGTCATCGCCTCGATCAGCTCGTCACCGACGGGCTGCTGATCGTCGAGCGGAGCGCCGAAGATCGTGTGGAACACGCCGCGCCGGTTGCGGCCGAGCTTCTCCACCGTGATGGCGGCGAGGTAGTCGTCGGCACTCGCGCGGGTCTCGTCGACCACCCCGAAGTCCGCGCCCATCGCGCGGCGCACCGCCTCCGCGACGTGCAGCATCGGGGCCGGCACCACCACGTCGGCCCCGCGGCCGAGCTCCGTGAATCCGGTCGCGAGCGCGGCAGCGCCGATCGGTCCGTCGACCTCGCCGACCGGGAGCGGACCACCGGCGATGCCGGTCACGCAGGCGATGCGGCCGGGGTCCAGGCCGCGCAGGGCCAGAGCGGCCCGATACGCGATCGGGGGCCCATCCGCCCGGGCGATCGCGTACAGACGGCCCACGATCCCCGTCGGCAGGCCCTGGGGTCGCATCTCGACCTGCGAGACGCGATCGATGCTCTCGAACGCGGCCGGTACGTCGACTGCTGTCGTGGTCATCCCTCTCCTCCGCTGCGCCGAGCGCACTCAGGGTGCCGGCATCGGCTCCGCGATCGCACCGTAGAGCTCGGGCGCCCGTGTGCTCAGCGTGTGCGACGTGGCGCGGACGTCGCGGGCCCGTTCGAGGTCGATGTCCGCGACCACGTAGTCCTCCTCGCCGTGCCTGGCAGCGGCGACCACCACCCCGGTGGGGTCGACGATCCGGCTTCCGCCGAACAGCACGGTGTCGCGCTGCACGCCCACCACGGAGCACACGACGTACCACGTGAGGTTCTCGACCGCCCTGGCGAACGTCATATGGTCCCAGTACTGCTCGAACCCGGCGGCTGAGCCGGACGTGTTGACCAGGAAGTCCGCGCCGTTCAGCGTCTGGACGCGCGGCACCTCCGGGAAGGACATGTCGTAGCAGATGTGGACGCCGATGCGGCCGGCGGGAGTGTCGAACACGGGCAGGTCGCGTCCCGGCGAGTAGAAGCAGCGCTCCAGCGACACGCCCTCGCTGTACGGAAACGCGGCCACATGGCACTTCCGGTAGGCGCCGGCCAGGCCGTCGGGGCACACGACCAGCGTGGAGTTGTACAGGTCGCCCGGCACGAACGCGCCGAACGTGCCGGCGCCCATCAGCACGGTCAGTCCGTGCCTGCCCGCTCGCTCGACCAGCGCCTGGACGTGCGCATCCGGCGGGTCGATCACCGTGGCCCACCGGTGCAGCCACTCGTCGGTCCGGTAGCCCGAGAGGTACAGCTCGCCGAAGACGACCAGGTCGGCGCCATCGCCTGCCGCCCTGTCGATCGACTGCAACGCCCTGCCCAGGTTGTCGTCACGAGGATCGAACGTCTCGGTACCCACGGCGGACCGCGCCTGGACGAGCGCGATACGCGCGGTGCGGCGCGAGCCCGCGGCCCCGGCCTCGACGCCCGCTCGCTCGGCCACTGCGAATGCCATTGCCGTCGCTCCTATGGATGCGTGACCGGGTCGGAGATGGGCCGGTACAGGTCGGGCTGCCGGATGCTGAAGGCGTGCGACGTTGACCGCGCGGCCCGGGCGAGCTCCAGATCGATGTCGGCGAAGACGACGTCCTCCTCGTCGAACTTGCCGGATGCCACCACCTTGCCGGATGGGTCGACGACCCGGCTCCCGCCGAAGAGCCGGTCGCCGCGCTGGATCCCCACGACGGAGCACACCATGTACCAGCTCGCGTTCTCGGCGGCACGCATGAACAGCCCGTGCTCCCAGTACTCCTCGAATCCGCCCGCCGAGGCCGATACGTTGATGAGCAGCTCGGCGCCCTTCAGCGCCTGCACCCTGGCCACCTCGGGAAAGCTCATGTCGTAGCAGATGTGGATGCCGAGCCGGCCAAGCGGCGTGTCGAAGACGGGCAGCTCACGACCGGGTGAGTAGAAGCACCGCTCCATGGCGATCCCCTCGCTGTACGGGAATCCGGCCACGTGCGTCTTTCGGTAGGCGCCCACGACACCACCCGGACCGACCAGCAGGGCAGTGTTGTAGACATCGCCGGGCATCACGGCGCCGAACGTGCCCATGCCCATGATCAGGTGGACCTGCCGCTCCCTGGCCGCGTCGACCAGCGCGCGGACGTGCTGGTCCGGCGGGTCGATCACCGTCGCCCACCGGTGCAGCCACTCGTCGGTCCGATAGCCCGAGAGGTACATCTCGCCGAACACGACGAGGTCGGATCCGTTCGCCGCTGCGTCCGCGATCGCCTCCAGCGCGCGAGCGAGGTTGCCGTCCCGAGGGTCGTGGGTCTCGGTCCCCAGTTCCGAGCGGCTCTGGACCAGGGCCACCCGGATCGTGCGACCGGGTCTGGCCACCGCAGCGGGTGCCGCAGCCGTCGCCTCCTGCTCGATCACCTTGCTCACGCGAATCAACCCCCGGTTGTTGGCGGGGCCGCCGGTGCGGCGGCCCCTCGTTCTGTACCGCCGTCAGGCCAGCGGCTTGCCCTTGGTCTCGGGTCCGAAGAACGCGGTGACGATGCCGATCAGGCAGGCCGCGCCCCCGAAGACCGCGAACAGCGTCCCGAAGTTGCCGGTCGGCGCCAGGCCGGCCAGGACGAGCGGGACGATCGACCACGCGACCAGGCCGATCCCCATGCACCAGCCCACCCCGGTGGCGCGAGCCGCAGTGGGAAACATCTCGGACAGGTACGTGATGAAGTTGCCGAACTGGCCGCCCAGCGACGCGCCGACCAGGAAGATGGCCACCGCCAGGAGCGCCAGGTTCGTGACCACCCCGAAGGCGATCAGGGACACGATGCCGAGCGCGAAGGCCAGCATCAGAGACACTCGCCGGCTGGTCCAGTCGGAGACCACGCCGGCGAGGTTGTAGCCCACGAGCAGGCCCAGCGCCTCGACGACGCCGAACCAGCCGACCGAGCTGATGTCCAGCCCGCGCGAGATCTTCAGAAAAGTCGGCGCCCAGGCGAGGATGCCCCCGCCGGCGGCGTTGCCGGCCAGCAGCAGGATGGTCCCGACGAGCGTCGCCTTGCGCAGGCTGGGGGTGAACAGCTGCGCCAGCGAGAAGCCGCGCTGCTCCTCCTTGACCTTCCCGGCCCTGACCAGCTCGCGATGCTCCTCCCACACCTTCGATTCGGGCAGCCAGAACCGGAACCCGACCACGAGCAGCGCCGGCAGCGCGCCGATGAGGAAGAGGACGCGCCAGCCGTAGGCCGCGCCGACGGTGGCGAGCAGCAGCGACGCCAGCAGCAGGCCGATCGCAAAGCCGCTCTGCATGAAGCCCATCGCCCTGGCCCGGGTCTTCGGGTTCCAGCGCTCGGAGATGTAGGTGGCGCCCACGGGCTGCTCGGCGCCGATGCCGAAGTTCACGAGGAACCGCGCCAGCGTCAGATACCAGTTCGTGGCCGCGAACGCGACCGCACCGGTCGTGAGGGCGTACAGCAGGATGTTGCCCATCATCACGCGGCGGCGCCCGAGGTAGTCCGCGACGATCGGCACCACGAGGCTCCCGACCCACGTGCCCTGCAGCGATAGGAAGAAGATGATGCCGCCGGTCAGGATGCTGATCTTCAGGTCCGCGAGGATCAGGGGCAGCGCGGAACTGTAGATCGTGTAGTCCATCCCGGCGAAGACCCACCCGGCCTGGACCAGGACGAGCGCGGCGGTGCCGCCCGCCATCGTCCCCGATATCCCCCGCCCTTCCTCGCGCGGGACGGCCGGGGTGCCGCCACCGACAACGCTCATGCGCACTGCCTCCTCTCTCGCGGGCGAGTTCCCGTCGCCCGGGACGAACTAGTGGATGACACCTGTGTCGGGGACCTCGAGATAGATCCGGACCATCTCCCGCAGGACCTGGAC
>DASQZW010000278.1:0-18394 GCA_035638495.1 Terriglobales bacterium
CTCGCGCTCGACCACGTTGACGCCCATGGCGGCGGCGTCCAGGAGGACGTCGACGATGTGGTCGTCGAGGAGGTTGACCTCGTCGACGTAGAGGATGTTGCGGTTGGCCTCGGCGAGGACGCCGGGCTCGAAGCGCCGGGAACCCTCCTTGAGCGCGGCCTCCAGGTCGATGGTGCCGACCACCCGGTCCTCGGACGCGTTGATCGGCAGGTCCACCACGCGCATCCGGCGCCGCTCGCGGGGGAGCGGCCGCTCGCCGCCCGCGAGCCGGCCCACGCACTGCCAGCAGAGGACCTGGTCGTCGTCGGGGTCGCAGCCGAAGTGGCAGGCCGCCACCACGTCGTGCTCGGGGAGCAGGCGCGCCAGCGCCCGGACCGCCGTGGACTTCCCGGTGCCGCGCTCGCCGCGGATCAGCACCCCGCCGATGCGCGGGTGCACGGCGTTGAGGCAGAGCGCCAGCTTCATGCGCTCCTGGCCGACGATCGCGGTGAACGGGTAGGTGTGGCGAACCGCCATGCCTCCAATCGTAGGGGGCGCCGGACCTCCGGAGGTCCGGGATCGCGGGCCGGCGCGGGCGCGGCGCTATGGTTGGTACCGGCAGCCGCGCTGCCCGGGTGGTGGAGGTCGAAGAACGAGGGGGGAGTCCGGGTGGATCGATGTGCCGTGTTCGTGGACGCGGGCTGGTTCCTGTCGGAGGCGGCGCAGGCGCTGACCGGGCGAGGGGTGCGCTCCGACGTCACGTGCCGCTATCGGGACCTGATGCCCGCGCTCGCCGCGCTCGCCGCCGAGCACACCGGGCTGCCGCTGCTCCGGATCTACTGGTACGACGCGGCCCCCGACGGCATCCCGGCCGCCGTCCACCTCGACATCGGCGCCCTGCCCGACGTCAAGCTGCGGCTGGGCCGGATCTCGCACCACGAGCAGAAGGGCGTCGACGCGCTGCTGATCCTGGACCTCACCACCCTGGCGCGCGAGCGGGCCATCGCCAACGCGCTCGTCGTATCGGGCGACGAGGACATCCGCGAGGGCATCGCGGTCGCGCAGAGCCTGGGTGTCCGCGTGACGCTCGGAGCGGTGGCGCTGCCCGAGGGCCGGCCCAGCCTGGCCACGACGCTGATCCACGAGGCGGACGACCAGCTGCTGGTCGACGCGGACTTCCTGCGCCGCTACGTGCAGGCGCCGGCGGCGGTGGAGGCGGGCCCGACGCCGGCGGCGCCGCTGGTCGCGGTGCCCGGTCAGGCCGCGCTGGCGACCGCCGCCCGGCCGGCCGCGGCCGCGGTCGGCGTCGCGGTGGCCACCGAGGAGGTGGCCACGCCGCGCGAGTTCGGCTTCCGCTTCGGCGCCGCGCACGCCGACCGGCTGGGCTCGGACGACCTGCGCGCGCTGCAGCGCGAGGCGCCGATGATCCCGTCCGACGTCGCCGCCCAGCTGTTCCGTGAGGCGGAGCAGGTGTTCGGGCCGATCCGGGGCCGGCCGGAGATCCGCCGGGAGCTCAAGGCCGGGTACTGGGACCACGTCATGCGCCGGCGCTAGCCTCCAGGACCTCGGCGATCACCGACAGCACCTCGTCCTGGATCGGGCAGACCTCGACGCTCGGCGGCAGGCCGGACGGCCACTGGCGGAAGACGGCGGCGCCTCCGCCGGCGAAGGGCAGGCAGAACAGCGTGACGCGGGCCGGCTGGGCGAGCTTCGGGCGCCGGACCCACGCGCCCACCTTTCAGAACCCCTCCCCTTCCGTCTCGAAGACCTCCGGGACGGCCAGGCGGCGCGCGAACGTCAGGAACCCCGTGTGCGCGACCATCCGGTGCGACGGCCGGACGCTGCGGCCCCTGACCGTCCAGCCGCGCTCCAGGACCTCGACCGTCTCCAGCAGGCCGAATCCGCCCACCTCCCGCATCTCGTCGCAGAACCGCTGCACCTGGGTCGTGTTGGGGCAGTGGGCGAACACCATGCCGCCGGGTCGCAGGGCGGCCGCCGCGTGCGGCAGCGCCCGCCAGGGCTCGGGCAGGTCGAGCAGCACCCGGTCCGCGTCGCGCTCCTCGATGCCCTCGTGGACGTCGCCGACCTTGAGCTCCAGGTTGGGCGGCGCGCCCAGCACCTCCTCGACGGCGGCCCTCGCCGCCTGGTGGAAGTCCTCGCGGACCTCGTAGGAGACCACCCGCCCGGCCGGCCCGACCGCCCGCAGCGCCGCCATCGTGAGGGCGCCGGTGCCGGTGCCGGCCTCGACGACGAGGTCGCCGGGCGACACGTCGGCGTGCACCAGGATCGCGGCCAGGTCCTTGGGGTAGATGGGCTGGGCGCGGCGCTTCCGCTCGACGACCTGCTCGGCGAACGTGGGTCGCAGGGCGAGGAGGCGGCGTCCCAGGTTCGTGCTGGCGACCGTGCCCTCAGGCTGGCCGATCAGCGCGTCGTGGGCGAGGGTGCCGGCGTGGGTCGAGTAGGAGGCGCCGGCGGCGAGGACGAGGCGGTAGCGGCGGCCGGCCTTGTCGTGGAGGAGCACGACCTCGCCTGGCCTGAACTCCCTCCCCCCCGGCGGGGGAGGGTCGGGGCGGGGGGGAAGGGTCACCCGCGCAAGCCTACTATTCCCCCCGTCATCCGCCCGGCGGTCGGGGGCAGGTCGTCTACCTTGTACTCGTATGCAGAAGGCAACCGCGCGCTGGGCTGGAAAGAAGGTGAAGTTCGTCGTGGAGGCCGCGTCCGGCCACCAGGCGGACGTGGACGAGCCGCCGCTGCTGGGCGACGACGACGGCATGCGGCCGACCGAGATGCTGCTGGGCGCGCTGGGCTCCTGCACGGGCATCAACGCGGTGCTGCTCCTGAAGAAGTTCAAGCAGGCGTACCGCACCCTGGCCGTCGAGTGCGAGGGGGACCAGCAGGACGACTGGCCCCACGCCTTCACGGCCATCCGAATCCGGTTCGTCATCGGCTGGGAGCCCGGCTTCGCGCCCGACCCGGAGCTGGTGGACAAGGCGCTGGACATGGCGTGCAACCGCTACTGCCCGGTCGACGCGACCCTCACCCACGGCACAGGGATCAGCTTCACGCGGGCTGACGCGTAAAGGGCTCGCCCGCGCCAATGGGCGATTTGGCTCCAAACCGCCCAATCTGGCGGTCGTGAGCGAGCCATTTGGCTCCAAATCGCCCTGTCAGATCCCGCACAGCAGCGCCTGTGCGCGCCCCCGGCGCTGCCCCGTGGCCCTCACCGGCAGCCCCCCGCACATCCGACGGTCGTTGTCAAGGCCCCGCTAGAATTGTGCCCGTTCCTGACCGCCGGCACGGCTCCTGGAGTACGAGTTGCTCAGCGATTACGTTCCCCTACTGATCTACGCGGTGATCGTCCTGGCCGTCGTGGGCTTGCTGATCACCCTGTCGTTCGTCCTGGGGCCGCGCAAGCCGTACCGGAGCAAGCTCCTCCCATACGAGTCCGGCATCATTCCGGAGGCACCGGCGCGGCAGCGGATGTCGGTTCGGTTCTACCTCACCGCCATGCTCTTCATCATCTTCGACGTCGAGGCCGTCTTCTTCTACCCATGGGCGGTGCTGCTGCACCAGCTGAAGTGGTACGGCGTCATCGAGATGTTCGTGTTCATCGGCGTCCTCGCGGTGGCCCTCGCCCACATCTGGCGCAAGGGAGGCTTCGAGTGGGAGTAGAGCAGCTCACGGAGGTGCTGGGCGAGAACATCCTCACCACCACGCTCGGCAAGGTGATCGGATGGGGACGCGCCAACTCCGTGTGGCCGGCCCAGTTCGGGCTCGCCTGCTGCGCCATCGAGGGCCTGATGCACACGGCCGGCCCGGGCTTCGACATCGGCCGCTTCGGCTCCGAGGCGATGCGCGCCTCGCCTCGCCAGTCCGACCTCATGATCGTCGCCGGCCGCGTGTCGCAGAAGATGGCGCCCGTGCTGCGCCAGCTGTACGACCAGATGCCCGAACCCAAGTGGGTGATCTCGATGGGCGCGTGCGCGTCCACGGGCGGCGTGTTCAACAACTACGCGATCCTCCAGGGGGTGGACAAGATCGTGCCGGTGGACGTGTACATTCCCGGCTGTCCGCCGCGTCCGGAGGACGTCATCAACGCGCTGATGATCCTGCAGGAGAAGATCAAGGCGCAGGGCATCAGGCCGCGTCTATGACCACGTCCGTTTTGCCCGACGACACGGTGCTCGCGAGCGGCGTTCTCGCGGGCCAGGAATGGGTCACGATCCGACGCGAGGACCTGCGCGATTCGATGCGCGCGCTCAAGGCGCAGGGCTTCGAGAGCTATCTCTTCATGACGTGCGTCGATCACCTCGCGACGCCCGTCGTCGAGAAGCCGCCGGAGCGCTTCGAGCTCGTGTACCAGCTGCGCGACATGCGCGCGCACCGCGAGTACCGCGTGCGTGTCTTTATTCCCGAGAACGACGCCACCGCGCCGAGCCTGCACGACATCTACGCGCCGGCGAACTGGGACGAGCGCGAGACATGGGACATGTTCGGCATCGCGTTCGAGGGCCACCCGGACCTCATCCGCATCCTCATGCCCGACGACTGGGTGGGCCATCCGCTGCGGCGCGACTTTCCGGTCGGCGGCGAGCCGGTGGACTTCTCCGAGGACCACGAGACCTGGCAGACGGCCCCTCCGGAGGCTTGACCGCGATGGCTGACACCAAGATCGACCAGACCCCCAAACCCCCTCCCCCCCACGCGGGGGAGGGCAGGGGTGGGGGGGATCAATCTTCCTTGGCCCAGGGCATCACCATCACGCGCACCCCGCGCCACGGCATCGAGGGCGACCTGCTGACGGTCAACTTCGGCCCGCAGCACCCCTCGACCCACGGCGTCCTGCGGCTGGTCGTCGACCTCGACGGCGAGACCATCCGCCGCGTGAAGCCCGTCATCGGCTACCTGCACACCGGCATCGAGAAGCAGATGGAGGCGCTGCGCTGGCAGCAGGGCGTGGTGATCACCGACCGCCACGACTACCTCTCGCCCCCCATCAATAACCTCGCCTACGCCCTCGCGGTCGAGCAGCTGATGGGCGTCGAGGCGCCGGCGCGCGCGCAGGGCCTGCGCGTGATCATGTGCGAGCTGACGCGCATCGCCTCGCACCTGATCTGGCTGGGCACCAGCGGGATCGAGCTGGGCGCCATGGGCATCTTCATGTACTGCCTGCGGGACCGCGAGAAGATCATGGACCTCAACGAGGAGATCTCCGGCTTCCGGATGCACACGTCGTACATCCGGCCCGGCGGTGTGACGGCTGACGCGACGCCCCGCTTCCTCGAGCTGCTGGACAGGTTCATCCGCGAGATGCCGTCCAACATCGACCAGTACGAGGACCTGCTCACCCACAACCCGATCTTCCAGGAGCGCACGCAGGGGGTCGGCCATCTATCCGCCGAGGACGCGATCCGGCTCGGCGCCACCGGCCCGATGATCCGCGGCTCCGGCCTGCCGTGGGACCTGCGCAAGGACCGCCCCTACTGCGGGTACGAGACCTACGACTGGGAGGTCGCCGTCGAGGCCGGGTGCGATTGCTACGCGCGCTACCTGGTGCGCATCAAGGAGCTCCGCGAGTCGGTCAGGATCCTGCGCCAGGCGCTGGACCGCCTGCCCACCGGTCCGGTCAACGTCGACGACCGCAAGATGCTGCCGCCCCCGCGCGAGGAGCTCGAGACCTCGATGGAGGCGGTCATCCACCACTTCAAGCTCTTCACCGAGGGCTACTCGCCGCCGACCGGCGACGTGTACGTGGCCGTCGAGTCGGGCCGCGGTGAGAACGGCTGCTACATCGTTTCGGACGGCACACACAAGCCGCGGCGCGTGAAGTTCCGCTCCGCGTCCTTCGGAAACCTCCAGGCGCTCGAGCACATGTCGCTCGGGCACATCCTGGCGGACTTCATCGCGATCATCGGCACCGCCGACACGGTCCTCGGGGACTGCGACCGCTGATGGCGCTCTCGACGCACGCGGTCGACGAGATCAGAGCGCTGCCCGCACGCTTCCCGGAGGTCCGGAGCGCGGTCATGCCGGCACTGGACATCGCGCAGGAGGAGCTGGGCCACCTCACCCAGGAGGCGATGACCGAGGTTGCCGAGCTGCTGAGGCTCGACCCCGGCTACGTCCAGGGCGTGGCCACGTTCTACTCGCTGTTCCACCTCGAGCCGATCGGCAAGCACCACTTCTACGTCTGCACGAACCTCTCCTGCACCCTGCGCGGCGCGGTCGAACTCTGCGACCACATCAAGAAGCGCGCGGGCGTCGACGACTTCGGGGAGGTGAGCGCGGACGGCCTCTTCAGCGTCGAGGAGGTCGAGTGCCTGGGCGCGTGCGAGTACGCGCCGATGATGCGCTACCGGAACCGCTACCACTACGACCTGACCACGCGGAAGGTCGACGAACTGATCGATCGCGTACGCGAGGAGGCGCATGTCGACTGAGCGAAGCAAGGGGGGGCAGGCCCCCCCTTCCAGAACCCCCCCTCTGTCCGGGACGTTGGGGGCGCCTGCGGCGCATCGCTCCGGCGTCCGGAATCCGTGCTGGGCGAACTCGGGAAGACGGACTCACACACAGGGCGAAGGCCGTGCTTACGGCATCCCCTGGTCTCTCTCTCTCTCGAGGACGAAGTGATCGACGGCGCACGCGAGGAGGCACATGGCGACTGAGCTGCGGGGATCGCACGGCCCCGAACGCCACCACCTGCTGACCGGGCTGTTCGGCACGCACGACCTTCACCGTCTGGACGTGTACCGGCGCCACGGCGGGTACGAGATGCTGCAGCGGGCGCTGGGCTCGCTGACGCCCGAGCAGATCCAGGCCGAGGTCAAGACGTCGGGCCTGCGCGGTCGCGGCGGCGCCGGGTTCCCGACCGGCACGAAGTGGGGCTTCATGCCCAGGGACATCCCGGGCCCGCGCTATGTCGTCGTGAACGCCGACGAGTCCGAGCCCGGGACGGCCAAGGACCGCTACCTGATGGAGAACTCGCCGCACATGCTGCTCGAGGGCGTGTGCATCGCCTGCTACGCGATCGGCGCCCACCAGGCCTGGATCTACATCCGGGGCGAGTACGACGGGCCGATCCAGCGGCTGGTCGAGGCGATCGCGGAGCTGCGCGCCGCCGGCATCCTCGGCGACCGGCCGTTCGGCTGCGACTACGCCCTCGACATCCAGATGTACCGCGGCCACGGCGCGTACATCTGCGGCGAGGAGACCGGGCTCCTGGAATCGCTGGAGGGCAAGCGGGCCCAGCCGCGGTCCCGCCCCCCCTTCCCCGCCGTCAAGGGCGCGTGGGGACGGCCGACGCTGCTCAACAACGTGGAGACGCTGGCCAACCTGCCCTGGATCGTGCGCCACGGCGGGGCCGAGTACGCCAGGTTCGGCCTCGGGAGCGCCAAGGGCACGCGCCTGCTGACGGTCAGCGGCGATGTACGCCGGCCCGGCGTCTACGAGATCGAGCTGGGCGTCACCTTCCGGCACGTGATCATGGAGCTGGCGGGCGGCCCGCCCGAGGGGCGCCGGGTCAAGGTCTTCTGGCCGGGCGGCTCGTCGGCGCCGGTGCTGCCCGAGTCCATGCTCGACACGTCGACCGACCTGGACGAGCTGGCCCGCATCGGCACGATCGCCGGCTCGGGCGGCGTGATCGTGATGGACGACTCGCACTGCGTCGTCAGGGCGGCATACCGGCTGCTCCGCTTCTACGCGACCGAGTCGTGCGGCAAGTGCACGCCGTGCCGCGTGGGCGGCAACTGGGCCGTCCGCACGTTCGAGCGGATCCTCTCGGGTCAGGGCGGCGTGATGGACCTGCAGATCCTGGACCGCATCCAGGAGAGCCTCCAGAACGGCCGCTGCTTGTGCGGCCTGGGCGACTCCGCGGGCTGGGTGATCATGTCGACGATGAGGCATTTCCGCGACGAGTACGAGGAGCACGCGCTGCGCGACGAGTGCTCGGCTGACCGGGTGCCCGCCCATGCCTGAGCCGAACGGGGGGCCGCCACCGAACCTGGTCACGCTGACCATCGACGGTCAGCAGGTTTCGGTGCCGAAGGGGACGCTGATCGTCGAGGCGGCCAAGCAGGCCAGCATCGAGATCCCCGTTTTCTGCTACCACCACAAGCTCAACCCGGTCGGCGCCTGCCGGCTGTGCCTCGTCGAGATCAGCCCCGGCCCCCCGCGGCCGCAGACGGGCTGCACCACCCCCGTGGCCGAGGGCATGGTCGTGCGCACCAACAGCCCGATGGCGGTCAGCGCCCGCGCCGACATCCTCGAGTACGAGCTGGTCAACCACCCGCTCGACTGCCCGGTGTGCGACAAGGGCGGCGAGTGCCCGCTGCAGGACTACACGTTCCGGCACGGCTACCCGACGAGCCACGTGGACGCGCCGCGCCTCCACTTCCAGAAGCCGATCCCGCTCTCGGACCGCATCGCGCTCGACCGCGAGCGCTGCGTCCTCTGCTACCGCTGCACCCGGTACTACGACGAGATCGCGTGGGAACAGGAGCTGACCGTCGAGCAGCGCGGCATCGACTCGTTCATCACCAGCCAGTTCGACCGGCCGCTGCAGTCGATCTTCAGCGGCAACATCATCGACCTGTGTCCGGTCGGGGCGCTGACCAGCCGCGTCTGGCGCTTCGAGTCACGGCCGTGGGATATGGACCACACCGCGTCGGTGTGCTCGCGCTGCGCCGTGGGCTGCAGCGTCACGCTCTGGCAGCGCCGCAGCCAGCTCGTGCGCGTCACCTCGCACCAGAACGACGAGATCGACGAGGGCTGGATCTGCGACCGCGGCCGGTTCGAGTACACGCACGTCAACCGGCCCGACCGGCTGCGCGTGCCGCAGGTCGCGGGCCGCGCGGCCTCCTGGGACGAGGCGCTGGACGCGCTGGTCACCGGCTTCCACGGCAGGGCGCTCGGCATCTCGCTCCCCCGAGACGTGACGAACGAGGAGCTGCACCTGCTCCGCCGTCTGCTGGACGGCCCGTGGCGGGGCGCCCGCGTCGCGCTCGAGGGCCGCACGACGATCCCGGCGCCCGACGCCCCGACGCTGCGCATCGCCGAGATCGACCGCTGTCGCGCGGTCGTGGTCGTCGCCTCCGACGTGGCGGCCGACGCCCCGATCGTGAACCTGCGCGTCAAGAAGGCGGTCAGCAAGCTGGGGGCGAAGCTGGTCGTCGCCAACCCGGCCGACACCGACCTCGACCGCTGGCCGTACGCGGCGCATGTCCGCTACGAGCCGGGCGGCGCCGCCGAGGCGGTGCGGGGCCTGGCCGGCCACGAGCTGCTCGCCGAAGGGCCCGTCGCCATCGTCTGGGGTGACGGCCGCGGCACGGAGGCCACCGGCGCGCTCGCGGCCGCGGTGGCCGAGCTGGCCGCACGCGTCGACGGACGATCGATGCCGCTGTTCCGCAGCACCAACGAGCGCGGCGCCCTGGCCGCGGGTCTGGCGGGTGCCGTCGACGACCTGGAGGGCTGCGAGGCCGTCCTCTGCTGGGGTCCGCCGGCGCCCGGTCGCATCCCCGACAGCGCCACCTTCGTCGCGGTCTGGGACACGGAGCTCCGGCCCGAGCACGGCGAGCCCGACGTCGTCCTGCCCGCCGCCAGCTTCGCGGAGGCGCAGGGCAGCTACACGAACCTCGAGGGCCGGGTGCAGTTCCTGCGGCCGGTCCTCCCCCTCGACCCGCCGCTGCGCGAGGGCTGGGACGTGCTGAGCGAGGTCGGCCAGCGGCTCGGCGTGCCCGGCCTGGACTTCGCCGGCATCTTCCAGGTCCAGCGCGAGGCGGCGCGCGCCAACCCGGCGTTCTCGGCGCTGGCCGACCCGCCGGCTCCCGAACCGGAGCCGACCCCGGTCATGTACGGGCCGGCGCGCCCATGATCCGGCTGACCCCTCCCGATCCGTTCGGGCTGTACACCGGATCGGTCACGCACTGGGTGGTCCTGGTCGTCGCCATGGTGATCGTCGTCTTCGTGATCCTGACCGGCGCCGCGTACACCGTCTGGTTCGAGCGCATCGAGCTCGGCCACATGCAGCGCCGGCCGGGGCCCAACCGCGTCGGCCCGTGGGGCCTGATGCAGAGCGCGGCCGACGGCATCAAGCTGGCGTTCAAGGAGAGCTTCGGGCCCCGCGACGTGGACCCCATCCTCTTCCTGGTGGCGCCGGCGATCATCGTCGCCGCCGCGTTCCTGGCCTGGGCGGTGATCCCGATCGGCCTGTCGAACACCTTCACGTACTGGATCGCGAACCTCAACATCGGCATCCTGTTCGTGTTCGCGGTCAGCGGGATGAACGCGTACGCGATCCTGCTCGGCGGCTGGTCGTCGAACTCCAAGTACTCGCTGCTGGGCGGCCTCCGGGCCGCGGCCCAGCTCATCAGCTACGAGATGGCGCTGGGCCTGTCGCTGGTGCCCGTGTTCATGATCGCGGGCTCGCTGCGCCTGTCCGACATCGCCAGCTACTCGGTCCACTGGGGCCCGTACAACGGGCCGATTCCTCTGGTGATCCTGGCCCCCGTGAGCTTCGTCATCTACCTGATCGCGGCGGTCGCGGAGACCAACCGGACGCCCTTCGACCTGCCGGAGGCGGAGCAGGAGCTGGTCGGCGGCTACCTGACGGAGTACTCGGGCCTGAAGTTCGTCTGCTTCTACCTGGGCGAGTACGTGAACATGATCACGGTCTCCGCGCTGGCCTCGCTGCTCTTCTTCGCGGGCTGGCACCCGGCGATCGGGCCGTTCGCGTGGGTCACGTTCCTGGTGAAGGTGATCCTGTTCCTGTTCGTGTACATCTGGCTGCGGACCACGCTGCCGCGGCTCCGCTACGACCAGCTGATGCGGCTGGGCTGGAAGGTGCTGCTGCCGGTCGCGCTGGCCAACGTGGTGGTCACCGCCGTGGTGCTGGTGGCGGTTCAGTAGGGATTCGAGATGGACGACATCGAGAGGCGATCGCAGCGCCCGCGGCAGAACGTGCTGCAGGACGTGGGCGCGCTGGTGACCGGCCTGAGGACGACGCTCGGTCAGCGGTTCCAGCCGCAGGTCACGGTCAACTACCCGGAGGAGAAGACGCCGCGCGCGGCGCGCTACCGCGGCCGCCACTACCTGCGCAGGTACGACAACGGATTGGAGCGGTGCATCGGCTGTGAGCTGTGCGCGGCCGCCTGCCCGGTGGGCTGCATCCTCGTCATCGCCGCGGAGAACACCGAGGAGCATCGTGTCAGCCCGGGCGAGCGCTACGCCAAGGTCTACGAGATCAACATGCTGCGCTGCATCTTCTGCGGGTACTGCGAGGAGGCGTGCCCGGTCCAGGCGATCGTGCTGGGACCGGAGTACGAGCTCTCCGACGTCAGCCGCGAGCGGTTCGTCTACACGAAGGACATGCTGCTGGAGCCGAATCCGGACCAGCAGGATCCCCTCGTCGTGGGTGGGGAACAAAGGCAGACGACGACGTCCCCCCCACCCCTGCCCCTCCCCCGCGAGGGGGGAGGGACAGCGTGATCGTCCCGCAGATCGTCTTCTGGGTGATGGCCGTGATCGCGGTGATCGGCGGCCTCGGCGTGATCGCGTCCCGCCAGCCGATCCGCAGCGTGCTCAGCCTCGTGGCGGTGATGCTGGCGCTCTCCGTCATCTTCCTGCTGCTCTCGGCCCAGTTCGTGTTCGCGGTCCAGGTGATCGTGTACGCGGGCGCGGTGATGGTGCTGTTCCTGTTCGTGGTCGCCCTGCTGGGCCCGATGCGCGAGCAGGCGACTCGCCGCCTCCGCTTCCAGTGGCCGCTCTCCATCCTGGTCGTCGCGGTCTTCGGCGGGTTCGTCTACGCGGAGGCGCAGGGCATCGGCTTCCGCGCCCCCGACAAGGTCGACCTGTCGGTCTTCGGCACGGTGCAGCAGATCGCTGCGGGACTCTTCACGACGTATCTGTATCCGTTCGAGCTGACCTCCATCCTCCTGCTGGTGGCGGCCGTGGGCGCCATCTACCTGAGCCGCGGCGGGCGGACGGCGAGCGAGGTCCGCAGAGAGGAAGAGGAAGACGACTCGCCCCCCCGGCGTGGGACGCGGCGGGGGAGGGAGGACAACGTTGCCTGACTACGGTCAGATCCAGGTCGGCGCCGGCACCCTGGATGCCAGGCTCGTCCTGGGCCTCGCCTTCATCCTGTTCCTGCTGGGCGCGGTCGGCGTGCTGATCCGGCGCAACCCGATCGTGATCCTGGTCTGCATCGAGCTGATGCTGAACGCCGCGAACCTGACGCTGATCACGTTCGCCGCGCAGCTGCACAACCTCGAGGGCCAGCTGTTCGCGCTGATGGTCATGACCGTGGCGGCGGCCGAAGCGGTGGTCGGCCTGGCCATCCTGGTCGACATCTTCCGGGTGCGCGACCTCGACGACGTCGACGAGCTGAGCGAGCTCAAGGGCTGACCGCCATGCTGCAAGCCGTCGCCCTCGCCCTGCTCCTGCTGCCCGCCGGCGGAGCGCTCGTCCTGGCGGTGACCGCGCTGTCCATTCCTCGCGCGGCGGTCCGGCTGATCGGTCCTGGCGTCGTCTGGCTCGGGTTCGTCGCGACGCTGATCCTGTTCGCAGACTCGCTCCAGAACAGCACCCCGCACGACTTCACGTACTGGACGTGGATCAAGAGCGGCTCGTTCACCCTGCCCGCCAGCCTGCTGGTCGACCGGCTCTCGGTGTTCATGTGCCTGGTCGTGACCGGCGTCGGCGGGCTGATCGTCACCTACGCCGTCGGCTACATGGACCACGAGGGTGACGCCAGCTACGCCCGCTTCTTCTGCTACATGGACCTCTTCATCTTCTCCATGCTGCTGCTGGTCCTGGCGGGCAACTTCGTCTTCCTGATCATGGGCTGGGCCATGGTCGGCCTGAGCTCATACCTGCTGATCGGCTTCTACTACTGGCGCTACAGCGCGGTGATCGCGGCGCGCAAGGCGTTCGTGATGAACGTGATCGGCGACGTCGGACTGATCCTGGCCACGTTCGCGATCTTCGCCCAGTACGGGCAGACCACGTTCGCCGGGGTGTTCGCCGCACTGCCGAAGTCGGACGGCTTCTGGCTGGAGGTGATCGGATTCCTCCTGCTGGTGGGCGCGATCGCCAAGTCCGCTCAGATCCCGCTGCACACGTGGCTGCCGGACGCGATGGAGGGTCCGACGCCCGTGTCGGCGCTGATCCACGCGGCCACGATGGTGACCGCCGGCGTGTACCTGATCGGCCGCATGCACCCCATCTTCGACGTGGCCGTGTGGTCGCACGGCGCCGCCGCGCTGATAGGCACGGTCACCGCGCTGGTCGCCGCGACGATCGCCATCGTCCAGACGGACATCAAGCGGGTGCTCGCCTACTCCACGATGAGCCAGATCGGCTACATGTTCCTGGCCGTCGGCATCGGAGCCTACGGCCCCGGCTTCTTCCACCTGCTCAGCCACGCGTTCTTCAAGGCGCTGCTCTTCCTGGGCGCCGGAAACGTCATCCACGCGATGAACGACGACCAGGACATGCGCCGCTACGGGGGCCTCTGGGGCCAGATGCGGACCTCGTCGATCTGCTTCCTGGCCGGCTCGCTGTCGCTGGCGGGGATCATCCCGTTCGTCGGCTTCTTCTCCAAGGACCTGGTCCTGGGCGACACGTTCAGCAAGCCGGGAGCCTTCCCGCAGGCGCTGTGGGTGGTCGGCCTGGTGACGGCGGTGCTGACGGCCTTCTACACCGGGCGGATGTGGTGGATGGCCTTCTGGGGCAGTCCCTCGAAGGAGCGGCCCGTCGAGCACCCGCACGAGGCGCCGCCGGTGATGCTGGTCCCGGTCGTGATCCTCGCCGTGCTGACGACGGTGGGCGGGCTGCTCCAGGTCAATGCCCTGGTGCCGGACGGCTGGGCGCTGGTCTCGCGCTTCCTGTCGCCGGTCGTCGGCGTCGTCGGCTGGCCGCCGAGCCCGTACGACCTCCCGGTCACCCTCGGGACGCTGGCGCTCGCGGTGCTCCTGTTCCTGGCCGCGTACAACTTCTACGGGCGGCCGGTGTGGCGCCCGTGGTCCGCGGCCGTCCCCTGGCTGCAGCGGCTGCTCGAACGCAAGTACTACTTCGACGACCTGTACGACGCACTGTTCGTGCGGACCATGGACGGCGCCGCGAGCGGCGGCGACAAGCTCCTGGAGGAGCCCGTGATCGAAGGCCTCCCGACCGACGTCGGCATCGCCGCGCGGGCGGGCGCGGGCGAACTGTCGCTGACCCAGAGCGGCTACTTCCGGACCTACATGCTGGTGTTCGTGGGCGGGGCGGTGACCGCGCTGGTCCTGATCCTGCTGGTGAGGGCGACGAGCTGATGCTGACCGCTCTCTGGCTCGTCCCCGTCGCCGGCGCCGTGGTCGTGGCCCTCCTCCCGGAGCGCTTCGTCCGCCCGGCCGGACTGCTGGCCGCGCTCGTCGCGCTCGCCCTCGCGATCACGGCCGCCGTCACGTTCCAGTTCGGGCACCACGGCTACCAGTTCGAGGAGTACGCGCCCTGGGTCAGCAACTACTCCATCGCGTACCACCTGGGCCTGGACGGCATCAGCCTGTGGCTGGTCCTGCTCAACGCGTTCCTGACGGTGGTCGCGGTCCTCGCCACCGGGGACCGGATCGCCCGGCGCCGGGGCTTCATCGCGCTGCTCCTGCTGCTGGAGGGCGGGATGGCCGGCGTCTTCCTGGCCGCCGACCTGCTGCTCTTCTACGTGTTCTGGGAGGCGCAGCTGATCCCGGCCTACTTCCTGCTCTGGCAGTGGGGGGACTCACCCGGGTCGGGCCGCCGAGTCAGCGGTGCCTCAGCCGCGACCAAGTTCGTGCTCTACACGCTGGCGGGATCGCTGCTCGCGCTGGTCGCCGTCATCGGCGAGTACGTGTACGCCGGCGGCGGCGCCCACACGTTCGACCTGGCGACGCTGGCCAGCCACCCGCCCACCCAGTCCATCCAGTTCGGCCTGTTCTTCCTGTTCGGGCTGGCGTTCGCGATCAAGGTGCCGCTGTTCCCGTTCCACGGATGGCTGCCGGACGCGTACCTGGCGGCGCCGGTGCCGCTGCTGGTCACCTTTGCCGGGGTGATGGGCAAGACCGGCGCCTACGCGATGCTCCGCATCCTGCTGCCGCTCCTCCCCCACCCCGTGCTGTGGTGGGACTGGAACTCGGTCGTCCCCTGGCTGGCCGTCGGCGGCATCCTCTGGGGCGCGCTGATGGCGCTGGCCCAGCGGGACATGAAGCTGCTGGTCGCGTACTCCAGCGTGAGCCACATGGGCTTCATCGTGCTCGGCATCTTCGCCTTCAACCAGCAGGGCCAGCAGGGCGCGGTGCTGCAGATGGTCAACCACGGGATCATCGTGCCGGCGCTGTTCCTGCTCATCGGGTGGATCGCCGCCCGGGTCGGCACGTACGACCGGGCCGCGCTGAAGGACCTGGCGCCGCGCATGCCGGTCCTGGCCGGTGTCTTCCTGGTCGCCACGCTGGCGACGCTCGGCCTGCCGATGTTGAACAGCTTCGTCGGCGAGTTCATGACCCTGCTCGGCGCCTGGCAGTTCCAGACGTGGCTGGCGATCGTCGGCGCACTGGGCCTGGTGCTGGCGCCGGTCTACATGCTCCGGCTGTACCAGGGCCTGATGTACGCGGCGCCCGGCGAGCAGCTCCCGGGGCCGCCGGCAACCGACCACGGCCACCACGGCGCCCACCCGGCGGGTGAGGGCGCGGCGGTGGCCCGCAGCGACATCCTGCCGCGCGAGCTGGGGCTGCTGGTGCCGCTGCTGCTGCTGATGGCCCTGCTCGGCCTCTATCCCTACCTGCTCACGCAGGCGATGACCTCGCTCGGCTTCCCGCTCCCGGTGCCCTGGAGATGACCTCTGCAATGGGGGGCAGGCCCCCCCTTCCGGAACCCCCCCTCTATCCGGGACGTTACTCACAGACTCTGGCCAAGCCCGTGTTCGGCCCGAGTCTGGAGTCTGTTCCAGGTCCTTGCAGCGCGTTCACGCAGGAGCACCGGACGTGATCACCTTCCTCGCCGCCACGCCGACGCTCGACTACACCTTCGCTCAGGCGGGCAGCGACCTCGTCCAGGTCGCGCCGATCACCGCCGTCATCGTCACGCTGCTCGTCGCCATGATCGTGGACCTGGTCCTGCCGGCCCGCCGGCGGGGCGACACCGTCGCCGTCATCTCGGTGGCCGGCCTGCTCGTGGCGCTGGCCCTCGCCGGCCTCAACTGGCAGCGGGGCGGCGGCCACAGCGCGTACTTCGGCTTCGCGACCGGCGACAGCTTCGCCATCTACTTCGAGATGCTGTTCAGCGTTCTCGGGATCCTGACGGTGATCGTCTCCCACGCGTACGTGCAGCGGCGGGACTTCCTGGAGTCGGAGTTCCACGTGCTCACGCTGGCGGCGGTCGTGGGGATGATGGTGCTGGGCGCCGCGACGTCGCTCGTCACGGTGTTCTTGGGTCTGGAGCTGCTCTCGATCTCGCTCTACGTGGCGAGCGGGTTCGCCCGGCGCGACACGCCGTCGCAGGAGTCGGCGGCCAAGTACCTGCTCGTGGGCGGCTTCGCGAGCGCGTTCGTCCTGTACGGGATGGCGCTGGTGTACGGCGCGTCCGGCACGACGCTGCTGTCCGAGATCGCCAGGCGGATCGGTCCGAACGAGGCATCCAACCCGCTGCTGCTCATCGGCGTGCTGCTGCTCGGCGTGGGCTTCGCGTACAAGATCTCCGGCGCCCCGTTCCACCAGTGGACGCCCGACGTGTACCAGGGGGCGCCGCTCCCGGTCACGGCGTTCATGTCGGTGGGCACCAAGGCCGCGGCCTTCGCGATGATCCTCCGCGTCTTCGACTTCGCGCTGGGGGGCGTGGCCCTGGAGTGGCAGGTGCTGCTCGCGTTCGTGTCGGCGTTCAGCATGATCCTGGGCAACCTGCTGGCGATCGTGCAGACCAGCGTGAAGCGCCTCCTCGCCTACTCGGGCGTGGCGCAGGCCGGCTACATCCTGATCGGCGTGCTCGCCGGTGGGAGCGCGGGCATCAGCTCCGTGCTGTTCTACCTCTTCGCCTACCTGTTCATGAACTTCGGCGCCTTCGCGGTCCTCACCGTGCTGGTCACTCCGGCGGGCGAGCGCGACCGCCTCCAGGACCTCGACGGGCTGTGGGAGCGGAACCGCTGGCTCGGCCTGCTCATGACCGTGTTCATGCTCTCGCTGGCCGGCTTCCCGCCCCTCGTGGGCTTCTTCGGCAAGCTGTTTCTGTTCACCGCCGGCGTGTCGGCGGGCTGGACGTGGCTGGTCGTGATCGGGGTGCTCACCAGCGTGGTCTCGGTCGCCTACTACCTGCGCGTCGTCGTGCACGTGTTCACGCCCACGACGGAGCGGCGCGAGCTGGACCGGACGCCGGGCCCGATCGTCGCGGTCTCGGTGTCGGCGGTGCTGGCCCTGGCCCTCGGCCTCTACCCGCCCATCGTCCAGGCCGCCGGGGTGCTCGGCGCCGGGCCGCTCGCCGGTCACTGATCTTGCTGGGCCTGGCGCTGGCGATCCTCGTCGCGCTGGGCCTGAACGGCGTCGGGCCACTGGACCTGCGCTCACCGGTGGCCCGGCAGGACCTGACGGCGGCGCTCGCCCAGTACGCCGGCGCGCCCGCCGTCCACGTCCTGGGGGCGTTCAAGCACGACGGCCACGCCTTCCACGTCGACGTCACGATCGAGAGGGACGGTGACAGCCAGGGCACGGTCGTCAGCGACGGCCGGACGGTCCAGTACCGGTACGCGGGTGGCCGCGGCTATGCGCTCGCCGGGCAGGACTTCTGGTCCGGCCAGGGCAGTCTGGCCGCCTTCTTCGCCGGCCGCTGGGTGACCGGCGCGGAGGAGCTCACCGCCCTGTCGACCGCGTCGCTCACCCGGTCCCTCGCGCTGCTGGACGTGGCCAGGCCCGGCAGCACGTTCGACCGCGTCAGCAGGACGACGCGGATCTCAGGCGTGCCGGCCGCGGTGCTCAGCGACCGGTACGGCGACCTGTACGTGAGCGCGGTCGCGCCGCAGCGCTTCCTGCGGCTGGTGTCGAGCCCCTCGTACCGGACGCACGACGGGGTCACGGACATGGCCGTGGACCTCGACTTCCCGACGCCGGCGCCGGCCGTGCAGGTGCCGAGTCCGGTCGTCAGCACCGACGACCCGGCCACCCTGCCGGCGCAGTTCGCGCCCGACGAGAATTCGATCCAGCACGGCCCGGACTGCGACCTGGGGTCCAGCTGCACGGTCTCGATCGCGGTCATGAACCAGCGCGGCCCGCAGTTCGGGCCCGCGAGCGCCGACTTCCACCTGGTCCGCGACGACGGCTCGGACCTGGGCACGTGCTCGACGGCGATCGGCCCCGCGCCGCACGGGCAGAGCCAGACGGTCTCGTGCACGGTGTCCGGGTCGGCCTGGGTGGCGTTCACCCGGGTC
>DASQZW010000279.1:0-30280 GCA_035638495.1 Terriglobales bacterium
GCCGCCTCCTCGACCTGGCCCTTCATGGCCAGCAGCCGGCCTCCGACCCGGACGAACGGCAGGCACAGCTCGGCGAGGACCGGCATCGGGGCGAGGGCGCGGCACGCGGCGACGTCGAACGACTCACGGAGCGGGCCCCGGCCCGCCGCCTCGGCGCGGTCGGCGACCACCTCGACGTCGAGCGCCAGCCGGGCGGCGGCGTGGACCAGGAACGCCGCCTTGCGGCGGTCGGACTCGACCAGGACGATCCGCAGCTCGGGCCGCGCGATCTTCAGGGGGATGCCGGGCATGCCGCCGCCCGAGCCGACGTCCACCACCGAGCGGGCGCCGGCCAGGTGGTCGAGCAGCACCAGGCTGTCGCGCACGAGCGGCTCGGCAGGTCCGCTGACCAGGCCGGGCCACGTGGCCAGCAGACGTACATACGCGTCCTCTTTACAATCCATGTCGATGCCGATCTACGAGTATCGCTGCGAGGCCTGCGAGCGCCGCTTCGAGCTGCTCACCTCGTACGCCGAGCGCGATCGGGCCCACGCCTGCCCGTCCTGCGAGTCGACCCGGACCCGCGTGCTGGTTTCCACGTTCGCCGCGATCGGCGGCGACAGCGAGTTCACGTCGACGCTGCCGATGGCCCCCACGCCTCGCGCGGGTGGTGGCTGCTGCGGCGGCGCGTGCGGCTGCTCTCACAACTAGCGCAGCGCCGGGCCTGATGCTCTTCCCGGTCACGTACCGGGTGAACGGCCGCGGCCACGCGGAGGTCGGCGGCTGCGACCTGGTGGAGCTGGCGCGCGGCAACGGCACGCCCCTCTACGTCTACGACGAGGAGACCGTGCGGCTGCGCTGTCGCGAGTACGTCGACGCGATGGGCGATCGGGGTGAGGTCCTGTACTCGGCCAAGGCGTTCGCCAGCCCGGGCTTCCTGCGCGTGGTCGCGTCGGAGGGCCTGGGCCTGGACGTGGTCTCGGCCGGCGAGCTGCACGTCGCGCTGGCGGCCGGCTACCCGACCGACCGGCTGCACTTCCTGGGCAACAACAAGAGCGTCGAGGACGTGGCTGCCGCGTGGGAGGCGCGGGCCATCCTGGTGATCGACGGGTTCCAGGACCTGGACCTGCTTGGCCGGGTCGTGCCGGCCGGCGGTCGGATGCGCTGCCAGGTGCGGGTCTCGCCGGGCGTCCGGCCGGAGACCCACGATTTCATCAGCACCGGCCAGCTCGACTCCAAGTTCGGCTTCTCCGTCGAGTCGGGCGCCGCGCGCCAGGCGGTCGAGCGGGCGCTCGTGCACGACCGCGTCGAGCTGGTGGGCCTCCACTCGCACATCGGCTCGCAGGTGTTCGACCTTCGGGGCCACGTGGCGGCGATGGAGATCATGCTGGACCTGGCGGCGGAGCTCCGCCACGACCTGCGCTTCGAGCCGGCGCGGCTGGGCGCGGGCGGCGGGCTGGGGATCGCCTACACGCGCGCGGACGACCCCCCGACCCCGAGGCAGTTCGTGGAGACGCTGCTGGTGGCGCTCGAGGAGGGCGCGTCGCGCCGCGGGCTGCGGACGCCGCTGCTGGTGGTCGAGCCGGGCCGCTCGATCGCCGGACCAGCGGGCGTCGCGGTTTATACGGTCGGGGCGATCAAGGACATCCCGGGCGTCCGCCGCTACGTGGCGGTGGACGGCGGCATGGGCGACAACATCCGGCCCAAGCTGTACGGCGCCCGCTACGAGGTGCTGCTGGCGTCCGACCCGGAAGCGCTGCCGGACAGGCTGGTGACGATCGCCGGCAAGTACTGCGAGTCCACGGACGTGCTCGTCACGGACGCCCCTCTGCCGCCGGTCGCGCCCGGCGACGTCGTGCTCGTCCCCGCGGCCGGCGCGTACTGCCTCGCCATGGCCAGCAACTACAACGGCCTGCCCCGGCCGGCGGTGGTCATGGTGCGCGATGGATCGGCTCGGCTCATCCGGCGCCGGGAGACCGTCGACGACCTCCTCGCCGCCGAGGTGCTGTAAAGCTCAGCCGACATGCCATCCGGCAAGGTCTTGCTGGCCCGCAAGCCGGGCGGTGACAAGAGTCGCCAGCAGCGGTATAACGTGAGCGGGATGGCCGTGACTACCCCCGCGAGCCATCCACAGGCCGCACACCAGGCACTCGCCCAGTGTGCGGTCCTTTCTTTTCGGCAGGCGGGAGACGCGGCAGGCGCTCAGCGCACGGTCTGTCGGGCCTGATCGGCGCCCTGCAGGCGGCCGGAGGCGGCGGCCGCCACGACGCCCAGCAGGACCACGATGACGATCGCCAGCCACGTGGCCGGCTCGGGGAGGGACAGCCGGATCACCCGGTCGAGCGAGAGGCTGCCGGGTCCGACCAGCGAGAGCGCCACGAGTCCGCCGATCAGCGCGAGCGGGAACTCGTAGCCGCCGTCGTGGTTCCAGAAGCCGCGGGTGAGGTGGATCGTGAGGATGGCGATGAGCAGGTCGCCGACGATGAAAAGGGCCGCGACGGGCGTGAGCAGGCCCACGGCGACCAGGATGCCGCCGCCGAACTCGACGGCCGCCGAGACGACTGCCCAGATGCGACCGGGACGCACGCCGAGCTCTTCCAGGGTGGCGGCGAACCCGGTCAGACCGGGGCCATCGAACCAGCCGAACAGCTTCTGGGCGCCGTGCGCAGCGACGGTGAGGCCGAGCACGAGCCGCAGGATGAGCAGACCAGCGGTGACCAATCCTTGCACCTCCTCGTTGCAGGGAGAGGGACGTCTGGCGTGCACGATACCTGAGCGGACGAGCCGAGGTACGGTTGGGCCGATGACCAGCTTCATCTGCGTGACCTGCGGGGTGCAGTTCGCGCCCGGCGCGGTCGAGCCGGAGAGGTGCCCGGTCTGCGAGGACGGGCGTCAGTACGTGGGCTGGGGCGGCCAGCGGTGGACGACCCTGGAGGCGCTGCGTCGCGACCACGCCAACCGGATCGAGGAGCTGGAGCCGGGGCTGACCGGCATCGGCACGGAACCCGCGTTCGGGATCGGCCAGCGCGCCCTGCTGGTGCAGACCCCCGACGGCAACGTGCTCTGGGACTGCATCACGCTGCTGGACGACGCGACGGTGACCGCGGTGGGCCGGATCGGCGGCATCGCCGCGATCGCGATCTCGCACCCGCACTACTACTCGTCGATGGTCGAGTGGAGCCACGAGTTCGGCGCACCGGTCCACCTGCACGAGGCCGACCGTCGCTGGGTGATGCGGCCGGACCCGGCGATCCGGTTCTTCTCGGGCGACGAGGTCGACCTGCCGGGAGGCCTGCGCCTGGTCCGCCTGGGGGGCCACTTCCCGGGCGCCACCGTCCTGCACTGGCCGGCGGGCGCCGGTGGGCGGGGCGCGCTGCTGTCCGGGGACGTGCTGCAGGTGGTGTCGGACCGGCGGTACGTCAGCTTCATGTACTCGTACCCGAACCTGGTGCCGCTCCCGGCGCACGTCGTGGAGCGCATGGCGAGGCGGGCGGGCGAGCTGTCGTTCGACCGCATCTACGGCGCCTGGTGGGACCGGGTCGTGGACCGCGACGGCTCCGGCGCCGTCCGGCGCTCGGCCGAGCGGTACCTGGCCGCCCTTGCCGGGGAGGGCCCGGAGCTCCAGCTCTGATCAGCGGTCAGCGGCGGCGCAGAGCCGATTCGATGGTCGCCAGCGCCTCCGCCTCCGCGTCGTGCACGGCTCGGACGTGGTCGGCCCCGGCGTATCCCGACCTGAGCGCGGCGGCCATCTCGCCCCAGCGCGCCGCCGCTCCGGACGCGGCCGAGGCCGCCCGCTCGTGGCCCGCGAACGCGAGGAACGCCGACTGCGCCTCGCGCATTGCCGGCCCGCCGCCGCGACGCTCGATCTGATCGGCCAGCGCCGGGCCGCGCCGTGCGTCCTGCGTCACCTCCACCGTCCACCGGGCCAGACCGGCGAGACCCGACCGAGAGCGCGTCTCGGGCGGCCCGAAGCCCTCGCGCATCTGCTCGTGGTGTGCGACGAGGCCGGCCCGCAGCGCGCTGCTCACCTCGCCGTGGCCACCGTCCACCACGAGTGTTCGATGCTTCGCGCTCGAGGTGCGCGTCGCGGCCAGCAGCCTGTCGGCCGGCAGCGAGTGCTCCTCGCCGTCGAAGACGGCCGCCTCGCCGTTGAGCCCGAGGACCGCGACGGCATGGTACTCGGCCGGCGGCGCCGGCCACGGCAGGTGCTCGGGTTCGACCCAGACGACGGGCGTCCTGCCGTTCGCCAGTTCGCCGGCGAGGCGCTGGCGCAGCGCCTCCGGCCCCGGTGCGACCTGCTGCCGGAACGGGACCTGGAGGTGGCGGCAGATGCCCGCCAGGAACCCTTCCGCGGCCGTCTCGGTAGTCGCGATTCGCGTGAGGAGTGTCACGATCCCCCTCGAAACGAACCGGCCGAAGCCGGAGCCGCCGCCGATGCCGAACAGTACGTCGGGGGGCAGCGAGTCGGACAGGGCGCGTGCGAGGGCGGCGACCTCCGGAGGCGGCGCCGTCACGATTCGTGACATCGCGGCCATCGTAGTGGCGTCCCGCCGGGCGACGTCCGTTTTGAGATCGAGGACGGCGCGGGACGGCCAGGGGCGGTTGCCCAGGTCGGCGCTCGAACCCCCCGTCTCAGACCGAAGGCGCCGCGGAGCTCTGGTCCTTCCACCCCGCCGGCGCGTCGTGACGGAGCGCGACCAGCCCGGCCAGGATCGACAGCGCGATCTCGGCCGGCGTCCGGGCGCCGATGTCGAGTCCCACCGGGCTCTGGATGCGCGCGATTCGCTCTTCGGCGATGCCGCGGGCGCGCAGCGCCTCCAGGTGGTGGCCGGTGTGCCGGCGGCTGCCCATCAGGCCGACGAAGCGCGGATCCATGGCCAGCAGGCGCTCCAGCGTCTCGACCAGGTCCGGCGCGTCGTGGTCCGCGTGCACCACGTACAGGTCGGTGGAGGGCGGCTCTGCCGGTGGGGCGCTCACGACGTCGAAGCCGACGTCGGGCGCCCAGCGTCGCAGGGTCACGGCGACCGGCGTGTCCGAGAGCACCACCAGCACCGGGCGCCTGAGATACGGCTCGAGGTACACCTCGATCGCGCCCAGGTCGTGCCGGTAGGTGCGCAGCCCGGGTGTGCCGGCCGCCAGGAGGCCGGGCGCGTCCGCACGGGCCTGCGAGTCGAACTCCGAGCAGCCCAGCGTCCCCGCCAGCTGCCGTTCGCCGTCGAAGAGCGCCTTGGCCCCGGTGCGTGAGGGCGGCTCGCCGTCCAGCCGGACCACTGTGGCCAGCACGACCTGCTCGCCCCGGGCGAGGCGCTGCGTCAGCTCCGACTCAATCTCGGGCATGCCGTGGGAGCGAGTGTAAAACGTGGAACACCTGTTCGACAGCCTCAGCGGTGGTGTCGTAGCCGACCGTGAGCCGCAGACTGCCAAGCGACTCCTCGAGCGAGAGGCCCATCGCCAGCAGCACGTGGGACGGGTCCAGCGAGCCCGACGCGCACGCGGACCCGCTGGAGGCCGACACGCCGGCCAGGTCGAGCGCGAGCAGCAGGTCCTCGCCCCGGACGTCGCCGAACGCGGCCGTGGCGTAGTTGGGCAGGCGCGGCTCGCCGCCGGTCGGCCGGCCGCCGATCTCGAGGAGTGCTGCGCGGAGCCGCTCCGCCAGCGGTCGCGCCGCGGCGGCCCGCCGGTCCCGCTCGGCAGTGCTCACCTCGAGGGCCGCCGCCACGGCGGCCGCCGCGCCGACGTCCTCGCGACCGGCCCGCCGGCCCCACTCCTGCGGGCCGCCGTAGGCGAGGGGTTGCAGGCCCAGCTCCGGCCGCGCCACGAGGAGACCCCCCGGACCGGCGCCGAGCTTCTGCCCCGAGAAGGAGGCCAGGTCGGCCAGCTCCAGCGGCGGCCGCACCCATCTGGTCCCCTGGCAGCAGTCGACGTGGACGAGCGCCCCCAGCGCCCGCGCCGCCGCCGCCACACCGGCCACCGGCTGGAGCGTGCCCACCTCGTTGTTGGCCAGGCCGAGCGAGACCAGGCCGGCGTCCGCGGGAAGCGCCGTCTCCGCGAAACCGCCGCTCGTGACCGGCAGCACATGGACGCACCGTCCCTCCAGCTGCAGCTGGCGGACGGCGCCGAGGACGGCCTGGTGCTCGGCCTCCCAGGTGACGATCGAACGGTCCGCCGGCAGCCGCCGCCCGGCGCCGAGCAGCGCAAGGTTCACGGCCTCGGTCCCGCTCGCGCAGAACACGACCTCGCGTGCCTCGCGGCCAAGAGCGGAGGCGGCCCGGTCCCTGGCCGTGTCGAGCGCGGCGCGGGCCGAGCGGCCCTCGGCGTGCGGACTCGACGGGTTGCCGGCCGGCGACGACTCACGGGCGCGCCGTGCCGCGCCGAGCACCGGAGCGCTGCCGGCGTCGTCCAGGTAGATCCGCCGGGCCCGAGCGCTAGTTGCGATCGCCGGACGGCTGCTTGAACAGGTCGGTGAGCCGGCCCTGGAAGTCCCGCAGCGCGAGGTGCACGTCCAGCAGCTCGTCGGAGCCGATCGGCTCGGCGTCCGCCAGGGCGAACTCGGCTTCCAGCTCCGGGGCGCGCTCGGCCGGGGGCATGTCGCCCAGCAGGTCGGCGTCGTCGGGCAGACCGCGCTCGAGCGCCGCGTCGTCGGGGGGCAGCGACTCCAGCCCCTCGCCCTGGACGGCGAGGATCAGCACGAACTGCACGCGGCACGCGGCGCAGGTCACCTGGATCGTGAACCGATCCTCGACGTGGCGCAGCATTCGGAGCTCACAGTCGCGAAGACCGCGGCCGCAGTGGGGGCAGTTGTAATAGCGGGCACGGTCGCGGATGAAGTCGATGAACCTCATCTCGCGGCCATCTTACGCCCGCGCCCCTCGATGCAGGTGCACCCCTGTGGCCCGACCACGGCCCCGTGTGCGGTGCCCGCCGCCAGAACCATGCGGTCGCCCGGCCCGAGCTCGATGTCGCGGTCCCGGAGCGTGAACGTGATCGACCCATCGACGCAGTACAGGACCTTCTCGTACGGGTGCGTGTGCTCGGCGTAGCGGTCGCCGGGGCCGTTCGACCAGGCGTAACAGCCATCCGCCTCGGCCCGCAGCCGCGCCGTCAGCTCCTCCCGCGATACGCCCACCACCCGATCCTACAATCGGTCTGCCGTGAGGACCCTCCGTGTCACGACCAGCCACCGCGAGCAGCTGGTGGACGTGACGGCGCAGGTCCGCGACGCCGTGCGGGCGACGGGCGTGGAGGAGGGGACCTGCCTGGTCGCCTCTCCGCACACCACCTGCGGTGTGACCGTCAACGAGGGCTGGGACCCGGCGGTGGCCACCGACGCGCTGACACACCTGCGCGACGTGGTGCCTCGGGAGCGCGCGTTCGCGCACGCCGAGGGGAACAGCGACGCCCACATCAAGACGATGCTCGTCGGCACGAGCGCCGCGCTGCCGGTGGCCGGCGGGGACGTGCGGCTCGGTCGCTGGCAGGCGATCTTCCTCTGCGAGTTCGACGGCCCCCGCGACCGCGAGCTGTGGGTGACGGTCACCGGTCCGTGAGGAGCGTGCTGCGCCGGCTCCTGGCCGGCGAGCTGTCGGAGGCCGAGGCCGAGGCCGAGCTCCGCCGGGTGCAGCTGGAGGAGCTGGCGGGCCGGGCCCGTCTGGACATCGGGCGGGCGGGACGCCGCGGGCTGCCCGAGGTCGTCCTGGCCAGCGGCAAGCTCCCGGAGGAGGCGGCCGGCCTGGCGGTCGCGCTGGCCACCGAGCTCGGCCAGGGGCTGGTCAGCCGCCTCGGCCCCGCGCACTGGCGCGCGCTGGAGGCGAAGGCTGCGGAAGCCGGTCTCGACGTGCGGCGCTATCACTCCGCGGCGAGCGTGCGCCGGCCCGGGTTCGCGCCCGAGACGCGTCCGGGGCGGGTCGGGCTGCTGACGGCGGGAACGTCCGACCTGCCGGCGGCGGACGAGGCCAGGATGGTGGTCGAAGCCTGCGGCCTGGAGGCGCGGCTGGAGGCAGACCTGGGCGTCGCGGGCCTGCACCGGCTGCTCGGCCCGCTGGCCGAGCTGCACGCCTGGGGGCCCGACGCGCTGGTCGTCGCCGCGGGCATGGACGGCGTGCTGCCGGGCGTGGTGGCCGGCCTGGTCGACGTTCCCGTGATCGGGCTGCCGGTCAGCGTTGGCTACGGCGCCGGCGGCGCCGGCGAGGCGGCGCTGCTGACGATGCTGCAGTCGTGCAGCACCGGGCTCGTGGTGGTGAACATCGACAACGGCGTCGGCGCCGGTGCCGCGGCAGTCCTCATCGCCGCCCGCGCGGGGGCGGCCGCATCACGGCGATCGCGACCAGCGCGAGCGCGGCGAGGATCACCAGGACCAGCGCGCTGACCGTCACCACGATCACGAACCGGCTCAGGTCGGCACCGTGCGGAAGGCCGAACAGCGCGCCCAGGACCACGACGGCGACCAGCAGGGCCACCAGGAGCCCGGGGAACCCACGCCGCTTCCTTCCGTAGAAGAAGAGCCAGAGCCGTCCCGGCCGCCGCCGGCTCACACGAGCGCCTCGATGTACTCGACCAGGTCGCCGAGGCGGGCGATCGTCGGCACACCCGCCGGGACCGGCCGGCGCGCCAGGGCCGTGCACACCACCCCTCGCATGCCGAGGCGCCGCGGCCCGTCGAAGTCTTCCACGACGCGGTCGCCGACGTACAGCGCGGCGGCCGCCGCGACGCCGAGCCGGTCCAGCGCCGCCCGGTACAGCTCGGGAGCCGGCTTCCGCCTGCCGATCTCGGACGAGAACACCACGGCGTCGACCCGGTCGGCGATGCCGGTCGCCTGCACCTGGCGGTGCATCATCTCGGGCGGGAACGGCGCGTTTGACGCGACGGCCGTGCGCAGCCCGCGGTCGCGCAGGGCGTCCAGCGTCTCCAGCGCGGCGGGCGCAAGGCGGATCGCTCGGTCCCAGCAGCGCTGTTCCCGGTCGAGGATCCGGTAGAGCGTCTCGGGCGGCGCCTCGATGCCGGCGCGGCGCCACGCGCGATCGTAGACGGCCAGGTAGTCGACCTCGTCGTCGCCGATCGTGTCCAGGTCGGCCTCCAGCGGCTCGAGGACGTCGCGCATCAGGGTCTCGGCGTCCGGCGTGTCGGGGCCGAGCCAGCGCCGCGCCTCGTCCAGGACACACAGCAGGTCGGCCCGCGGGAACGTGAACGAGACGAGGGTGAGGCCGTAGTCGAACAGAACGGCTCGCAGCACGTGGCTAATCCTGCGCCGGGAATGGGCGCGGATGGGGCCCGGCGGATCTCCCCGTCCGCGTCCCCCCATATCCTTGGGCTGTGTCCGAGGGGAAGCTGACGCATCTGGACGAGGGCGGCGCCGCCCGGATGGTCGACGTCGGCGCGAAGGCCGAGACACGCCGCGAGGCCACCGCCGAGTGCTTCGTGCGCATGGCGCCGCACACCGTGCGCGCGCTGCGCGAGTCGGAGCTGGCCAAGGGCGACGCGCTGGGCGTCGCCCGGGTCGCCGGCATCATGGCCGCGAAGCGCACGCCCGACCTGATCCCGCTGTGCCATCCGCTCCCGCTGACCGCGGTGGAGGTCGTGTTCGACGTGGGCGACGACGGCGTCCGGGTCGAGGCGACCGCCCGCGTGACCGGCCAGACGGGAGTCGAGATGGAGGCGCTGACCGCCGCGGCGGTGGCCGGCCTCACGCTGATCGACATGGTGAAGGCCGTCGAGAAGGGCGTCACCATCGAGCGGGTGCGGCTGCTGGCCAAGAGCGGCGGCCGGTCGGGCGACTGGCGAAGAGGATGACGATCGCCCCCACCCCAACCGTCCCCCGCCGCGGGGGAGCCAGGTCGCGCGCGGCCGTCCTCACGGTCAGCGACCGCGCATCGGCGGGCACGATGACGGACGAGAGCGGCCCTGCCGTGCACCGCATCCTCTCGGCCGCCGGCTTCGACGTGTCCGGGGTGGCGCTGGTGCCCGACGAGCGCGAGCGGATCGCGGCCTTCCTCGTCTCGGCCGCCGAGGACCACGCGCTCGTCGTGACGACGGGCGGCACCGGCCTCGGCCCACGGGATGTCACCCCACAGGCGACGCGGCCGCTGCTCGACTACGAAGTGCCGGGCCTGGCCGAGCAGATGCGGGCCGTCGGCCTGCGCACGACGCCGATGGCGGCGCTCTCGCGCTCCCTGGCCGGCGTGCGGGGGCGGACGCTGATCCTCAACCTGCCGGGCAGCGTGAGGGGCGCCACCGAGTCGCTCGAGGCCGTCCTGCCGGTGCTCGGCCACGCCGTCGCGCTGCTGGCCGGCCGCACTCCGCACTAGCGTCCCAGTACACTTTCACTCCGCGATGCTCGACGTGGGACAGCAGGCACCCGACCTGAAGCTCCCGAGCAGCGGCGGCGAGGACGTCCGGCTCTCCGAGGCGTTCACGCGCCACCGCGCCACGATCCTGGCCTTCTACGTGCTCGACTTCACGCCCGGTTGAAAGACGGAGCTGACCGAGTTTCGGTCCCGGATCGATGAGCTGACCGCCGCCGACATCGGCCTCTACGGCGTCAGCGTCGACAGCGTCTTCTCGCACCGTGCGTTCGCCGACCAGCTCGGCGGCCTGCCGTTCGAGTTGATCGCCGACTTCGAGCGCAGGATGGTCGAGGCGTACGGAGTCCGCCGCGAGGACGTTCCGGGCTACTCCGGAATGCCCCAACGCTCGGTGTTCATCGTCGACCGCGGCGGCGTGATCCGCTGGACCTGGCAGCGCTCGCAGGAGCAGCCGCTGCCGGACTTCGACCTGGTCATCGTCGAGGCGCGGCGGGTCGCGGACGAGGCGGACTGAACGCTCAGCCTGGCCCCGGGCACCAGAGCACGACGGGTGCGCTGGGGACGAACCGGGCGGGCAGGGCCTGTGCGCGGTAGCCGTGTCGCAGGCGGACCCGCACGGCGCCGGCCAGCGCCGGCAGCACGTCCGTCCTGCGCTCGTAGTGCTCCACAACGCGCCGGTGCGTGGTCTGCGTCGGCACCAGCCGGCCCCACTCGCGCACGAGGTCGAGGCCGCCGAACAGCGTCGGCTGGAGCGTCAGACGGTAGAAGCACTGGAACCCGGGTGACGCCCTGCCGAACAGGACGCCGCCGTCCGACAGCGCTCGCTCGACGAGCGCGACCTCGAGGCCGGCGGTGTCGGGCGGTCGTGGGCGGCGGAGCGTGACAGTGGGCGCGGCCATGCGGTGCGACTCAATGCTAAGCCCGGATCGACCGACCCACGCCGGCGGCTTGGCGCCCATGCGGGCCACATCGCGGCCCGGGCCCTCCGCTCCTCGCTTGCCTATGCCGGATAGGCTGCGCTGTGGTGCTCGGTCCGAGACCACGATCTGGCCCACCTGGACACCAACTCGCTCGGCGCAGAGCGGTCGATCTGGGCTAAGGTCGCGCCGGGAATGAGGCCAGCACCTCCCGGATACGAACTCGTCGACGAGCTCGGTCAGGGGGCGATGGGCACCGTGCACCTGGCGCGCCAGGTCGCGCTCGACCGCGAGGTGGTGATCGAGCAGGTCGTCGGCGGCGCCTCGTCGCAGGACCCCGAGACGGTCCTGCGCTTCGAGCGGCAGGCGCGCTTGCTGGCCACCCTCGACCATCCCGGCATCGTGCGCGTGCACGAGGTGGTCCGGATGGGCTCGGACCTGTTCGTTGTCATGGAGCACGAGCCCGGCACCGACCTGCGGGCGCTGCTCGCCGCGGGCACCCCGCCCCCCGAGGAGTCAGCGCGGATCCTGCGCGAGATCGCCGCGGCCCTGGACCACGCCCACGAGCGGGGCGTGGTGCACGGCGACCTGCGGCCGGCGAACGTCCTGCTGGACGGCGCCGGGGCGGTCCGGGTGAGCGACTTCGGCCTGGTCGCGCTGGTGGAACGCCAGGCCCGGTCGCGCGCCGGGAGCGCGGGGGCGGTGGACGGCGTGGCCTACCTCGCGCCGGAGCTCGCCCGCGGCGACCTCGCGATCGACCGCCGTGCCGACGTCTACAGCCTCGGCGTCATCGCGTACGAGATGCTGGTCGGCCGCGTTCCCTTCCCGGTCGACCCCGTCGACCCGTACGCGGCGGTCCGCGCCCAGATGGAGGACCCGCCCCCCCGTCCGAGCGACCTCGTGCCGGGCTTCCCGCCGCTGCTCGAGGCCGCGCTGCTCTGGGCGCTCGAGAAGCCGCCCGAGCGCCGGCCGGCGACCGCTGGCGAGCTGGCGGCGTCTCTGCGCGACGGGCTCACGCTGTCCCCGACGCTGGGCGCCTACGGCCGGCCGGACCGCTCGCGGGCCGTCCCGACCTCGGCGGCGGCAGATCCGACCGGCGGCCGGGACGCGGGCCGGGCCCGCCGGCGCCGTCGCGTCATCGCGGCGGCGGTGGGCGCCGTGCTCGTCTCGGCCGTCGCCGCGGTCGCCGGCGTCCGGGTCCTGCAGGCTCCGGTCGCGCCGGCCCCGGAGCCGCCGCTGGCGGTGACCGCGATCACGGCCGCCACCGACCCCGCAGGCGGCGTCGGACACTGCCCGGCGGCCACGATCACGGTGCACGCGACCGTGACCACGAACGGTGCGCCGGGTACGGTCACGTACGAGTGGCTGCGGCCGGACGGCAGGTCCGCGGCCGCGGGTCGGCTGACCCTGCGCCGCGGAGAGCGCACCGCCACCGTCGACCTCCCGCTCGCATACTCGGGCGCCGCCCCGGCGCAGGGCGTCGCCGCGCTGCACGTCCTCAGCCCGGCCAGCGTGTACTCGCAGCCGTTCCGGATCAGCTACGCCTGTCCCTGAGCGCCCCTGCTGACCGAGGCCGGGCTGGCCGCCGAGGACGACGCCGAGGAAGCGCATGCGGCCCATCGTTGCCTGCTCGCACGTCTTGCGCCGGTCCTCCGACGGACGAAACGAGCGGCCGTCAAGGCGTCGATTGCTTGACAATCTGAAAAACCAAGTATTGGAACAAAGGGGCGCCAGGCCGTAGAATTCCCGCCCATGGTTCCCCAGGCAGTGGACTACAGTGCGCCCTTCCAGCGGGCCATCGAGCTGATCGGGAAGCGTTGGACGGGCGCCGTGATCAGGGCCCTGATGACCGGTGCGGCACGCTTCAACCAGCTGCTGATGGGCATTCCGGGCATCAGCGATCGCGTCCTCACCGAGCGCCTGCGGGAGCTGGAGACCGAGGGACTGGTCGAGCGGCTGGTCGACCCGGGACCGCCCGTCCGGGTCAGCTACCGGCTCACGCCACGAGGTCGCGCGCTGAGTCCGGTGATCGCCTCGGTTGACGCGTGGGCGGCGGACTGGATGACGCACTCGAGCAGCGCGTCGGTCGCAAGTTAGGGCCCCGGCCAGGGGCTGCGGCGGGGTGGTCCCGGCTGCGGGCCAACTACCCGCTGCTATGCTCAGGCGACGATGCCTCTGGGCGACCTCTTCCGCCGCCGACCGCCGGACGCCGACAGCTGTCCAGCGTGTGGCGCGCTGCTACCCAACCAGGCCAATTACTGCCCCAACTGCGGGATCCGGATCGACGAGCCGGATGCGCAGCCGCTGCACATCGTCGACCGCGCGACCGGGCTGTTCAACGAGCGCTTCATCCGGCCGGTGCTGGAGGACGAGCTCCATCGGGCCCACCGGTACGGCCGGCCGCTGGGCATCGTGCTGATCGAGCCCATCCACGGCCACAACCACAGCAGCCCCGAGATCGACGAGGAGACGCTGAAGATGATGGCCGCCGCCATCGCGGGCACCCTGCGCGACGTCGACACGCCGGGAGTGCTGGCGCACCGACCACCGTCGCTGCTCGCGGTCCTGCCCGACACCGACATCGCCGGCACCGCCCACGCGGCCAACCGCGTCCTGGAGGCGGTCAACAGCGCGCTGGCGCCGATGGGCCGGCGGGCCGGACTGGGCATCGTGTGCATCCAGCACGGGCAGCGGGTCCGCGCGGGCGCGGTGATCGAGGCGGCGGCCCGGTCCCTCCAGGACGGGGGCAGGCCGGAGTTCCTCGGCCGCTGACCGCCGTGGCGCTCGACGTCTACCTGGTTCGTCACGGCGCGACCGAGTGGACCCACACCGGCCAGCACACCGGGAGCACGGACCTGCCGCTGCTGCCGGAGGGCGAGGAGCAGGCGCGGCGGCTGGGCGACCTGCTCCGCGGCGTCCCGTTCGACGTGGTCTGGTCCAGCGACCTGTCTCGGGCGCGGCGCACCGCCGAGCTCGCCGGCTTCGGGCACCCGATCGTCACACCGCTCCTGCGTGAGTTCGACTACGGCGTCTACGAGGGCGTGACCACGGAGGAGATCCACCGCACGCGCCCGGGCTGGGAGCTGTTTCGGGACGGGTCCCCCGGCGGCGAGAGCCCGACCGAGGCGGCGGCCCGAGCCGGGACCTTCCTGGTGGGCCTGGCGGGCGTCGAGGGGACCGTCGCCGTCTTCTCGCACGGTCACTTCATGCGCGTGCTCGCCCTGGTCTGGCTGGACATGGACGTCTCGGCGGGCGGCCACCTGGGCCTCGATGCGTCGGCCATCAGCGTGCTGCGAGAGAGCAGCAGGGGGCGCCTCATCCAGCGCTGGAACTGGGTGCCGGACGTCACCGCCGCCGCCACGCACTGAGGGGACGGCGCTCGCCGGTCCCAGGGCGATCGGTCAGATCTCGCGAGGGGGGGCTAGCGCAGCGCTATCGCCGGCGGAGGCTCCAGGGACGCGCGCGGACGCCGGGCAGTCCGGCGAAGACCATGTAGGCCGCCGTCTCCTGGTCGGCCCAGTACGTGTGGCGCTCGCCCGGGTTGATGAGGACGAGCTCCCCGGCCCGCGCCTCGCCCGATGACGCGCCCTCGCTGTACCGCAGCACGCCCTCGGTGACGATGATCGCCAGCGGCAGGGCGTTGCGGTGCTCCGGCACCCGCTGACCGGCGGCCAGTCGCAGGCCGACGACCCGCATGGCGCCGCAGTCGGCGATCTGCTCCCATCCCAGCGGACGGTGCTCCATGGTCGCCGCATTATCATCGCCGGGTGGGCACTCCCGCTCCGGAGGAAACGCACGAGCTGCTGGTCCTGAGCCAGGTCGAGGTGCGCCGGCTGCTCGACCTGGACGAGCTGCTGGACGCGCTGGCCAGGGCGTTCGGCGAGGTCAGCGCTGGCCGGACCTCCGTCCCGCCCCGCGTCGCCGCGCGCACGCCGGACGGGCTCCTGGGCGTGATGCCCGGCTATTTACCGGGCGCCGGGCTGGAATCCAAGCTGGTGTCTGTCTTCCCCGGGAACCACGACCACGGCCTGCCATCGCACCAGGCACTCATCGCGCTGTTCGACGAGGAGACGGGCAGCGCGCTCGCGGTCATGGACGGCACGCACATCACGGCGATGCGCACCGCGGCCACGTCGGCCCTCTCCGCCCGCCTCCTGGCCCGGCCCGATTCGCGGGTCATGGCGATCCTGGGCGCGGGCGTCCAGGGCCGGCACCACCTGGATGCGATGCGCCGGGTGGGCGAGTTCCACGAGATCCGTGTCGCGTCGCGCAACCGGGACCACGCGGAGGCCCTGGCCAGCACGCTGTCGTGCGCCCGCGCGATGACCGACTTCGAGCAGGCGGTCCGCGGCGCCGACGTGGTCTGCTGCTGCACCGACGCGGCCGCGCCCGTCATCGCCCACGAGTGGCTGCGGCCGGGCGTCCACGTGACGTCGGTGGGCGCGAACGTCGAGGGCCCCGAGCTCGACGCGGACACCGTTCGGAAGGGCACGCTGTTCGTCGAGTCGCGGGTGGCGTTCTCGCCCCCGCCGGCGGGGTCGGCCGAGCTGGCAGGACTGGACCCGGGTCTCGCGACGGAGCTCGGCGAGGTGGTCGCCGGCACCGCGCCCGGGCGCGGGTCCGACCAGCAGGTCACGGTGTACAAGTCGATGGGCCACGCGGTCGAGGACGCCGCAGCGGCCCGCCTCGTCTACGACCGCGCGCTGCGCGAGGGCGCGGGCCGCCGGGTCCCCATCTAGCCGCGTGCGGATCGTCCACCGGGAAGGCGTCGAGGGCGCGCGTGGCGCGGCCGGAACGGTCGTGGTCATCGACGTGCTGCGGGCGTTCACGGTCAGCGCCTATGCCCTCGCCGGCGGCGCGGTCGAGTGCCGGCTGGTGGCCGAGGTCGAGGAGGCACGGGCCCTCGCCGGCTGCATCGAAGGCGCGGTGATCTCCGCCGAGGTCGAGGGCCTGCCGGTCGAGGGGATCGCGATCAGCAACTCGCCGACGATGGTGCGAGACGCCGGCCTGCGCGGCCGGACGCTCATCCAGCGCACCAGCTCGGGCACCCAGGGCGTCGTGGCCGCGGCGGCGGCGGAGCGCCTGCTCGCCTGCAGTCTCACGGTCGCCTCCGCGACCGCCCGGGCGATCCTGGCGGCCGAGCCGGAGCTGGTCACGGTGGTCGCCACCGGCGGCGACCGGGGCCACCTCGAGGACGCGGCCTGCGCCGGATACCTCGCGGCGGTGCTCCAAGGGGAACGGCCGGACCTGGAGGCGCTCCTCGCGCCTTTCTATCGCACCGAGCGCTACGGCGAGCTGTCGCGCGGACGCTGGCCCGGCTTCCCCGCCACGGACGTGGACCTGGCCCTCGCCGCCGACCGGTTCGACTTCGCGATGCCGGTCGAGCGTGACGGGCTCGGCCTGCGCCTGCGAGCGCTGCCTACCTGATCCGGTCGACCCAATCGGGCGTGGCGTACTTGGCAGCGGCCAGGGCCCGGGCGGCCTCCAGCTCGTCCTGCCGGAGAGCTCCCGGGCGGGCGGCGTGCCCCCGCGAGAAGCAGTCGGCCAGCGCCGCGACCACCGCGTTCCGGTCCAGTGCCAGCCACCGGTCGAGCGGCGACACCTCCTTCTCGGCGCTGCGCACGCCGCGCGGCGACACCCGGTCGCGCCCGATCCGGATCAGGCGCGGCACGATCGCGGTATCCATCGCGTGGGCGATCGCCGTGTGGTGGAGCACGGAGCCGCGCCGCCTCGCCTGGGCCGCGCCGCCGATCTTCCCCTCCGGCGACACGATGTCGTTGATCGGCCGGTAGTCCGCCGGGACCCCCAGATCGCGCAGGCAGTCGACCGCCCAGGCGTCCAACCGGGCGAACGAGTCGACGAACGAGAGGCCGGCGACCAGCGACTCAGGCGCGTACAGAGAGTAGGTGATCGTCCGGCCCGGCTCTACGATCATGGTGCCGCCCCCGCTCATGCGGCGCGCCACCGTGAATCCGAGCCGGTTCGCGGCCTCGCGGTCGACCTCATTGGCCAGCGCCTGGTGAGAGCCGAGCACCAGGGCGCGCTCCGCCCACTCCCAGAACCGGAGCGTCGGACCGCGGTGGCCGGCGATCACCCGATCCAGCACGACCTCGTCCAGGGCCAGCTGCACGTGCGCCGCCAGCGGCGGGCCGGGAGGCAGGACCTCCCAGGAGAGCCGGCCCGTCAGGCGGCTCCGCCCACTTCGGCCAGCACCTTCGCAGCGTGGCCGTCGGCTCGAACCGAGTACCAGGCGCGCTCGATCTGGCCCTCGGGGCCGATGAGGAACGTGGACCGGATCACGCCGACGGTCGGCTTGCCGTAGAGCATCTTCTCGCCGTACGCGCCGTACCGCGTCGCGACCTCATGGCCGGCGTCGGTCAGCAGCCGGAAGCCGAGGCCGTACCTGGCGCGGAAGCGCTGGTGGCTGGCGGCGTCGTCAGCGGAGATGCCCAGCACGTCGACGCCGGCGCCCTCGAAGCCGGACAGCGCGTCATTGAACTGGCACGCCTCCCTGGTGCACCCGGGTGTGTCGTCCTGCGGGTAGAAGTAGACGACCACGCGCCGGCCGCGATAGCCGGCGAGGTCGACGGGCGTGCCGTCCTGGTCGGGGAGCGTGAACTGGGGCGCGGGGTCGCCCTGCTGGAGCTTCATCTCGCGTCTGATGGTAGAAGGGCGGGGGGCGGGCCAGCGCGGGGCCGCCCCCCGAGTCGATCAGGTGCTGAAGCCGTTCTTTTTCAGCCAGTCCGTCGCGATCTGGCCCGGGTCCTGCTTGTCCACGTCCGAGCTCTTGTTCATCTGGATGAGCGCGTCGGTCGTGAGCTTGGCGGACACCTTGTTCAGAATCGACGTGACGTCGGCGGTCATCACCTTGCTGGTGCCGATGGGCACCACGTTGTCGGCGTTCTGCAGGTGCTTGTCGTCCTGGAGCTGGACGTACTTTCCCGTCGAATACGCGCTGTCGCTGGAGAAGATGAGGCCGATGTCGATGTCACCCTTGTCGAGCGCCGCCTTGGTCAGCGGGCCGCCCGAGTCCAGCGGCTTGAAGGCCTTGAAGTTCAGTCCGTAGGTCTTCTGCAGCCCGATCTGGCAGAACGGGCGCTGCGGGCATTCGGGCGGGCCGCCCAGCGTCATCTGGCTGGCCACGGAGGTCAGGTCGGAAAGCTTCGTGTTGCTGCCGTACTTGCCGGCCTTGAGCACCGCGAACGAGTTCGTATCGATCGCCGGCGCCGGGTCCGTGGCCTTCAGGCCCTTCGCCTGCAGGTACGTGTTCAGCTTCGCGACCGTCTGCGCCGCGTCGGGCGTCGCCTCGCCCTTGGCGCTGTTGTAGAACTCGAGGTCGGTGGCGGCGTATCCGATGTACATGTCGATGTCGCCCCGCTGCAGTGCGGGGGCGACCACCTCGCGCGCGCCCAGGCTCGGCTTGTAGTTCACCGTGTACCCCGCGCCGTGCAGCGCGCCCCCGTAGACGTTGGCGAGGATGTTGGACTCGGGGAAGTTGAACCCCGCGATGGTGAGCGTGCCCTTGCTGCCCGTGGACGCCGGCGAGCCGCCGCCCGACGACCCGCAGGCGCTGCCGATCAGGCTCAGCCCGAGGATCGAGGCCAACAGGGCCCGGAAGGCCCAACTACGCATTCGCTTTTCCTCCTGGTCGCACGCCGGCTGCGGCGCCCGGCGCGTGTGAGACGGAGACGCGGACGATACCCGCGCCGACGGCCAGTTCGAGACCAACGGTACGCGAAGGGACCTCGAACGTCCGTTCGCGATAGGGTATCAGGTCGCCGGCTCGGGCACCGGCGCGGCGGCCGGGAGTCCTCGCCGCCGCTCGCGGGCGCTGGCCGAGCGAAGTCCGGCCGGCGTCAGGGCGCGCTGGAGCAGCGCGAGCAGCAGCTCGGCCGCGGCCGAGAGCGCAACCACCATGAGGGCGCCGGCGAAGACCTGTACGTAGTCGAGCTGGCTGAACCCGTCGATGATGAAGCGGCCGAGTCCGCCCCATCCGACCAGCGCGGCGAGCGTCGCGGTCGCCACCACCTGGACGCCGGCGGTGCGGATGCCGGCCATGACCACCGGCAGCGCGTTGGGCAGCTCGACGCGGACCAGGATGCGCAGGTCGCTCATGCCGAGCCCGCGCGCGGCGTCTCGGAGCTCTGCGTTGACGTCACGCATGCCGACGAAGCTGTTGGTGACGATCGGCGGGATGGCCAGCGCCACCAGCGCGAGGAACGCAGGCGTCGCGCCGATGCCCACGAGCTGCACCGCGAGCACCAGGATCGCGAACGAGGGCAGCGCCCGCCCCACGTTGGAGATGTTGATGGCGAGCGCGCCGCCCCTCCCGTAGTGGCCGAGGGTCAGGCCCACCGGGAGGGCGATGAGGGCCGCGGCGCCCGTCGCCGCCACGGACATCAGGACGTGCTCTTCCACCCGGTTGGGGATTCCGAAGTCTCCGCGCCAGTGCGCCGGGTTCAGGAACCAGTGGACGACGCTGCCGAGGAACGTCATGCGGCCCTCCAGGGGGTGAGCAGCCGCTGGACGCTGGCCAGCGACACGTCGGCGACGACCGCCAGGGCCACCGAGAGGGTGGCGCCGACCACGAGCGGCGTCCTGAAGTCGCGCTGCAGCCCGTCGTAGAGGAGCTGGCCGAGGCCGCCCTCGCCGATGAGCGCCGTGATCGTGATGAGCCCGATGGTGGTCACGGTCGCGATCCGGAGCCCGGCGAAGATGACGGGGAGGGCGAGCGGCAGATCGACACGCAGGAGCTGGCGGAGGGGGCGGTAGCCCATGCCGAGGGCGGCGTCGCGCACGTCGAGCGGCACGCCGTCCAGGCCCACGACGATGTTGCGGACCAGGATCAGGAGCGTGTAGGCGACCAGGCCGATCTCGGCGGTCAGGACGGTCAGGCCGGTCCACGGCACGAGCAGCGCGAACAGCGCCAGAGACGGGATCGTGTAGAGGCCGCCGGCCAGGCCGAGCACCGGCCCGCGGCTGCCCTGGTAGCGCCACGCCAGCACGCCGATCGGGATGGCGATGAGCAGGCCGACGCCGACCGCGATCGCGGTCAGCTCGATGTGCTGCGTCAGGTCGGCCAGGATCAGGTCGACGTGGCTGCCCACCCAGTCCCAGCGGATCCAGGGATCGGTCGCGTCGAGGAGCGGAGCCGGCATCTGCCGATGACTCTAAAGTGGATGCCGTGCTGACGCTCGATCGCGTCTCCAAGCGCTACCCGAACGGCCAGGTCGCGGTGCACGACCTGAGCCTCACCGTCGGGGACGGGGAGACCTGCATCCTGGTCGGGCCCTCGGGGTGCGGCAAGACCACCACCCTGCGCATGATCAACCGCCTGATCGAGCCCACGGGCGGCCGCATCCTCCTCGACGGCGAGGACGTCACCCGCATGGACCCGGTTCGCCTGCGCCTCCGGATGGGCTACGTGATCCAGCAGGTCGGCCTCTTCCCGCACATGACGGTCGCGGACAACGTCGCCACCGTGCCCCGGCTGCTCGGCTGGGACCGCGACCGCACGCGGCGCCGCGTGGCGGACCTCCTGGAGCTCGTCGGCCTGGACCCGGACCGCTTCGCCCGCCGCTACCCGCACCAGCTGTCGGGCGGCCAGCGCCAGCGCGTCGGCGTGGCCCGGGCGCTCGGGGCCGACCCCCCCGTCCTCCTGATGGACGAGCCCTTCGGCGCGATCGACCGCGTCACGCGCGACCGGCTCCAGAACGAGTTCCTGCGCATCCAGGCGCAGATGCGCAAGGTCGTGGTCTTCGTCACGCACGACATCGACGAGGCGGTCAAGATGGGCGATCGCATCGCGATCCTGAAGGAGGGCGGCGTGCTTCAGCAGTACGACACGCCCGCGCGCGTGCTGGCCGAGCCGGCCACGCCGTTCGTGGCCGACTTCCTGGGCCCGGACCGGGGCCAGAAGCGCCTGTCGGTCGTGCACATCGACCCCGGCCGGCTCGAGAAGGCCACCATGTACCGCACCGACGCGCAGGTGGCGGTGGACGCGACGCTGGCGGACGCGCTGTCGGCCATGCTCCTGCACGACTCCGACCGGGTCAAGGTGAACCGCAACGGCGACATCCTGGGGGTCCTGACCCTGAACTCCCTGCTCGAGACTGCCGCCGTCCACGACGACTGACTCAAGCCAGTCGGGCCGACACCACCTCGCTCAGCGGCTGGATCACCACGCCGGCCACCGCCAGGCGCTCGCGCAGCACGCCCACGAGGCGCACGGCCTCCGGGTTGTCGCCGTGCACGCAGAGCGTGTCGATGCGGACGTCGACGACGGTACCGTCGAGCGCGACCACGGTTCCCTCGGTGACCATGCGCACCGCCTGCTCCGTCGCACGGCCGGGGTCGTGGTACACGCTGCCCTCGACCGAACGCGACACCAGCGTGCCGTCGGCGCGATACGCGCGGTCGGCGAAGCCCTCGTGGGCGACCGTCAGGCCCGCCGCCTCTCCAGCCCGCGCCAGTTCGGTGCCGGGCTGGCAGACGAGCAGGAGGCCGGGGTCGAACGCCGCGATGCCGGCGACGATGCCGGCGGCCAGGTCCGGGCTGCGGTTGGCCTGGTTGTACAGGGCGCCGTGCGGCTTCACGTGCTGCATCGCCAGGCCGTGGCGGCGGCAGAACCCGTCCAGGGCGGCGACCTGGTACAGCACGTCCGTCTCCGCCTCCACGGGGCTCACGTCGAGCGCGCGCCTGCCGAAGCCGACCAGGTCGGGAAAGCTGGGGTGCGCGCCGACCGCGACGCCGGCCTCCCGGCAGCGGCGGACCGTGCGGTCCATGACCCGCGGGTCGCCGCCGTGGAACCCGCAGGCGAGGTTGGCAGACGTCAGCAGCGGGATCAGCTCCGCGTCCCGCCCGATCGAGAAGGCGCCGAAGCTCTCCCCGAGATCCGCGTTCAGGTCGATCACCGCCACGTCTCGGACTCCTCCCAGAGCCGTTCGCCGGCTCGCACCGGCACCAGAAGCCGGTTCTCGGGCGGTGCCAGCGGGCACGCCCAGCGCGGACTGTACACACACGACGGGTGGTAGGCGTAGTTGAAGTCGATCGTGACGTCGGTCGAACCGGGCGTGACCTCGAGGCAGCCGCCGTCGGTGCCCTTCACCGTGTCCACGAGATATCGGCCGCCGCCGTACGACTCACCGCCGGACGTGCCATCGCGGAACGGAACGAACAGCCCGGAGCCGTAGCCGACGAGCGCGAGCACGGTCAGCGAGCAGTCCTGGTCGTGCAGCCGGAAGCGGAGCGCGCCGATCCGGCGGTAGTGCACGACGCCGTCCTCGCCCCCGGTGTCGATTTCCACCGGGGCGCCGTCACCGGGCACGAGCGCAGCCGCCACCCGGTAAGCGGGGTCGGGCGGGAACCAGCGCAGGCCCGTGAACGCGGCGCGCTCGTCCGCCGGGACCGGCGACTGGGGGTGCTCGCGGAACAGGCGATCGCGCGCGGCCCGCCAGGCCGCGAGCGTCGGCAGCCGGTACGAGTCACCGACCCGGCGTCTCCAGTCGACGAGATCGACGTGTTCCTGCAGGTCCATGTCCCGATCTTGCGGCTGGAATCACTCATCCTGTGCCCAAATGAGCAGGCGGATGACTCGCGACGAGTGGCGGGCGTTCCTGTCCGAGGGCACGCGGACGGGCAGGCTGGCGACGGTCAGGCGTGACGGCCGGCCGCACGTCGTGCCGATCTGGTTCGTGCTCGACGGCGACGACCTGGTGTTCACGACCGGCGCCGGCACGGTCAAGGTGCACGCGATGCGCCGGGACCCGCGGGTGTGCCTGTGCGTCGACGACGAGCGGCCGCCGTACGCGTACGTGATGGTGGACGGCACGGCAGCCATCGGCGACAACCCCGGCGAGCTCCTCCGCTTCGCCACCGCGATCGGCGGCCGGTACATGGGCGCCGATCGCGCCGAGCAGTTCGGCCGCCGCAACGCGGTGCCGGGCGAGCTGGTGGTCCGCGTGACGCCCACGCACGTGACGGCGCTGGCCGGGATCGCCGACTGACGGCTCCGAGGAGCGGCGGGTACGCTGGCGGGCGAGATGGAGGCGGGAGGGGCGCGGCGCCGGTCGGCGGCGGCGTGGATCGGGCTGGCGCTGGTGCTCGTCGTGGTCGCCGGCGTCGTCTACCTCCGGCCCACCCGCACCTCGCCGGTGGAGACCGCGAGAACGACGTTCGCCGGTCCCAGGGACGAGCTGCTGGGCGGCGCCTCGTTCGCCGACGCGGACCGCGGCGCGGTGACCGTGACCCGGTTTCCGCCGGGTCCGGGAAACCCCATCGCGCATTACGCGACGTCCGACGGCGGCCGGACCTGGTCGCGGAGCGACGAGATCGTCTACGAGCCGCCCATGGCCGTCGAGTGGCGAGGCGGCCTCGGCGGGGCGGCCCGCGTCAGCGCCGACGACGGGCGGACGTGGCGGCCGCTCGCCGTGCCCGAGGTCGACGCGACCAGCACGCTGCCGACGTTCCTCGACGCGCGCCACGGCTTGTGGGTGGTTCGCGCCGGCCTCGCCGGCCAGCCGCTGGAGAACAAGTTGTGGCGGACCGACGACGGAGGCGGCTCCTGGAGGCGCCTCACCGCCGCGGGACTGCCCGGCGGCGCCCCGGTCCTGGGAGTTCGATGGCTGGACCCGCTGCGTGGCCTGGCGGCGACGTCCGGCCCCGCACCAGCGCTGTATCTGACCGAGGACGGCGGTGAGACGTGGCGTTCGTCGCTGACCGCGGTCAGCCCGCTGCCCGCCACCCGGTCACTGCTGGTATGGCCGCTGCGTCTCCCGGGCCACCTGCTCGCGTGGCTGACCGCGATTCCCCAGGAGCAGGCCCGCGCCGGCAGCGCCTTCGCCGGTTCGAGTCCCGGCTTCGACCTCTCCACGTTCGTGGAGACGAGCGTCGACGGCGGCGCGACCTGGGGCCCTCCCATCGCCGGACCGCACCTGCGGACGGCGAGCCTCGGGCCCCCGGCGGTCGACCCCGCGGGTCGCCTGCTGCTGCTCGACGGCCGGCGCCTGTGGGTGTCCGTGGACGGTGGCGGGACCTGGACGGCGAGGGTGATCCAGGTGCCGGCGGGCGAGACGCCGGACAGCTTGCTCGAGGCCGCCGGCGGCGCCCTGTTCGCGAGCGCGGTCTCGGACACGCGCCCCGCGGCGGAGCCGGGATTGGTCGACCGGCTGCTGCGCAGCACCGACGGAGGCGTCCACTGGGAATCCGTGCCACTGCCATCAGGGAGTTAGCGCTCTAGCCTGAGCCAGTGGCTCGTAGCGACACCCACCTCCCGGGCGGTACGCAAACGGGTCTCGACGCCCGGACGCTCTGGACGCTCCTCACCGGCAACGCCCTCACGGCCATCGGCATCGGCTTCTTCCTGCCGATCCTGCCGCTGTTCATCACCGCGCGGGGCGGCGCCCCGTTCCTGGTCGGAGTCGTGTTCGCGGCGGGCGTGGTCGGCCGGGCCGCCGTGCAGTACCCGGCCGGCTGGCTGGCCGACCGCGTGGGCCGGCGTCCCCTGCTCCTCGGTTCGCTGCTCGTGTACGCGGCGGTCTTTCCCCTGTACCTGCTGCCCGTGCCGGTGGCTGCGCTCGCCGGCATCCGGTTCGTCCACTCGGTGGCCGGAGGCGCGTTCGTGCCGGCCGCGATGGCGCTGGCGGCGGACCTGACCCCCGAGAGCAGCCGCGGCCGCGTCTTCAGCCAGCTCCGGGCGTCGGACATGGTCGGTCTGCTGCTCGGCCCCGCGCTGGGCGGATTCGTGGCGGGCTTCCGGCTCGAGTACGTGTTCGGCGCCGGCGCGGTGATCTGCCTGGCAGCCGCTCTGGTGCTCGTTGGCCTGCCGTCTACCGCACCGGCCCAACCGGGCGGGACGGTCGAGGCGGACCTGGTGCCCGTGCGGACAGCCCGCCTGCTCCGCATGGTGCTGCCGGTGCTCGTGCTTGGGGCGCCGGTCACCTGGACCTTCGGCGCGTACGACTCGGTGTGGAGCCTGTACCTCACCGGCCGGGGCGCGAGCACGCTGGTGGTGGGACTCAGCTTCGCCACCTACGCGCTGCCGATCGTCCTGTTCGCGGGCCTGGCGGCCGGGCTGTCCGACCGGCTCGGCCACCTGTGGGCGGGCCGGCTGACTCTGGCCACCCACGGGCTGCTGGCCGCGACGTACCCGTTCATCGCCAGCGTGCCGTTCCTGGTCTTCATCGGGGTGGCGGAGGGCGGGCTGACGGCGGCCGGCATGCCGGCTCTCACCGCCGAGATCAGCCGCCGCGCGCCGGCCGGCGCCCAGGGCCGCACGCAGGGCATGTACCAGCTCGGGCTGAACACCGCCCAGGTCGCCGGTGCGCTCGTCAGCGGCGCGCTGTACGGCGTCGGAGCGGTCGCGGCGTTCGGCAGCGTCGCCGCGGTGTGCCTCCTCGGTCTGGCCGCCAACCTGGTCATCTCCTGGCTGCGCCCGACCTGAGAGGAGCCGTGTCCGCCCAGAGGTAGGAGACCTCCGGCACGTCGAAGCCGGGCGCCAGGTCCAGGGGGCGCTCGCGCAGGTAGACGCCGCCGAGCCGCTCGTAGAAGCCGCGCGCCTGCGCGTTCTGGCGCAGCACCCAGACGACCATCGAGGTCATGCCCCGGATGGCCAGCGCGTCCGCCGTGGCGGCGACCAGCGTTCGCCCGAGCCCCCGGCCCTGCGCCCATGGCAGCAGATAGATCGCGTAGAGCTCGCCCTCGTAGCGCTCGTCGCCGTCGCGCTCGCGGCCGCAGGAGGCGAACCCGACGACCCTGCTCTCTTCCTCGACCACGAACACGGCACTGCGGCGATAGGGATCCTGGATCGTGCGCAGCCAGCGGTCCTCGTAGTCCGAGACGTCCATCTCCGCCAGGTAGCGGTCGGGCAGCATGCCGGGATAGGTCTCGCGCCAGCTGTCGACGTGGACGGCGGCGATCCCGGCCGCGTCCGCGGCGAGGGCCGGCCGCGGCATCGCGAGCGGCCTCATCTCTCTCATTCATCGTGTCAGACTGAGGCTGACGGTGACCCGACGCGCGATCGCACTGGCGCTGGCGGCGGCAGCCGCCCTGCTCGGGGCCTGCACGTCGCGGCCCACCAGCCCTGCCGAGTGCCGCCCGACGGCCCCCGCGCACCAGGGGAGCCTGCTCGTCCTGGCAGCCGCTCCGCCGGAATCGAGCATCCGGGGCATCCTCCCCGGCGCTGCGCCCGCGACCGCAGGGGTTGCCTACCAGGTGCGCTGGCTCGTGGACGCGCGCAAAGCGGGCGCGGAGCTGCGGTTCCAGTCGCAGCGCGAGGGGACCGGGCAGGTCTATCGGGAGCAGTTCGGGTCGACGTCGGTGTCCGGCCTGATCGCCGAGTTCCAGTCGAGCCTGGTCTTCCCGGCCGACGGCTGCTGGGACACCGACGTCTTCACCGGCACCGCGCAGGGCTCGCTGACGTTCAGAGTGGTTTGACGGCGCAGCAGGCGACCAGCAGGGGAAGCGGGTCGCCGGGCAGGCGCCACCAGCCGTCGTCGTCGCGAGTCATGCTGGGGAAGCGCCGCCAGGTCATGATCGGCAGCTCGCGGAGGCGGTCCACCCGGAGACCGGCGTCGATCAGGGCGGTCACCATCCCGGACACGGTCCACGACCACTGGAAGTTCTGGCGTGCCTGCGGCAGGACCTCGTCGCCGGCGTAGGTCGTCCGTGTCAGGTACTCGAAGGGCACCTCCTGGAACAGCGAGCAGCGAAGCTCGAGCCTACCCTCGTCCTCGGTGAAGCACGCGGCGATCGGGTGGTCGTCGACGACCACGAACGTACCGCCGGGACGCAGGAACCGCGCGACCACGCGCGCCCACTCCGGGATGTCGGGCAGCCACCCCAGGGCGCCGTGACTGGTGAACACCACGTCGAACTGCTCGTGCAGCTCGCGCGTTAGCTGGTAGACGTTGCTCAGGACGAACCGCGCCTCGATGCCGAGCTCGGCGGCCAGGCTGCTGGCGAGCGCCACCGCGGGCTTCGAGAAGTCCACGCCGGTCACCCGGGCGCCCATCCGGGCGAGGGACAGCGTGTCCAGCCCGAAGTGGCACTGCAGGTGGAGCAGGCTCCGGCCGGTCACGTCTCCGAGCTCCTCGAGCTCCACCGAGCGCAGGGTGTTGCGGCCCTGCCGAAACCCCTCGACGTCGTAGTAGTCGGAACGACGGTGCACGTCGACGCGGTCGTCCCACAGCTGCCGGTTCGCCTCCATCCGGCCGAGGTCTTTCATCGGGCGACGTAGGCGAGCAGGGCGCGGGCCTCGGCCACGATGGTGCCGTCGTGCTGCTCGATCGAGGCGGCCGTGAAGCAGAGCCGCCGAGTTCGCCGCTGGACGCGACCGCGGGCGACCAGGCGCCCGGGCTGCGCCGGCTGCAGGAAGTCGACCTTGAGGTCCACGGTGGTCGGGACCTGGCCCTCGGGCGAGACGGTGGCGCCCGCGGAGGCGAGCGCCATGTCCGCCAGCGCGGCGATGGCGCCACCGTGGACGATGGCGCCGCGTCCGGTCGGGAATCCGTGCGCGTCCACCGTCAGGTCGGCCTCGACGACGACGTCGCCCGGCTCGGACCTGCTGAGCCGGGCGCCCAGGTTGGCCCACATCCCGCTCTGCTCATATCCAGGCATCGGAGAGAAGTGTGGCGGTTAGGCTGGACGCGTGATCGTTCGGGAGGAAGGAGACGAGCTGGTCCTGGTCCGGCAGACGGATCACGCGCTGCTGTCGGGGTGGCTGGCCGCCGCCTGGCAGGCGCCGCCGTGGACGGTGCCGCGGCCGTACGACTCGTGCGTGGCAGCCGCCCGCCTGCACGACCTGCCGTGGGCCGCGTTCGACGAGACGCTGCCATGCCGCCCCGACGGCCGGCCCTATTCGTTCCACGAGCTGGCCCGCGCGATCACGACCCGCCTCTACGTCCACGGACTGGACGCGCTGGAGTCGATCGATCCGTACGCCGGGCTGCTCGCCTCGCTGCACTTCTCGGGCTTCTTCACCAACCACTGGGGCTGGCGGCGCGACTTCGCGCCGCCCGCGCCGGAGGGCGAGGAGGGAGAGGCGATCGCCGCGTTCGTAGAGCACGAGCTGCGCCGCCAGCGCCGGCTTCGCGATCGCCTCGGCGTCGACGCTGCGAGTGATCGCGAGCTCATGTGCGGGTACCTCTGGCTGCAGCTCTGGGACCGGATCTCACTGGACGTGTGCCGGCACGGCTTCGCAGGCTGGTCCGGCGAGTATCCGCCCGTGCCCGCCGGGCTCGCACCGGACGTCGAGGCCGTGCCGCTCCGCGTGGGACTGGAGCCGGGCGGGGTCTGCCGCCTCGATCCCTATCCGCTGCTCGAACGGCCGTTCCGTGCCAGCGTGCCGGCGGTGCGCGTCCCGCTGGCGGTGGCGGGCGACCCGGAGGCGCTGCGCCGCGCCTGGCGGGCTGGCGGTGGTTCCGGGACGATCGACGTCACGTTCATGCCCGGGTAGGCGTCAGGCGGGGACTGCCTGCACCCGCCAGCCGACGACCTCCGCGTACCGCTCCACCGTGGACAGGCGAGGGTCGGCTTCGCCTCGCTCGAGTCGGGCAACGGCGGGCTGCGTCGTGCCCATGCGGCGCGCGACTTCGGCCTGCGTCAGTCCGGCGCGTTCTCGCGCCTCGGCCAGCGCCCGCACCAGCGCACGAGTACGCTCCGCCGCGGCGAGGATGCGCGGATAGTCGGGATTGCGCTCCGTCCGCGCCTCGATCTCCAGATCGAGATCATCCCGGCCTTCCTCCTCCAGCCGGGCCCCGTCCTCGTTCTGCATGTTCGCGAGCTTCCTCCAGGTGGGTGAAGACAAGCATGGAATGCTTGACGCTGGCTTTATACCACAATCGCAATACAAATGCCCACTTTGATATAGTGACCGGTCCATGAGCGAGTCACCGCAGCAGCGGTGGCGCTGGTACCGCACGGGCTCCGGGAACGCTCCGGTGAAGGACTTCCTCGATGGACTGTCGGACGTCGACCACGCCGCCGTAGTCGCCGCAATGAACGACGTGAAGCGCGAGGGGTTGGGGGTGGCCAGGCGCCTGGACGACGACTTATGGGAGATCAGAGCCGTCGGCGTGAAGGCGCACTACCGACTGATCTTCAGTCATGAGGGTCGGCGAGTCCTCCTCGCGCTGGACGTCTTCGACAAGGACGCCCGGCGCACGCCGCTTCACATCCTGAAGCGCGCGCGGCAGCGTCTGCGTGACTGGCACCAGCGAGCTGTTGAGGCGGGCTGACGGCGCGACGGTGGCGGGCTTCGGCACGCGACGCGTCTCGGACCAGCACCATCAGGCCGAGCCCTCCGCTAATGTGGAGCGATGGGCTTGACCAGAACGCTGTTGGTGGCGGGAGCCGGGGCGGCGCTCGCGTACTTCCTCGACCCGGTCAGCGGGAAGGAACGACGCGAGAAGTTCCGCGACTACTGGAACGAGCGGGTGCAGGGCGCCAAGCCGATGGAGGTCGACGAGCCCAGCCCGACCGTGGTCGTCGAGAAACCGGCGACTCGCCCGGCCACCGCCAAGTAGCAGGGTGAGCGCCCCCGCGCGGGGGGCGCTCAGCCCGCCACCGCCCCGGCGAACGTGTACGCGTGGTGGTGGCGGAACCCCTCGTCGCCGAGGCGCCGCATCTCGCGGTCGAGCTGCGCCTCCAGCCGGCGGCGCTGGCCGGGCGCCAGCGTCGAGATCAGCGCGTACGGTCGCGGCCCCGTCCAGGCCATGAAGTCCAGCCAGTCGGCGGCGGAACCGCTGCGATCGCCGCTGACCAGTGAGGTGGTCCATGGGCCCCTGAATCCCGCCTGGCTCAGCACCTCGCGGATGACGGGCGGCTCGCCCAGGAGGCCGCGGCTGTCGCGCTGCTGCGGGACCACGATGGGGTGCTCCTCGCCGACGCGGTCGAGCAGCCGGAAGAAGACGTCCTGAGCCGCCGTGTCGAGCGATCGCCAGCGGACCGCCAGGGCGATCCGGCCGGCGGGCCGGAGCACCCGCCGCGCCTCCTCCAGCGACCGCGCGGGGTTGCTCAGGTAGGCGAGCGAGTCGCACAGGACGACGAGGTCGAACGTGCCGTCGCGGAACGGCAGGTGCACGTCCGCCG
>DASQZW010000280.1:0-28472 GCA_035638495.1 Terriglobales bacterium
TGGACGACCCCGAGGTCTACGAGATGTGCGCGGACGCGGACACGATCGGCGTCTTCCAGATCGAGTCCCGGGCCCAGATGATGACCCTTCCACGCACCCGGCCCGAGGAGTTCAACGACCTGGTGGTCGAGGTGGCGATCATCCGGCCGGGCCCGATCCAGGGCAACGCCGTGCACCCGTACATCCGGCGCAAGCAGAAGCGCGAGAGCTGGGACTACGCCCACCCGTCCCTCGAGCCGATCCTGAAGGACACGCTGGGCGTGATCCTCTACCAGGAGCAGATCATCCAGATCGCGATGGACGTGGCCGGCATGGACGCGACCGGTGCCGACCGCTTCCGCCGGGCGATGACCCGCAACCTGCCCAGGAGCCAGTTCGAGGCGCTGAAGGCGGACTTCGTCGCCGGCTGCCGGGAGCGCGACGTGCCCGAGGAGATCGCTGACGGCCTCTTCCGGACACTGGAGGGCTTCGCCGTCTACGGCTTCTGCCGCTCCCACGCCGCCGCGTTCGCCCGGACCAGCTACGAGACCGCCTGGCTCAAGCTGAAGTACCCCGCCGAGTTCACGTGCGGCCTGCTGAACAACCAGCCGATGGGCTTCTACCACCCCAGCGTGCTGGTCGAGGACGCCAAGCGCCACGGCCTGACCGTCCTGCCCGTCGACGCCAACGCGTCAGGGGCGCGCTGCCTGCCGTTCCCCGGGGTCCCCACGGAATCGCGGCGGCGGGGGGCGGATTCCGTGGGGTGGGTCAGCGGCGCCCACGACACGCTCCGCGTCGGGTTCAACTACGTCCGCGACCTGGGCGAGCCGGGCCGCCTGGCCATCGTCGACGAGCGCGAACGGGCCGGCGCCTACCGCTCGTTCGACGACTTCGTGGAACGCCTGCGCGGCGCGCCGGTCAACGCCAGGGCGGTCCGCAACCTGGTGATGGTCGGTGCCTTCGACGCGTTCGCGACGCCCCGGCGCGAGCTCCTCTGGGGCTGGCAGGAGCGGTGGGACGGGCGCGGCCTGCGCCGCCGGGTGCCTGCCCAGTCGGAGCTGCGCCTGCCCAGCGCCGCACCGGCACTCCCCGGCCTGACCGAGCTGGAGACCACCCGCCTCGAGTACCGGATCTCGGACCTCTCCACCGGCCGCCACCTGATCCACTTCTACCGCGACCGGCTGCGTGAGCTGCGCGCCCTTCGCAGCTCCGAAGCCGTGCGCCAGCCGGCCGGGCGCGAGATCCGGGTCGGTGGCCTGGTCATCACCCGGCAGGCGCCCGCCACCGCCAACCGGATCCGGTTCTTCACGCTGGAGGACGAGGAGGGCCACGTCAACGTGACGATCAAGCCCGACGTGTACGAGCGCTACCGGCACCAGTGCGCCCACCCCGTGCTGGTGATCGACGGCGTGGTCCAGAGCGTGGACAACGTGTGGTCGCTGCTGGCGACGTCGATCGCCCCGCTGGAGGGCGCCGACGGCGGCGGCCGCTCGCACGACTACCACTGAGCGCTCGGTAGCGATCCCGGGACGCGACGCCTCACGTTTGGAATGGCAATGGGTGTGACTGGCCCGGTCCGGCGCCGGAGGCAGCGCTCGACGGCGCCGCTGGTGGTCGTCTCCGGGCCGCCGGCTTCGGGCAAGACGACGCTCGCGGTCCCGCTCGCCAGCGCGCTGTCCCTGCCCCTGGTCGCCAAGGACACGATCAAGGAGGCGCTGATGGACGCGGTCGGTCCCGTGGACCTGGAGCGGTCGAAAGCGCTCGGCGTGGCCACCTTCGCCGTGATGTACGCGCTGGCCCGCTCACACCTCGACACGGGTGCCGGCCTCGTGCTGGAGGCGAACTTCGCGTCTGGCGTGTCGGAGCCCGAGCTGCGGCCGCTGGTGGCCCGCAGCCGCGCGGTCCTGGTCCACTGCTGGGCACCCCGAGACGTGCTCATTGAGCGATACCGGGAGCGGGCGCCGCACCGGCACCCCGGCCACCACGACCTGGTCCGCCTGGACGCCGGGCCGTGGTGGCTGGAGCCGCCGGCGCTGGAGCCGCCCGAGCTGGGAGCGCCCTGCCTGCGGGTGGACACGAGCCGGCCGTGCGAAGTGGAGGCGATCACGGACTGGGTGCGGGCCCGGCTCGCGGGCTGAGCCTTCAGTTTGGCAGCAGCTCGAATCCGAACCGGGCGAAATGGTCGTCGAAGGCGAAGGCCGCGCGGACTCCAGCCCGACGCATGACCTCGAAGCTCACCGCATCGACAACGCTGAGCTGCGGCAGTCGGGCTGTCAGCACCGCACTGACCGGCCGCGTCGTGATGGTCCGTTCGACGAACAACGTCGTTATGGGTAGCAAGAGCTCATCCACGAGATCCTGCAGCGCTTCGATCCCGAGACGGCGCTGCACCAGAGCGGACGCCTCGACGACCACGTAATTGTGGGTGAATAGCGGCTCGTTCGGCGCGCTACATCCGGAAGAAGAAGCGGTCGAGCTGCAGGCTCTCGATCGTGCCGCCCAGCGCCATCACGGCCACGGCAGCCCCCGACGTCCAGCCCGCGATGCGCCACGTCCTGCGGTCGTCCGGCCGCCACAGCACCAGCACGGCGGGCAGCAGCACGGCCCCGATCAGCACGCACAGGAGCAGCGGGTTCGGCACCCACGCCGAGTCCGCGCCCCCCAGCCACCAGTTGGTCGCCGTGGCGCCGCCGAGGGCCAGCAGGATCGTGAGGAGCGGGAGCGACCGCCTCCGCACCGCCTCCCAGGCCAGCCAGCCCGCCGCAAGGTACAGCTCGGGGTAGACGATCACGCGGTACCAGCCGTACTGCTCGACCTCCTTCTCCCCCGCCAGCACCAGCATCGTGACCGTGTATGCGGCCGCCGGCCAGATCAGGAACAGCTCGCGCCGGCCCAGCCGGCGCGCCGCCAGCAGGCCCAGACCGATCCAGCCGAGCAGCCACCAGCCGTCGCGGAGCCGCCGGTTCAGGCCGGACGGCGCCGTGATGAAGTCGAACGCCGACATCACCGAGATGCGGTTGCTCGCCTGCACTCCCCACGTGCGGACGAACTGTCCCCAGTCCACGAACGCCCCGTAGACGGCGAACAGCACGATGCCGAGCGCGCCTCCACCCGCCAGGATCCCCGCCAGCTTCCACCGCCCGGACGCGGCCAGGATGACGGCGCAGATTCCGGCGATGGCGATGCCCGACACCTTGAGGAGCGGGGCGGCGACCGCGCAGACCAGCAGGACGAGCACGGTGATGGCGCCGGCCCGGCCGTCCAGCACGCGCAGGGTGAGCAGCAGCGCGAGCAGCAGCAGCACCGCCTGCGCGGACTCGGGCTCTGCGACCCGCCCGAGCAGCACCGCCGCCGGCGCGGTCGCCAGCAGCAGCGCCCCGACCATCGCGGCGCCGGCCCCGATGAACCGGCGGCCCAGCAGGTACGTCAGGGGCACGGTCAGGGTGCTGCAGGCGACCGGGACGAGCCGGACCTCGGCCGCGTCGAACCCGGTCATGTCCCGCGCGCCGAGCAGCCACACCCAGCCGCCGATGAGCAGCGAGTAGAGCGGCGGGTGGTCCATCCAGTGGTGGACCAGCGGCACGGTCACCCCGAACGCCGTGAACGCCTCGTACGAGGGATAGCCGGGGTAGTACGACCAGGTGATCGGGTCGCCGTGCTGGATCAGGTTCAGCCCGGCCCAGGCGAACTGCATCTCGTCGAGGTCGTCCGTGAACAGCGGCGCATCGGTGAGCCCGTGCAGGCGCAGCACCAGGGCGAGCCCGGTCACGGCCACGATCCCCAGGATCTCCAGCGCCGGCCACGTGCCGACCCGGGGCAGCCGGAACGTCAGCGCCGGCCGCCTTTCAGCTGACGCGGTAGACGGAGTAGCCGCCACTGGAGTACACGAGGCGAGCCGTGGCCTGGAAGTACGCCTGGTTGGCGCCCAGGCCGCCGAGTTCCTGCGGGCCGAGCACGACGTAGTCGACACCGTACTGCCTCAGGAGCGACGGCGTGGCCGGGTCGCCCCGCAGCATCCGCTCGGCGTCGGTCGTCCGCTGAGCCCAATCCGAGAGGCCGTACGTCCACAGCCATCCGCCGTAGCCGACCATCACGCGCCGGCCGCCGAGCGTCGGGATCGGCTCGTTGTGCGCCGGCGCCGTAAGGAAGATCGCGTGCGGGTCCGTGTGGTCCCGCGCCCACGCCGCCACCTGGATGCCGCCGGCGTCGGTGAACTGCGCCGACATGGCGTTCGGCTCCAGCGCCCTGGCCACGTCGAAGCCGCCCGACAGCACGAGGAACGCGGTCAGCACGTACGCGACCAGGCGCCCCTCGAACCCCGACCGGAGGAAGCGCACGATCAGGGCGCCCACCGGCAGCGACCCGATCAGCGCCCAGTAGGCGAAGAACTTGGTGTTGTCCCAGTCCCAGGGCTGGAACACGACGAAGTTTGGAACGATGAACCACAGCCAGATCGGCGCCAGGTGCAGGGCGACCCCGGGCGGCAGCACGCCGCGCCACAGGAACGCGGCCGCCATCGCGGGAATCAGCAGGCCGGTGTTCTCGAGCCAGAACCAGACCGGATTGTCGTGGTGACCGCCGCTGTCGGCCAGCCACCACACCTGGACGTGCACGGAGGCGGCGCCCCCGCCGAGCATCCACAGCACGGCGGGCGCGCCCAGCACGAGGGCCGGAGCGAAGAACGCGACCCACTCGCCACGGCGGTTGAACAACGCCCAGAAGACGGCCATGGCCACCACCGTCCCGTAGGCGTGCAGGTGGAACAGCGGCGTCAGGCCGGTCACCACACCCGCGAACGCGAACGGCATCCAGGCCGCAGCGCCGGCGGGCCAATCGGCGCGCCGGAGGGCCACCCACAGCATGGCGAGGACGAGCAGGGCCAGGCTGAACCCGAACAGCACCGAGCGCTGGGGCAGCATCCACGCCAGGACCGGGTTCAGCCACTGGTAGTTCAGGTCCATGTTCTGCGTGAGCAGGCCTGAGTAGTGCTGGACCGCGGACAGGCCGGACAGCCGAACCTGCTGGAGCAGGAGGACGAAGCCGAGGCCGCCGCTGAGCGTGAACACCAGCACGGCCAGCGCCGCTCCGACGCGCGTCGCGATCAGCCGCACGCCGGCCAGGTACATCACCGCCGGAAAGGCCAGCGCGAGCAGGCCGCTGCTGAGGACGAGCGCGGAGGTCAGTGACGTGCCCAGCGGCACCAAACCGGCCGCCAGCAGGTCGATCATGAACGGGTAGGCGAGGCGGTGACCGGGGTCGACCGGGAACTGCGGCGGGAAGTTGTGCCCGAACGCGAAGGACCCGGCGTACGTGAGGTGCGCGGCCCAGTCCGCGTAGGACCAGGCGCCGCCGGCCACCAGGCCCTGGGCGTTGAACTGGTAGGTGCGGGCGAGGACCGCGATCGTGAACGTCCAGCAGATCGCGAGCAGCGCCCACAGCGGCCAGGGCTCGCGCCGGCGCCAGCGGGCGATCAGGTCGTCGGCCTCGGCGCCGACCCGGTCGCGCGCCAGCCACCAGCCGGGCGCCGACGCCGCCAGCGCCGCCGCCAGGCCGGCCAGGACGCTGACCAGCGACAGACCGATCGCCGCGGCCAGCAGGAAGTCCGCCATGGTGACCACGACCGCGCCCACCACGGTCCCGTAGGCAAGCCGCTCCTCGAGCGTGAGCGCCAGCCCGCACAGGTAGGTGAGGCCGAAGCCGACAACGACGCAGCCGACCAGCGTGATGGCCGCCCACCCGGTCAGCGCCAGGACCACCACGACGCCGAGCCCGACGACGGCGAGGCCGAGCCGGCGGCCGGCGTCCCACGTGGGGAGGCCCGGCCGGGCCGGGGTCAGATCCAGGTCCGCAGCCACATCTTTCCGAGTGGGAAGCCGTCCAGGTACGACTGGTTCGAGATCGGCAGCCCGGTCCACACGGGATAGAAGTAGAGGAACGCGAGGACCACGACCGCCAGGTACGCCGCCACGAGATAGCGGGTCGGGAGTACGATGCGGTCGCCCCAGAAGTCGATGCGGATCGGACCCGCCTGCTGCATCCGCACCAGCACGAAGGCCAGCGCCAGGATCATGAAGATCAGGCCGCCGAACATGTGGTACAGGAAGATCACGCGCGGGATGCGCGACCAGGGCAGGTACTGCGCGACGAACCCGACCAGGATGACCGCCGCGGGGAAGCTGCGATGCCGCAGCACGAAGTACGGCAGTGACAGCACCGCGGGGATGCTGGCCCACCAGATGAACGGGTTGCCCAGGTCCACGATCCCGGCCACGAGCGGCTGCTTGGTCCAGGCGTCCACGCCCAGGCCCTGGTACTCGTAGTAGTAGGCGACCGGCCGGTACAGGAACGGCCAGGAGAACCAGGGCGAGCCGTACGGGTGGGTGGCCGTCAGCGTGGAGTGGTAGATGTACGCCTGCTTCTGGTAGTCGATCAGGTCGCCCAGCGAGGTGAACTGGTGGCGGGTGAAGAAGGGGATCCAGCTGGCCAGATAGATCGCGATCGGGATCAGGCCGAACGCGAGGACCGCGGCGGGCACGTAGAGGCTGCCGCGGGCACCTCCAGGCAGGGCGCGCCCCTCTCTCAGGCCCCACCGCCACGATCCCTCGACCAGGCTGATCCCGACCCTCCGCAGCACCGGACGCATGACCAGGAAGAAGATGATCGTGGCCATGGCCGCCAGCGAGATCCACTTGGCCGAGACCGCCAGTCCCAGCGCCACGCCGGTCAGCAGCAGGGTGACGATCGCGTCCCGCTCGCTGCGGCTGCCCAGGTGGACCAGGAACAGCGTGTAGCTGAGCATGATCAGGAAGATCGGGAAGATGTCGATCATGCCGATCCGCGACTGCACGAAGAACATGCCGTCGAAGCACACGAGCGTCGCGGCCGCGATCGCGAACGTGCGGTTGGGCCACAGCTTGCGCGCGAAGAGGTACATCATCGGCACGCACAGCGACCCGAAGATCACGCTCATGATCCGCCAGCCGACGGTGTTGAAGCCCAGGTCGGCGTAGTCCCCGTGCGCGCCCTCGAACGTGGCGCGCCACCACCCGTACAGCCACTCGCCGGATGCGATGACCAGCTTGGACAGCGGGGGCTCGGGGTCGAAGTAGCTGATCCCCTTCAGGTCGTCGTGGGCGAAGACGCCGAAGTAGATCTCGTCGAAGACCTGGCCGTTCGGGGGTGACGCGGGCTGACCGGGCGCCGCGTAGTTGCGCTGGAACGGATAGGCGATCCCGCACAGGGTCCCCGTGTCGTTCTGGGCGTCGACCGGCGTGTTGGTGACGCAGTCGCTGATCGGGTTCAGCCTGCCCGAGAAGACGTCGGGCATCAGCGGGCTGAAGTACCGGAACACGAACGCCACGAGCAGGAACCCGGCCATCAACCAGACGTCCAGCCGGTCGATGCCGAGCCGGTCGAGGAGCCGGGAGCGCCGGCGCGGCGCGTCGAAGGGCGCCTCGCGGCCCTCCTCGACGATCTCCTCCGCGTGCTCGGGACTCGACGTGACGCTCATCGCGTCCGCGCGCGCTTGCGGCGCCGCTGGCCGCCCAGGTTCACCCCGGTCCGCTCGGGCAGCCGGGACGTGATCTCCCAGGCCATGGCGTCGGGGTCGGGAATGGGGACCGCCAGGATGTCGTCGGCGACCAGCTGGCTGCCCAGGAGCCGGCGCACCTCGGCCGTCCTGGGGTCGTCGCCCTTCAGGCGGACGAACAGCGCGTCCTTCGACATCAGCGGCCGGTTGATCGGGCGGATGAGCCGCTTCCGGCCTTCGAGGAAGTGCGTCTCGAGCTTCTGGACGCGCGTGTTCCGGATCAGGTCGTAGCCGATGACGACGCTGCGGAGCAGCCTGGACACCTTCAGCCCGCCCTCGGTCACCTCCAGGGCGCTGCGCTGCCGGTTGTACAGCATCCCCGCGCCATACAGCAGGCCGAGGGGCACGTAGAGGAGGAAGAGCTCGGTGTTCGCGCCGTTGATGTGGCCGTGGTTGACGACCACCGACGCCGGCAGCGCGACCAGGCCCGTCAGCACGATCACGATCGGCCAGATGCGCTGGTTACGCCACATCTGCTCGGCGTAGAGGATGGGCTGCCGCAAGGTCACCAGATTATCGGCCTTTCCTGAGAGTTCAGCGGTCACCGATTACTGCCCCCTTCATCGCGGTCGCGCATGGGCAGGCCCGTTCGGCCGGCAGCAGCGGGATCAGGCCGAGGATGAGGGACCGGACGCGGTCGTTGTTGCTCGCGAACACCTTCTCGACCTCCGCAACGGAGACCGGCGCCACGTCGGGCATGCCCTCCAGGCCCACGTCGTAGTCGGTGATCAGCGAGATGTTCACGTAGCACAGCTCCAGCTCCCTGGCCAGGATGACCTCCGGGTACTGGGTCATGTTGATCACTTCCCAGCCCGCCGACGAGAACCAGCGGCTTTCGGCGCGGGTCGAGAAGCGCGGGCCCTGGATGACCACGACCGTGCCCCGGTCGTGCATGGTCACGCCCTGCGCCCGGCCCGTCTCGACGGCGAGGCGGCGCATCACCGGGCAGTACGGGTCCGCCGCACCCACGTGGGCGACGCGCGGGCCCTCGGTGTAGTACGTGTCTGCCCGACCCCACGTGCGGTCGACGAACTGGTCGCAGACCACGAAGTCGCCGGGCCGAACGCCGGGCTGCAGGCTGCCGGCCGCCGTCGGCCCGATCACGCGCGTCACGCCCAGCTCCTTCAGCGCCCAGACGTTCGCGCGGTAGTTGATGGCCGCCGGCGGCAGCGTGTGGCCGCCTCCGTGACGGGGCAGGAAGGCTACGCTGACTCCACCCACCAGGCCGACGGCGACGCGGTCGCTCGGCGGTCCGTACGGCGTGTCGACCTCGACGTGCTCCACGTCGTCGAGCAGCCGGTAGAAGCCCGAGCCGCCGAACACGCCTACCTGCGCACTCGCACCGGTCATCGCCGCACTCCCCGTTCGGTGATCAGCGCCGTCACGAGACGTGCCGGCGTCACATCGAACGCGGGATTCCACGCCTCGGTTCCGGACGGCGCGAACGTGGTCACCTCCTCGGGTGCGCGCTCCTCGATGACCACGGCGGCGCCTTCCGGCGTCGAGTCGTCGATGGTGCTGCAGGGCGCGGCCACGTAGAAGGGCACTCCGTGCTCACGGCAGAGCAGCGCCAGCGGGTAGGTGCCCACCTTGTTCACCACGTCGCCGTTGGCGCACACGCGGTCGGCCCCACTGATCGCGACGTCGACCATGCGCCGCTGCAGCAGCAGTCCCGCCGCTCCGTCCGCGATCAGTCGGTGCGGGATGCCGAGGCGGCGCAGCTCCCACGTGGTGAGCCGGGCGCCCTGCGCGCGGGGCCGTGTCTCCAGCGCGTAGACGAACGGCTCGCCGCCCCGCTCGTGCGCCGCGCGGACGACTCCGAGCGCCGTGCCGTAGTCGACAGTGGCGAGCGCGCCGGTGTTGCAGATCGTGACGACCCGCGGGCGCGGCGGCAGCAGCGCGGCGCCGTGCCGCCCGATCTCGCGGCACGCCTCGATGCTCTCGCGCGCGATGCGGTGCGCCTCGTCGAGCGGGTCCGCCGCACGCTCCACCCGCTCGACCGCCCAGAAGAGGTCGCGGGCCGTGGGCCGGGAGGCGCGGATGAGCGCCGCGCCCTCGATCAGCCGGCCGTCGCGGGCAGCCAGCGCCGCGCCGTAGGCGGCCGCGGCCCCGATCGCGGGTGCGCCCCTGACCACCATGTCGCGGATCGCCGCGGCCACCTCCTCGGGGGTGCGGCAGACCACGTACGCCTCCTCGTGCGGGAGGCGGGTCTGGTCGATCAGCCGGACGCCGTGGGCTCCCTCATCCCACTCGACGGTCGCCATGTCCGGTTGAGGCTACCAGTCGCGTATCCCTCCAGATCGAGGGCCACGAAGGTGTAGCCGGCCTCGCGCACGCCCGCGACCACGCGATCCCGGAGCGCCAGCGCGCGCTCCATTTCGGCCACCTCGACCTCCACCCGGGCGACGTCGTCGTGGTGCCGGACGCGCACCTGGCGGAACCCGAGCGTGCGGAGGGCGGCCTCGGCCGCGCCGATCCGGCGCAGGGCGTCCGGCGTCACCTCCGTGCCGTGCGGGATGCGCGACGAGAGGCAGGCGAAGGACGGCTTGTTCCAGTTGGGCAGGCCGAGCCGGCGGGCCGCCGCGCGGATCTCGCCCTTCCCCATGCCCGCCTCCAGCAGCGGGAAGCGCACGCCCCTGCGGACGGCGGAGCCGTGGCCCGGCCGATGGTCGCCCTCGTCGTCGGCCGTGGCGCCGTAGGCCACGTGCGCGAGACCCAGCCGGGCGCGGATCGGCTCCAGCGTGTCGAAGAGCTCTTCCTTGCAGTGGAAGCACCGGTCGGGCAGGTTCCGCCGGTACGCGTCCAGCTCCACCTCGTGGGTCTCGACCTCGACCAGCCGGACCCCGAGCTCGCGGGCGAGCTCGCGGGCCTGCTCCTGCTCCTCGTCCGGGTACGCCGGCGAGGAGGCGAGCACGGCGACCGCCCGTTCCGCGCCCAGCTCGTCCATGGCCAGGCGCAGGAGCAGGCTCGAGTCCACGCCGCCCGAGTAGGCGACCAGCACGGAGCCCAGCTCGCGAACCAGCTCCCTGGCACGCCGGAGCCGGGCGTCGTCGTGCCGGTCCAGCTGGATCATGTCCAGCCCAGGGTAGCGCCCAGCCCGGATCGGTGGACCCGGGCCTACCGGATGACGGCCTCGGCTGGCGTGACCGAGGGCTCCTCGGCCGGCATCCCGCAGAACTGCTCGTAGTCGATCAGGCCGGTCACCGTCGGGTTGTCGCCGCACAGCGGGCACCCGGGATTCCGGCGCAGGTTGACCTTCCGGAAGTCCATGTCGATGCCCTCGAAGATCAGCAGCCTGCCGATCATGCCGCGGCCGATCCCCAGGACGTGCTTGATCGTCTCGAAGGCCATCATCGAGCCGATGATGCCGGGCAGGACGCCGAACACCCCGGCCTCGGCGCAGCTGGGCACCGCTCCGGGAGGCGGCGGGTTCGGGAACAGGCAGCGGTAGCAGCCCGTGCCCTTCGCGGCATCGAACATCGTCAGCTGGCCCTCGAAGCGGTAGATCGCGCCATGGACCAGCGGCTGCTCCAGGAAGTAGGCCGCGTCGTTGGCGAGGTACCGGGTCGGGAAGTTGTCCGTGCCGTCGATGACCACGTCGTACGGCCGAAAGACGTCGAGCGCGTTTTCGGAGTTGACGTGGAGCGCGTGCTTGACGACCTCCACGTCGCGGTTGAGCGAGCGGATCGTGTCCTCGGCCGAGTCCACCTTGGGCCGGCCCAGGTCGTCGGTGCCGTGCAGCAGCTGGCGCTGCAGGTTGCTGGCGTCCACGACGTCGAAGTCGACGATGCCGATCTTCCCCACCCCGGCCGCGGCGAGGTACATCGCCGCGGGAGAGCCCAGACCCCCGGCGCCGAGGAGCAGCACGCTCGTGTTCAGCAGCTTGCGCTGGCCGGCGCCGCCGACCTCCGGGAGGATCAGGTGCCGGGCATAGCGCTGGACCTGCTCGGGAGTGAATCCAGTCGATGCCATTTCAGTGGATGGTACCTGCCCCCGCGAGCCCGGTATTCCTGCCGCCGGAGCCGCCCGGCCCCGTCCCTCGGCCCCTACCTAGAATGCAGCCTGGAGATGGAACCCGAGTACCTCGACGACGAGCAGATCATCGCCCTGTACAACAAGGTGCGGACCGGGCGGCGGTCCTGGCCGGCCGGCATCTGGGGCAGCCCGGCCGCCCTCCAGTACGCGGTGACGATCTTCGAGTACTGGATCCACAACGTCATGGGCTGGAAGGGCTGGCCGGACGCGCGCACGCGCGTGAACCCGGTGCTGCTGGAGGAGCACCGGCTGGCGGACATCGTGGACAACGTCTTCCTGCCCGAGTTCGGCGAGGACTGGCTGGACTTCGAGGTGGTGCTCAACGAGTCGATGCGGCTGTCGGAGGACGAGAGCTGGGGACCGGACCTGACCGACCGCCAGGAGCGGGTGGAGGCCGCGTTCGAGCACGCCTTCGAGCAGATCATCGGCTCGCCCAAGACGCAGCCGCGCCTGCTGCCGATCTACCACCGCTTCCGCAACCACCTGATGCGGATGTGGGGGGCGTTCCAGGAGGCCCAGGCGGAGCACGACAAGGCGGAGCGGGAGGCGGCCGAGCGGTTCTGGAACGGGCTGCGGCTGATCCGGGCCACCCGCGCGCGGACCGCAGAGCAGTGGTCGATCGTGAACGACGAGGACGAGCGGCTGGGCGAGCTTTCGATGGTGTGGGGCGATCCTCACCCGTACTGCCTGATCGTGCTCGACGAGCAGCTCTCGGGCGAGCGCGGCACATGGGAGCAGGTGATCTGGAGGCTGGAGCAGGAGATCCTGGTGGAGGAGCCGGGGGTGGTCAGCTACTCGGTCTGGCAGAAGGGCTTCGTCGGCGAGTTCTACCGCTGCGCCGACTGCGGCGAGCTGCACAGCCAGTTCGACGACGATCCCGCGGACGACCTGCGCCTCGACCTCCACGATGACGACGGCTAGCGCCGTCGTTCGTGCCGCCGTCGTCCAGGCCGCCTCGGTCGCGTTCGACCGCGAGCGGACGCTGGCGAAGCTCGAGGACCTCGCCGCCGACGCTGCGCGGGCCGGCGCTCGCCTGGCCGTCTTCCCCGAGGCGTTCGTCGGCGGGTACCCGCGCGGACTGACGTTCGGGACCGTCGTGGGCGAGCGTACGGCGGATGGCCGCGACCAGTTCCGGCGCTACTGGGAGGCGGCCGTCGACGTGCCCGGCCCGGCCGTGGACCGGCTGGCGCGTCTGGCCACGGCCACCGGCCTGCACCTGGTCGTGGGCGTGGTGGAGCGAGAGGGCGGGACGCTCTACTGCACCGTCCTCTTCCTTTCACCAGCCGGCTGCCTGGGCAGGCACCGCAAGCTGATGCCGACCGGGGCGGAGCGGCTGGTCTGGGGATTCGGGGACGGCTCGACGCTCCCGGTGCTGGACACGCCGCTGGGCCGGCTGGGCGCGGTGATCTTCTGGGAGAACTACATGCCGCTGCTGCGGACGGCGATGTACGCGAGGGGCGTCCAGCTCTACTGCGCCCCGACCGCCGATTCGCGCGAGACGTGGCTGCCGACCGTCCGCCACATCGCGATGGAGGGGCGGTGCTTCGTGCTGTCGTGCTGCCAGTTCGCGCGCCGCGGCGACTACCCCGCGGACCTGCCCAACGCCCTGGCCGAGGGAGCCGACGACGTGCTGATGCGCGGCGGCAGCTGCATCGTGGGTCCGCTGGGCCAGGTCATGACCGGCCCCGACCACGAGGGCGAGACGATCCTCTGCGCGGACCTCGACCTCGCGGAGATCACGAGGGCGAAGTTCGATTTCGACGCGGTCGGCCACTACGCGCGGGCGGACGTCTTCCGGCTGGTGGTGGACGAGACGCCGCGCCGGCCCGTGTCATGGGAGGTTCCGCAATGACCGAGGACGTCGTCGCCGAGCTGCGGGCCGACCTCGAGGAGCTGGCCGAGGTCGTTCGCCGGCTGCCGGCCGAGCAGCTGGAGCTCCGGCCGGCGGAGCCGCAGGGCTGGACGGCCCGGCAGGTGCTGGCGCACCTGGCCGACTTCGAGCTGATGGCCGCGGTGCGCGTCCGCACCGTGCTGTCGGTGGACCGGCCGGCGCTGGCGTCGTATGGCCAGGAGGAGTTCACCGACCGGTTCTCCGCTCTGGAGACGGCCGAGGAGGCGCTCGAGCGGTTCGAGGTCAACCGGAGGGCGACGCTGCGCGTGGTTGCGGCGCTGGCGCCGGCTGACCTGGAGCGGGTCGGCGTCCACCCGCAGCGCGGCGAGGAGCCGCTCCGAAGAACGCTGGAGATGCTGGCCCGGCACGACCGGGCGCACCTCGACCAGCTGGTCCGCGCGGCCCGCGCGATCGGCGGGTAGACTGTATCGACTCGTGTGAGGACCGGGTCGCCGGGCCCCGCCGGGGAGGTGGCTGAGTGGTCGAAAGCGCCCGCCTGCTAAGCGGGTAGGGGGTGTTGAGCTCCCTCGAGGGTTCGAATCCCTCCCTTCCCGCCAGCGACTGAAAGGCCCGGGATCGGCTCAGCGCAGCCCTTCGATCCAGTCGGCGGCGGCCGCCAGCGCCTCATCGAGTCCGCCTTTGAGTGTATGACCGGTACCGGGCAGGGTCACGACCCTCACCTCCCGCAGCTTGCCGGCTTCACGGCGCAGCTCGGCCGGCGAGCCGAACGGGTCGGACTCGCCCTGGACGATCAGCACTGGACACCGGATCAGCGGCCAGTGCTCCGTCCGAAGCTGCTGTGGAAAGCCGGGCCTGTGGAGCGGATACGCGAACAGGAGCAGGCCAGCGAAGCGGCGCAGGGAGTCGGCAGCGGCCAGGCTGGCAACCCGCCCGCCGTAGGAGCGGCCGCCCACCACGACGTCCGGACCGTAGCCGGACTGGTCCAGGTAGACCGGGACCGCCCGCTCGGCGTTGCCGCCCGGCAGCTGGACAGGGCGGGCCTCGATGCCCCGTGCGGCCAGCCCGGCCACGTACGGCTGGAGCGACGAAGCACCGCCGGAGGCGCCCGGCGCCAGGAACACCTTCATGCGCTACGAGTGGGGGGTGACGAGGTACTTCTTGCCGGTGGCCTGCCGAGCGTAGACGGCGATGGCGTCCAGCCGCAGTGCGCCGGCCAGCGATACCTCGTCGGTGAACGAGCTGGCGAACGTGGTGGTCAGCTCCTCGGCCACCCGCCGGCGCATCGCAGCCACTTTCTCCGGCCCTGCCTTCTGGAGGAACGGGGTGAGCAGCCAGCCGCCGACGCCCCACGCCGTCCCGAAGCTGCGCGTCAGCTCGGTGGGGCGGCGGTCGAGGGCGCCGTAGATATAGACCTGCTTGTGGACCGACGACCCGTACCGGCTGTACTCGGCGCCCGCGCTGATCGCCGCCTCCATGCAGGCGAGGATCCGGCTGGCCAGCTCGCCCCCACCGACAGCGTCGAATGCCAGGGTGGCTGAGGTGGCCCGTAGCGCCTCGATCAGGTCGCCCATGAATGCGTCCGACGACGAGTCGCACACGTGGGCGGCGCCGGCGGAGCGAAGCAGCTCCACCTGCGCCGGCGAGCGCACGATGTTGACCAGCGGGATCTGGTCTTCGATGCACAGCCGGTTGAGCATCTGGCCCAGGTTGGAGGCGGCGGCGGTGTGCACCAGGGCCGTGCGCCCCTCCATGCGCATGGTCTCGACCATCCCCAGCGCGGTCATCGGGTTGACGAACGACGCTGCTCCCTCCGCCGCCCCAGCGCCCTGCGGCAGCTCCAGGCACGCCGAGGCCGCGACGCAGCGGTACTGCGAGTACATGGCCCCGCCCGCCACGGCCACCACCCTGCCCAGAAGTGCCCGGGCGGCGTCGGACGCGCCGCTCGCGACCACGGTGCCGGCGCCCTCGTTGCCGACCGGCATGGACTGCCCAACCCGGGCTGCCACGGCCCGCGCGGCCGCCGCCGAGATGGGCGCGGTCACGACCGGCCGGTCGGTCGTCCCGCCGGCGGTTGCCTGGCCGACGTCGGCGCCGGCGAGAAGCAGCCCGAGGTCGGAGGGGTTGATCGGCGCGGCTTCCACCCGCACCACGACCTGATGCGGCTCGGGAGCCGGGACGTCGACGTCGACCAGGGACAGCTCCACTGTCCGCGACGAAGTGACCAGCGAACGAAGCTGCAGCGCCTGCGCGGGTACCTGACCTGACATCACTGACTCCACTGCCATCGAGAGAGACCCTTTCAGAACGTCGCTGGAGTGTATCTCAGCGCGGCTTGCAGCGCGGCACCTAGTACACTGAGTGCACCCGGATACACCACAAGGAGTAGGGCGCATGAAGGGCTCGTTGTTCGGACGCGCCGTCGCACCGGCGGCCGCGCTCCTCCTGCTCTCGGTCGGCCTCCTGTTCCCCGGGCCGCGCGCCGCGGCGGCTCAAGGTTTCACCCTCACCATCGGCACGCTCGGCTCGGGCACGGTCTCGGTCAACCCGGTGGGACCGTACGCCGCCGGGACGCTGGTCACGCTGACGGCGTCCCCGGCGTCGGGGTGGAGCTTCTCGAGCTGGAGCGGCAACCTGATCGGGCACGCGGCCCCGGGGACGCTCATCGTCAACGGCAACGACACCGTGACGGCGACGTTCGACCAGAACGGCTATCAGGGCATCACCGGCGACACGCGAACCCTGACGGAACCGACCTTTCCCGCGGTGTGCACGCAGCTGCTCGCGCAGCAGTCGGCGAGCTCGCTGAACCAGAGCCGGTTCGACACCGCGCGGCTGCAGAGCGGGCTGAACGGCTGTCCGGCAGGGCGCGCCGTCGAGCTCTCGTCCAGCGGCGCCGACAACGCGTTCCTCACCCAGCCCGGCCTGACGCTGCCGGCCGGGGTCACACTGCTGATCGACGCGGACGTGACGCTGTTCGGCGACGACAGCTACAACGACTACCACTGCACATCGAGCACGTGCACGCCGCTGATCTCTGTGGCCGGAAACAGCGCCTCGGCCGCCGGCTCGGCGATCATGGGATACGGGACGATCGACGGGCAGGGTTCGTTCTGCTGGAGCCTGGCCAGCGACGACGGCGCGCGCTGTCCTCGCATGATCACCCTCGGGATCCCCTCGTACGGCGATCAGCTCGGCGGGTACACGGCCACGTCCGACTCCTTCACCCTGTACAAGGTCACCCTCCAGAACTCACCCAACTTCCTGCTCTTCGGTCCGAGCAACGGCCTGGTCGTCTGGGGCGCGAAGTTCAGGAACCCCGCCAGGGCGCCCAACGGCGACTGCCTCGATCCGTCCGGCTCCGACATCACCATCCAGGACTCGTTCTTCTCGTGCGGTGACGACCACATCGCGTTCAAGGCGGGCACGGTTGCGGTTCACAACGCCACCGTCGCCCACAACCACCTGTACTACGGCCACGGTCTGTCGATCGGGAGCGAGACCAACGCAGGGATGAGCAACATGCTCGCAACGGACAACGTGATCAACCAGAACGGCTGCAGCGGCTGCTCCTCCTCCAACGACGTGCGCATCAAGTCCGACGTCAGCCGAGGCGGCGAGGTGAAGAACATCCTCTACCAGGACACCTGCATCCGCAACGGAGGTTCGCAGCCGCACGAGTTCGTCTTCAACACGCACTACACTCCGGACGTCTCCGGCAGCCTGACCCCGTTCTTCCACGACATCTCCATTCACAACGTCCACATGGTGGACGCCGGCAACTCCTCGACCATCGACGGGTTCGATGCCACGCACATCCTCACGACCCGGTGGGACAACGTGGCGCTGGACGCGATCAACTCCAGCGACTTCGGGTCTTCCCACACCGACAACACCACCTTCACGCTGGGATCCGGGCCCGTCAGCTTTGCGGCGACGGTCACCAAGGACGCGCCCTCGGACACCCGCGTCACGGTGGTCAACGCCATCACGAGCTCCGCTCCCACCTACGACTGCACGGGCAGGTTCATCTTCCTGGCGGGGGAGCTGTTCACCGGTACGCCGAGCATCGCTGCCGGCTCCTCGGTGGCGCTGACCTCGGTGCTGGAGCAGGCCATCATCGAGAAGGCCGCTCCCACCGGGACGATCGAAGTCCTGGAGGGCGCCAACGTGGTCGCCAGCGCCCGGATCAGCGGACGGAACACCGTCCTCACGATCCCGAACGTCAGTGCCGGCACCCACTCGTACTCGGCGCGCTACGACGGCGACGCCAACTACGGCACGCAGCTCTACGGACCCGTCGTCGTGACCGCGCACTGATCGGCGTCGAGGCCGGGCGTGTGGAGAACGAAGCTCCACACGCCGGCCCCGGCCCTCACCCGAGCGGCGAGGACCGTACTCAGACGAGGACGGCGTCGACGAGCATGCGGCCCCACGCCTCGGCGGGGATCTGGTCGGCGAGGTATACGGCGACCTGGCAGCCCAGGGACGCCGGACGGCCTCGCGGCGCGCGTCGATGAAGGGGGCTCGGACTCCTTCTCTCCCCATCTCTGTTCGGGAGACGCACGGGCGGCCCCGACTGTTCGGTGAGCCGGGTGCGCAGCCACGGGGTCGATCGGCCGCCGCGTGGTGGGCCGCACGGCCGCGGGCGTGCGCCCCGCCGGGATTATGCTCGGATCGTGGAGTCCCTCCTGATCGTCGCGATCGTGGTCGCCTTTGTTGCGCTCGCGACGGTCACCACGATCGCCGCGGTATCGATTGCCTGGCTGCGGCGGCGCTGGCGGTCGCTCCGCCAGAGTCCGACGCTGTCGTGGATCGCACGGCGAGCCGAGACGGCGAGGCAGGTCCTCTCCTACCGCGAGGCGCTGCGCCAGGCGCCTCCGCGCGCAGCCGATCTCACCCTCCGCGTCCAGCGCAAGGCGATGGCCCTGGAGGCGATCGCCGGGGAGCTCGGTCCCAGGGAGCGGTTCCGCATCGAGCAGACGACCCGGCGCTACCTGCCGGACACCCTGAACGCGTTCCAGTTGGCGCTGATGGGCAGCGACGACGAGCGCCGGAAGGTGGCCAGGGAACTGCTCGTCGACCAGCTCTCCCAGCTGGAGGGCAACCTGGACCGGATCGCGGTCGGCGCCGGAGAGAAGGGCATCGCCGCGCTGCGGGCGAACGGCATGTTCATCGACTCGATTTCGGCGCCTCCCCCCGACGACCTGCAGCTCCCCAGGCCGGACTCCTGAGCGCCCGCGGCGCGCCCCCGCGATCCTCAGGGTCGGCCGTCAGCCGCGCGGCGAACGATGCGACGAGGGCCTCCGCGGTCTCCAGCAGCGCCCGGATCTCCTCCCGTGTCTCGAGTCGGCTGGCGAAGGCGCGGACGTGCTCGAGGCCTGGACGGTCGAGGCGGTAGAAGCCGGCCCAGCCGTAGGCGAGCGCAACCGAGGCCCGGGTCAGGGCCGGCCGCGACCTGCAGAGCGCCGGGGCGAGCAGCCGCCTGACCGGCCCCTGGACACACGCGAGACGCCACCAGTCGGCACCGCCACGATGCCGGCTGGGGCGACCAGGACCAGGCCTGAGGCCAGATCCGGACGCGCCGCCGCCAGGTGGGCCGCCGCGCTGCCGCCCATCGAATGCCCGCCAGGGTCGCGGGCCCGCCCGCAGCCGCCTCCAGCCAGCTTGCCACGGTGTCCGCGTAGCCGTCGAGGAGCGGCCGCTTCGGGCTGGCCTCCGACCGGCCGAACCCCGGCAGGTCCACGGCCAGCACCCGATGCCGTCGGGCCAGCGCTGGCGCCACGCGGCTCCAGGCCTGCAGGCTGTGGCCCAACCCGTGCACGAGCACGACCGGGCGGCCCCGGCCGGTCTCGATCCAGTGCAGGCGGCCCCCGTCCACCCGCGTCCGGCGGCTGCGGACGGTGCCGGCGACCTTGTTCGCCGTGGGTCAACCGTACGTGCTGCAGATGTCGCCCGCCTGACCCGGCGCACAATGCCAGGAAGGTGCTGAACGACCTTCTCGACGTGTTCCGCCTCAAGCAGTACTTCGACGCGGTGACGGCCGTGCAGGAGATCGCGGCCGCCGTGCGGGAGGACGCCGGCTTCCTCAACACCGTGCGCCGCGGGCTCGTGACGCTCCCCGGCGAGCGCTACGGCGCGACCACGCTTCGACCCTTTCCGCCGTTCCGCTCGAGGCCGGTGGCCGCCCTGCAGGGGGTGCGGTTCGGGCTCGTCTCCACCGGCGGCAGCGGCGCTCTGGCCTCGCTGGTCGGTGCGTTCCGGGCCTGCGCCGAGTGCTCCGTGAGGCCTTCGGTGATGTCCGTCTGCTCGGGGTAGGCGCTGTTCGGGTTTCCCCTCGGAGCGGGGCTCTCCGTCGACCGCGTCTGCCAGTTCACGCTCGGACTCCGCGCCGCGGACTTCGTCGACCTCAACACCGGCGGCCTGCTGCGCCTGCTCCCCACCGCAGGCCGCGGCTTCATCGGGATCATCAAGGGCGAGCGCCTGGAGCGCACCTGCCGGCGACTGCTCGGCGACATGCGACTCGGCGACCTCGCCATCCCCACGTACGCACCGATCTGGAACGTCGAGGAGAACCGGGTCGAGTACATCGGTCCCCGGACGTACCCCGACCTCCCGGTGGCAACCGCGATGCGGGTCGCGGTGGCGCTGCCGCTGTTCATCGACCCGGTCATGATCGGCGACCGGTACTGGTGCGACGGCGGCATCGTGGACATCTTCCCGGTCGTCCCGGTGCTCGACATCGAGGATCCGAGCGAGGTGGTCCTTGCGCTGAACTGCTTCTACCCGCCGGAGTTCGCCGGGGAACGAGTGACGGGCTGGAAAGAGGAGCGGGCCAGCATCCTCCGCGTGGCCAGCCAGGTCCGCACCAGCCAGCAGGCGGAGCTGGCCAGGGTCAACCTGGCCCGCCTGCGACGCCACTCAACGGTGCTGATGATCGATCCGGTCACCTACGAGCGGGTGCGCGGGACCGGGTTCTACGAACAGTTCCTCGACAACTCCGACTGGCCCGAATTCATGCGTTTGGGCCGCCGTGCGGCGCTGGGCGCGCTCACGGCCTGGCGCCCGGACGAGGGCAGGTCGGCCGGTCATGACGCTCCGGCCGGGCGCGCGGTGCGGCGAGCTGCTCGCTGACGGCGACCCGGCCGGCGAGGTCGCGCAGGCCGGAGGTCATGACAGCGTGCGTCGGAGAACGGCGGCGAATTCGTTCGCGTCGCTTGCGAACCCGCCGTGCCCCCCTGGAAACTCGACCAGGGGGGTGCCGAGTCGTTCGGCGAGCGCGGCGGCCGTGCGTTGGGCCAGCTCGCCTCGCGACGCGGTGCCCCCGGCCACCACCACCCGGGAAGGCGCGTTCTGGAGGGCGGCGAAGTCCGGCACGTAGAGCGCGATCGGCAGCAGGCCGTGGCCGAAGAACCGCTCGCTGGTCGCCACCATCTGCTCATCGGGCGGCGCGGGCGCGACGTCGTTCTCGTCCTGAGGAGGCGTTTCCATGCCCGCGATTTCGGCGAAGGCGACGAACCTCTGCCATGCGGCGCCGATACCGCTGTTGCGGTAGGTGTCGTAGATGTCGTGGACCGCAGTGCGGGCCGCCTCGGCATCGGGCAGGAGCAGGGCCACCGGGGGTTCGTGGGCGACCAGGGCTCGCACGTGGTCGGGGTGCCGGGCGACCAGCGCGAGCCCGGTGACGGCGCCGCCACTGCTGCCGAACACCTGCGCGGGGCCGCCGCCGACCGCCTCGAGCACCCGCCGTACGTCGTCGGCCAGCAGGTCGGGGTCGGCGTCCTGGTCGCGGTCGTCGATCGTGCTGCGGCCGAAGCCCCGGGGATCGTAGGTCACGACGGTGTGGTCGCTGGCGAGCAGCGGCACGATCGCGGCGAAACCCGAGCTGTCCATCGGGTGGCCGATCAGCATGAGCACCGGCCCGGAGCCCTGCACCTCGTAGTACAGGCGCGCCCCCGGAACGACAAGTGAGTGACTCGTGGGCGATGACAATTCCAGCGCACCTCCTCGATTGGTCCACGGAGCTGATCGGCCGGCGCCCGCCGGCCTGACCGCTTCGAGCCTCAGTTTCCGTTCGCTCGATTCATGACCGCCAGGGCCGAGGCCTCTTCCACTCCCAGCCCGCGACCCTCCTGCCAGCTGCGCTCAGCCTCGTCCTCGGGCAGCTGGCCTCGCGCCTCGGACGCCGGGTCGCCCTCCAGCATGCCGCCGAAGCCCTGAGGCGGGCCTCCCCCGATCTTCTCTCGCAGCGATTCCGCCGCGCCGGCGAGCCGCAGGGCATCTCCGGGTCGACCCTCCCAGCAGGCGAGGAACGCCAGATCACGAAAGGCGAGGACGATCCCGGTCGGGTTTTCGGCCGCGCGAAAGATCGACAGCGCTTCGACCGCAGCCACGTGGGCGTCCCGCCGGCGAGCGGCGCGTCCGCGGGCAAACGCGAGCCAGATCAGGCTGAAGGCGAGCTGGAGACGGTCGCCCAGCCGGCGCCAGATGCCGACCGCCTCCTCGATGCGGGCGATGACCCGATCCCAGGCGCCGGCCTGGGCATCCGGGAGGACCGCCATGACCAGCACGCGCGCCACGCCATGTTCGTCGTTGGCCTGGCGGAAGAGGTCGAGGCTCTCGTCGAGCATGCGGCCGGCGGCCTCCTGGTCGCCGGCGATGCCCTGCGCGAACGCACTGTTGTAGAGCGCCTCCGCGATCCGTGCCGGCGGGCCCACCTGGCGCTCGACCGCCAGGGCTTCGTCGTAGAACGCCCAGGCGGCCTGTTGGTCGATCTGCCACCAGGCGATGCCGCCGGCCCCGGTGAGCGCCCTGGCACGGGCCTCGGTCGGCTGCTGCCCGGACGGCATCGCCAGGATCTCGTCGAGCCAGCGCCGGCCTTCGGCCAGATGACCGCGCTGGTGCCAGAACCTCCACAGCGCGCCGCCGGCACCCTGCGCCGCGTCCGCCTCGCCGGAGTCGATGGCCCAGCGCAGAGCAGCCCGCAGGTTGCCGCGCTCACGGTCCAGCGTGTCCAGCCACTGGGCCTGGTCCACACCGGTCAGGTGGGCCTCGGCCTCCACGGCAAGCGCGAGAAAGTACTCGCCATGACGCCGGCGCACGTGCTCCACCTCGTCCGTGGCGGAGAGCCGCTCCTGCCCGAACTCCCGAATGGTCTCCAGCATGGAAAACCGCGTGTGACCGTTGGACTCGGCCCGAATCAGGGACTTGTCGAGCAGCGAGGAGAGTCCCTCGAGGCCATCCAGGGCGAGCTCGTCGGGTTCGGCGACGCCTTCCGCCGCCGCCAGCGTCCAGCCACCGCTGAAGACCGACAGGCGCGCGAACAGGCTTCGCTCCGCATCGGGCAGGAGGTCGTAGCTCCACGCGATCGCGCCGCGAAGCGTGCGCTGGCGCTCGGGAACGGTCCTCGCACCTGACGACAGGAGGACGAGACTCCGCTGCAGCCGCGGCAGCATCTGCCCGGGGGTCAGGACCTTGGTTCGGGTGGCGGCCAGCTCGATCGCGAGTGGGAGACCGTCCAGCCGGGCGGTGATCTCGGCCACCGCCTCCGCGTTCTCGGCGGTGAGCCGGAACCGCGGCTGCACCGCGACCGCGCGCTCGGTGAACAGCCGCACCGCCTCGCACAGATCGAGGTCGGCGGGATCCGCCGGCAGTCCGAGGTCGGGCGGTCTCAGCGGCGGCACCGCGTATTCCTGCTCGCCCCGCAGGGACAGCACGATGCGGGAGGTGACCAGCGCCCTCACCCCGGGTGCGACGGTCAGGAGCTCTTCCAGCACGGGCCCGGCGGCGACGACCTGCTCGAAGTTGTCGACCACGAGGAGAAGCTCGCGGTGTCGCAGGTGAGTCCGCAGGCCCTCGACGATCGGCACCTCGGGGGTCTCCGACACTCCAAGCGCTCGCGCGATGACTGCCGGCACCAGGGCCGGGTCCGCGATCGGGGCGAGGTCGACGAAGAACGCACCGTCCGGCTGGTCGGCCAGCATCTCCGCCGCGACCTGCAGGGCAAGTCGGGATTTCCCGGTACCGCCAGGCCCCGTGAGCGTGAGCAGGCGGTTGCGTCCGAGCAGCTGCTTGATCTCCCCGATCTGCTCCTCGCGACCCACGAACGAGGTCAGCTGCGCCGGGAGGTTGTTCGGGCGGGCGTCGAGCGTCCGCGGCGGCGGGAACTCGGCGCGCAGCCCGGCGATGACCAGATCGAAGAGGTGCTCGGGATGTGGGATGTCCTTGAGCCGGTGCTCACCCAGGTCTCGGAGCGAGGCTCCCTCCGGCAGCGAGTGCACCACGAGGCTCCGGGTCGCGGCGGAGAGGATGACCTGCCCGCCGTTGGCCGCGGCGGCTATCCGAGCCGCGCGGTGGACGTCCATGCCGACGTACCCGGACCCGCCGAGAACCCCCTCGCCGGTGTGGATCCCCATGCGCACGCGCACGGAGGCGCCCGGCGGCCAGTCGTGATCCGCGAGCCCGCGCTGGGACATCACGGCAGCCCGAACCGCTCCCTGCGGGCTCGTGAAGACGGCGAAAAAGGAATCGCCCGCCGTGTCCACCTCCGTGCCGCCACCGGCCGCGATGGCGCCGCGGACGATCTCGTCGTGCTCGGCGCGGACCCTCGCGTAGGCGTCGCCGAGCGCGTGCAGCAGCCGGGTCGAGCCCTCGATGTCGGTGAAGAGGAAGGTGATCGCACCGGTCGGCATCGCTGCCATCTTCGAGCAGCACTGTATCGCCGCCACCTCCCCGACGACGGGGCTAGCGAGTCGGGACCGAGCCGCAGCTCAGGTTCACGCCGGCCGCCGTCAGCGCGCCAGCGCGATCGGATGCGAGGAACGCGGCCACGCGACCGGCGAGGAGGACGCCCGCTCCTTCGCCGGCGAACGCGCGCGCCACAGCGCCGCCGATCGCGCCGCCGGCGCCGTAGACGACGGCGTTCCTGTTCTCGAGCAGCACGTGGCGGCGGGCCTCAGTCCGCGGGTCTGGCCGAACGGCGCCCGCCCCAGCGCGTCAGGCCCAGCGCGGCGTCGAGGCTCCACGCGCCCGGCCCCATGATCAGCAGCGCGCCCGCCATGCCGATCAGGATGAAGTTGAGCTCCCACCCGTAGCCGACCTTGGTCTGACTGAAGAAGCTGAACGAAGAGCTGACGGTGGCGATCGCGACGCCCATGTCGATCAGCAGGCCGATCGACACGACGAACGTCAGGAGTCCCAGGATGAGCAGCACGCCGCCGACGAACTCCGTGATGCCGACCACGTACGCGAAGACGTCCGGTGCCGTGATGCCTACGGAGCGGAAGAAGGCGGTCGTGCCGCTGATGCCGCCTCCGCCGAACAGGCTGAACAGCTTCTGCCCGCCGTGGCCGATGAAAACGACACCCAGCGCGCCGCGCAGGACCAGGGCGGCGAGATCGACTGAAATCCAGCTGGCGTGGACGGCCCGCCACGGCCGGCCGAGAAACTTGAACATGGCTCCCTCCCGTCGATTGCCGCTGCTGCGGGCTTTCGGACGCAAACCTTACACCTGCGGCCACGCGTTCAGGACGCAGCGATCGATCAGCTTTCGAGAAGCCGCTGCAGCGGCACGCACCTAGCATGAGGGTCGTTCCAGTCGACACACGCAGGGAGGAAACTCCAGTGACGGAAAAGCAGAAGTCAGCGAAGAGCGCCGCCGCGACCGAAAAGCGGTACGAGGGATTCACGGCCGAGGAACGAGCGGCGATGAGGGACCGCGTCCGCGAGCAGAAGACGGCCGGCCGACGCGGCTCGCGCGCGCAGGCGGCGGACGCGGAGAGCGAGGTGCTCGCAAAGATCGCGGAGATGCCGGAACCGGACCGCGTCAGGGCCGAGCGGATTCACGCGGTCGTCAAAGCCAGCGCGCCAGCACTGTCGCCGAGACTCTGGTACGGGATGCCCGCGTATGACAGGGACGGCAAACTCCTCTGCCACTACCAGCCCGCGCAGAAGTTCAAGACGAGGTACGCCACACTTGGCTTCAGCGACGAGGCCCAGCTCGACGAAGGCACGATGTGGCCGGTCGCGTTCGCTCTGACAGAGTTGACGGCCGCCGACGAGGCGAGGATCGCCGCGCTCGTGAGGAAAGCGGCAGGTGAGAGCTGAGCTCGCTGCCGGGTCCCGACGAGACACCGGAGGCCGGTCCGCGGAGTTGACGGAAGGAACCCTCCCTTCCGTCAGCCGCTTTCACAGACGGTCCGGGGCGGTACCGCCGCACTATCATGTTCGGCGGTGGTGAGGACAGGCGCTTCCGTCGCCGGCATGATCGGCCTGCTGACGCTCGCCGCGTGCGCCCTTCCCGGGGCGCCGGGCTCGGACACGGGCTCGGCGACCATGCTCATGGTCGCCTTCAAGCAGGGCGGCAGCTACCGCTACCACTACCACGTGACCGTCACGGGCACCACCGGCATCGGCCAGGGGCGCGACCAGCCGATCAAGCTGGACAGCAGCGCCGACGTGACCTGGCGGGTCACCTCGGTGGACGCGGCCGGCAACACCACCATCGACGTGACGCTGGACAACTTCAAGACCACGATGACGGGCAGCCTCGCGCCCGGCTCCAGCACGACCTCGACGACGACCTCGGACTCGCGGCACAGCACCATCACGGTGGCTCCAAGCGGGGAGATCGTGTCGGGCGGCAGCTCGCTGGGAGCGGCGGCGGCCCTCAGCCCGTTTCCCGGGACCAGCCCGCCGGGAACTGATCAGTTCCTGGCCGTGCTGCCGGACCACAGCGTCAGGCCCGGCGACACGTGGACCAGGTCGGTCACGCTTCCCGGCCCGCCGGGCCAGCCCGGCATGAGCTTCACGACCGACAACCGCTTCGTTCGGTACGACGACCTGAAGACGGGCAGGGCGGCCGTCGTCGAGACGCGGGCTTCGGTGCCGATCGACACAACCGTCGACCTGGGTCAGCTTCCTCCGGGTGCGCCGCCGGCGGCGGTGCCGCAGCTCGGCTACAAGGTCCACTCACAGGGCACGCTGTCGTTCGACACCACGACCTGGTTCGACACCCGGACGCACGTCGTCGAGAGGACCCGGAGCGTCGACAGCAGCGACATCACGACGAGCATCTCCGGCCCGCCACCGCCCGTCCAGCCGTCGGGACCAGCGCTGCCGTCGTCGATATTTCCGGGGTCGGTTCGCTCCAGGAGCACCCAGACCCTGGAACTCGACCTGCTCTCGTAGGGACCGCCGGCCGGCTCAGGCCGCCGCGTCGTCCTCCCGGCGCTCCTGCTCGATGTGCGCGCGCCAGGTCCGCGTCTCACGATCCCAGTGCCGGTGATCGAGCTCATCGTGCGTCGCCCCCGGCGGTTCGGTGGAAAACAGGTCCATCAGGGCACGAAGGATGGGGATCATCGCTGCACCTCCACTGCTGGCGTCCTCGACAGGAACCGCCGCGCGACCGGCATGCTTCCTCGCGTCCCGGACCGCGCGGGCCGAGCGTCGCTCGATCAGGGGGCTGTTCAGAACTGGTGCGCCCGGCGCCCCGTGGCCACGCTGGAGTCATGGACGACGAGGAGCTCCGGCGAGCCTGTCACGAGGCGGCCGTGCGGGAAGACGACGCGGCCGCATGCCTGGAGATGCTCGCGGGAGCGGATGAGACCGAACCGCCGCTGGCCGCCATCGCTCGACACGACCGTGTCGTCGCAAGAGAGCTGGAGATGGAGGCCGAGTACCTGCGCGAGAAGGCGGGCGAGCGGAAGGCCTGACCTGGCCCTCGATCAACGCTTTGTCCAGGTTCTGGCGCGCTCGGGGCGCCCGGACGGTGGACACCAAATAGGGTCGGTCCAGGAGTCGAGCAGATGCCCGAGAATTCGGCCAACGTGGAGATCGCGCACCGCATCCATGAGGAGGCGGGCGAATCGGGAGAGGTGGGCGAGCGGCCCGGCCGGCGCAGGGAGGAGATCCTGGAGATCGCCCAGGCGGTCCTGCTCGCGCTGGTCGCGATCGCCACCGCCTTCAGCGGCTACCAGGCCGCTCGCTGGGACAGCAACTCGGCCCAGCTCTACGGCCAGTCGTCTCGCCTCCGCTCGATGGCCGCCCAGGCGCAGAACCAGGCGGGACAGCTGTACCTGTACGACACCACCACGTTCGACTTCTGGCTGAACGCGACCGTGGTGGGCCAGGCCCAGCTGGCCAGCATCTACGAGGCTCGGTTCCGTCCCGAGTATCGCGTCGCCTTCGACGCGTGGATCGCGCTGAACCCGCTGCAAAACCCGGGCACTCCGCCCGGGCCGTCCTTCATGCCGCAGTACCACGTCGAACAGGCGACCCGCGCCGCCAGCCTGGACGCCAGCGCGTCGTCGGCGTTCGACTCGGCGAGCACGGCGCGAGACCACGGCGACGAGTACGTCCGAGTCACGGTCTTCCTCGCCGCCGTCCTGTTCCTCGTGGCGGTGAGCCAGCGCTTTCGCATCGTCGGAATCCGGCTCAGCGTCCTGGCGGTGGCGCTGGTCTTCCTCGCCTACAGCGTGTACACGCTGGCTTTGCTCCCTCGCGCGTGACGGCCGCTACGTGAACTCGGAGTATTCCCGGTCGCCCTTCCGGTCCCTCCGCAGGACCGTGATGCTGAGGAAGTAGAGCAGGGGCAACCCCGCGAAGATGCCCAGGCTGAGCGCAGGCGCCACTGCGCAGAGGAGGATCGCGAGCAGGTAGGCGAGCCCCGGGAACACGGCCAGGGCCAGGCCCGCCCGCCGCTGGCGGTCGTCGAGCCGCGTCGACAGCAGATGCGGACGCCGGGTGCCGTAGAGCCAGATGAGCAGGCGCATGACGGCGATCGCGAGCAGGATCAGGCCGTAGATGCGCAGCGCCACCGGGTCCCGGTCGTACCGGCCGATGAGCGAGGCGGCGAACGGCAGCAGGCACAGCGGCAGCAGGAACAGGATGTTCAACCAGACCAGGCCTCGATCGGTCTGGCGGACCAGGGCGAAGAGGTCCCGATGGCCCACCCAGTACATGCCGGCGAGGACGAAGCTGACCACGAACGCGGTGAGCGTGGGCCGGACCTGCTGCAGGGCC
>DASQZW010000281.1:0-29042 GCA_035638495.1 Terriglobales bacterium
TACCGCCAGCAGTCCAGCCTGTCCTGCGAGGAGGCGGTGCTGTCCATGGTCCTCGCCTTCTACGGGCACCCCGCCACCGAGCAGCAGGTCTTCGACCAGGTCGGGATCGACCGGGCGCACTACTGGGCTGGCCGATCCGGCGGCGGCGACCCGTACGCGCAGTTCGTGGGCGACCCCAACGGCAGCGAGGTGCAGCAGACGGGCTACGGCGTCTACTGGACGCCCATCGCAGGTGCCGCGAAGCACTTCGGGGCGCCGGTGGCACAGGCCGGCGAGGGGATCGCGCCCGCGGCGATCTACGCAGCCGTGCGTGGGGGGCACCCGGCCGTCGTCTGGGTGACGTACGACCTGCGGCCCCACGTCCGGGCCGACTACCAGGCGTTCGACGGCAGGACGGTCCCGTACGCCGGCCCGTACGAGCACGCCATGGTGGTCACCGGCCTGAACGACACGGGCGTCCGGGTGAATGATCCGGACGCCGGTCAGTACTGGGTGCCGTTCGGCCAGTTCGAGGCAGCGTATGCGGTCTACAACCGGATGGCGGTGGTGTTCGCCTGACAGGTCGACTGCGAGCAGCCGCGCGAGGCGGCCCGGTGCCGGGAGCGCCGCCCCTAGCTGGCGACCGCGGAGCGGATTCGGTCGAACAGCTCGTCTGGATCGGCGTCCTTCATCAGGTAGCCCAGCGCACCGGCGTGGAGCGACTCCAGGATCCGCTCCTGGTCGGAGACCGAGGTGAGGACCAGCACGCGGGTCGCGGGGTCCCGGGCCATCAGCGCCCGTGTGGTCTCGATGCCGTCCACGCCAGGCATCGAGATGTCCATCAGGACGAGGTCGGGGCGTCGCTCTGCCACCAGCGGGATCGCGGTCGAGCCGTCTGCCGCGCTGCCCACGACCCTGATGTCGTCGGTGAGCGCCAGGAGCTGCTCCAGCGCCGCTCTCACGAGCCGGTGGTCGTCCACCACGACGACCGTGATCACTGAGCAGGCAGCTCCACGCGAACCGTCGTGCCGGAGCCCGGCGTGGAGGTGACCGTGAACGTTCCGTCCGCGTCCTGTGTCAGGTCCCTGAGGAGCCGCAGGCCGAGATGGCCCGACCCCGCGTCCTCGAGCGCCGACCCGTCGAAGCCGAACCCGTCGTCGCGAACGAACAGCGACACCGTGCCGGCGGCGGCTTCGACGCAGACCTCGACCGAGTGGGCCCGCGCGTGGGCCGCGACGTTGCGCAGGGCCTCCCTGGCAACCCGGTAGAGCAGCCGCTCGGTCTCCGCCGGCAGCCTCAGGTCGGGCTGGATGGTCAGCGTGGCGGCGATGCCTCGCCGGTCGAACGGCTCGAGGAGGTCGCGCAGCGCCACCTCCAGGCCCTGGTCACGAAGGCTGTTCGGGTAGATGTCGACGAACAGCGTCCGCAGCTGGCGAACGCTCGTCCGGGTCTCGGCTGACGCCTGGTCGAGCGTCCGGGCGGCCTCGCCCTGCCCGTCCCGCCGCAGCTGCCTGGACGCCACCTCCAGAGCGAGGGACACGGCGGTCAGGTCCTGGACGGTGCCGTCGTGGAGGTCCCTCGCGATCCGGCGCCGCTCCGTCTCCGCCGCGTCGACCGCTCTCATGAGCAGCCGTTCCCGGTCGCGCTGGGCTTCGCGGACCCTCCTTGCGAGGGACCACGCCAGACTCAGCTGGACGAGCTGCATCAGGATGAGCGTGCCGGCAACCGCCGGCAGGAAGCTGAGCATGATCCGCTGGCCGGTCGCCTGGACGAGGTCGAATCGGATGTAGTTCTCGTACAGCACGGTCGTCCCGCTCGGAGACAGGAGCTTCAGGTAGACCTCGAGGAGCTGGCGGCCGCGTTGATTCGCCTCGTACTGGTTCTCCGGCCGGCTCAGGTCGGAGACGTTCGCCACGACCCGCCCCGTCGACAGGGCGGTGATCTGGTCCTGCTCGAGCGCGAACGAGCGGCCGATCAGGCGCGGCTCGTCGGAGTACACGACCTCCCCGCGGCTGGTCCAGAGCTTGACGCGGACCACCCAGCTGTCGATCACGCGCTGGCGGATGATGCGGTCGAACTCCGCCTGCGCGGCCTGGTCGCCGTCCAGCAGCGCGTCCGTCAGGTTGGGCGCGATGACACCATGGGCGACGAGGCGGGTCGACTGCCGCGCGTTGCTGATCGCCTCCGACGTGCCGGTCTGGCTCAGGATCGCCGTCAGGATCGTCGAGAGGACCAGCAGGGCGACCACGCCGGCCAGGGCGAACTGGACCAGGGGTTTGGCCAGGGTTGCCGACACCATCCCCCAACCGCGCCGCCGCTGCCCGTCGGGCGGCCACATTGCCGGAGCATTCTGCCACGCCCACGCCGTCGTGCCAACGCGCGAACACCGGCGCCCAGGAAGAGCGTGCCCAGCCGCGCAGCACGAGGTTGGTGCCGAGGCCCAGATTTGAACTGGGGACACCTTGATTTTCAGTCAAGTGCTCTACCAGGCTGAGCTACCTCGGCACGCTGGCCGACCCCGGTCGCGCCGGGACGCAAGTTTAGCGGATGCGGACGCGCGGCCCTCAGCGGCGGACCGTCACCCTCGCCAGCACCCCCGTCCCCTCACCCGGGACGCTGGTGACCTCCAGCGTCCCCCCCACCAGCGCGGCCCGCTCCCGCATCGTCTTCTGGCCGAGGTGTCCGGCGAACTGCGCCTCCACGTCGAAGCCCACGCCGTCGTCCTTCACCTGCAGCACCAGCACGTCGTCCTGCGCGGCCAGCAGCACCCGCACCTGGCTGGCCCGGGCGTGGCGGGCCACGTTGTGGAGCGCCTCCTGTGCGATGCGGAACAGCGCCTCCTTCACCTCCAGCGACGCGGCCGGCTCGGCGCCCAGCTCCAGCGCCACGCGCAGCCCGTGCCGCGTGGTCATCGGGGCGACCAGCCTGCGCAGGGCGGCGACCAGTCCGTCCTGCTCCAGCGCCTCCGGCCTGAGCTCCAGGATCAGCGCCCGCATCTCTTCCAGCGCGCTGCGTGCGAGGTGCACCACGTACTCCGCCACCGGCGGCACCCGCTCCGACTCCCGTGGGACCAGGCTGCGGATGCTCTCGGCGCCCAGCGCGATCCCGTACAGCGTCTGCAGCACCGAGTCGTGCAGGTCCCGGGCCACGCGCTGGCGCTCGGCGTCGCGCGCGCGGGCTTCGCGGACCCTGGACAGCTCCAGGTGCGTGCGTAAGCGGGCCAGCAGCTCCGGCGGGGAGAACGGCTTGACCAGGTAGTCGTCGGCCCCGGCCGCCAGGCCCTCCAGCGTCGCCTCGCCACCGGCCCGCGCCGAGAGCAGGATGACCGGCACGCGCGCGGTCCGGGGACTCGCGCGCAGCCGCCGCAGCAGCTCGAACCCGTCCATCGAGGGCAGCATCACGTCCGCGAGTACGAGGTCCGGGAGGCGTTCCTGCACGGCCGCGAGCGCCTGGCGGCCATCCGCGCACCCCTCCACGCTCCAGTGGGGCCGGAGCAGGTCGAGGATGTAGCGGCGCATGTCGGGGTCGTCCTCGACCACCAGCACGATCGGGCCCGCCGGTACGCCGGACGGCGCCTCGCCGTCCGATGGCGCGACCCAGCGCTCGACCTCGGCGACGGCGCGCGGCGCCTCCTCCCCACCGGACGCCGGAGGCGACGACGGCGCCGCCGATGGCGCCGGCCGCCCGCCCAGCGGCAGGGTCACCGTGAACGACGTGCCCCGGCCCTCACGGCTGCGGACCGTCACCGACCCACCGTGCAGCTCGACCGTCTCGCGCACCAGCGCCAGGCCGATGCCCACGCCCTCGCTGGAGCGCGACCAGCCGCTGTGCACGCGGTGAAACCGGTCGAACAGGTGCGGGACCTCGGCCGCGGGCACGCCGACCCCGGTGTCCGACACCGTCACCTCGGCCGCCCGCCCGAGCCGCCGGCAGGACACGCGGATCTCGCCCCGTTCGGTGAACTTGAACGCGTTCGCGACCAGGTTCAGGACGACCTTCTCCCACAGCTCGCGGTCGACGTACGCGGGCTCGCCGAGCGGCCGGCAGTCGACCACCAGCCGCAGCCCGGCGGACTCGAGCGCCGGCCCGAACGCGCGCGCCACCTCGGCGGTCAGGGAGCTCAGGTCGACCGGGGTGAACGAGGCTTCGATGCGGCCCTCCTCGATGCGCGAGAAGTCCAGCAGGCGGTCCACGAGCCGCGAGAGGCGGCGGGTGCTGCGCAGCGCAAGCTCCACCCGTCGGCGCTGGACGGCCGGACCGGCGTCCTGGTCGACCAGGACGTCGCCGAGCGGCCCCAGGATGAGCGTGAGGGGCGTGCGCAGCTCGTGGCTGACGTTGCTCAGGAACTCGGTCTTGGCCCGGTTCAGGTCGGCCAGGACGTCGGAGCGGGCGCGCTCGGTCTCGTGCGCCCGGGCATCGGCGATCACGAGCGAGATCTGCCGGCCGACCAGCTCCAGGAACCCGCGCTGCGCAGCGTCCAGCTCCAGCGCCGGGTTGACGCCGAGGACCGCCGCGCCGGCCGCCTCGCCGGTCGACGAGTCGCGGAGCGGCACCACCAGCGCCGCCGCGGGCGGCAGGCCGTGCGCCCAGTCGCCGGCGTCTCGCAGAACCTCCGCGTCCACCGGCTCGACCAGAGACCGCACCTGCGTGATCGCCCGTCCGATCGGCCACCGGCCGCGCCGCGTGCGGAGGCCCACCGCCTCTGGGACCAGCGTCCGGCTCGGCGTCAGGCCGGTGCTGCCGGCCAGTCGCGCGCGCCGGGCCTCGGGGTCAACCAGGTAGACGAGCGCGAACGGGACGTCGAACGGGTTCTCGGCCAGCGTGGCGAGCGCGGCGGCGCAGGCGTGCTCGACCGTCCGGCGCGCACCGGCGCGCTCGCCCAGCGCGCTCAGGGTGCGGAGGCGGCGCTCGGCCACCACCGACCGCGTCGTCTCGCTGCTCACGGTGAGCACGCCGGCCACCCCGCCGGCGTCCACGATCGGGCTGTGCGAGAACGTGATGTAGCACTCTTCCAGGAAGCCGCGGCGGTCCAGCAGGTAGCCAGCGTTCTCGCGCCATGTCGCCTGCCCGCGCTCCATCACCTCACGGTGCACCGGCGCGATGAGGTCCCAGAGCTCGGGCAGCGCCTCGCGCTTCGGCCGGCCGAGCGCATCGGGGTGCTTCTGTCCGAGCATCGTCCCGGCGGCGTCGTTGTAGATGTAGATCAGGTCGGGGCCCCAGGCCAGGTCCATCGGGAACGGCGACAGTACGCACGTCGCGACCATGGCGCTGAGCATGGGCGGCCAGTGCTCCATCGGACCGAGCGGCGTCGCCGACCAGTCCATGGTCCGCATCATCCGCCCCGTCTCTCCGCCCGCCGCCAGCGCCGCCCTCAGTACGGTGAGTTCGCGGCCCGCCTGGCGATCCCGGTCCAGGACGCCGCGGCGGTCACCTGGCGTCCGCATTCACGTCCACCAGACCCATTCGCATCGCGTGCAGCACCGCCTGCGTCCGGCTGTGCGCTCCCAGCTTGGCGAGGATCCGACTCACGTGCGTCTTCACCGTGTCTTCGGAGATGCGCAGGTCCCGGCCGATCTCCTTGTTGGCGAGTCCGCGGGCCAGCAGCCGCATCACCTCGCTCTCGCGGTCGGTCAGCGTCTCGACAGCGGGAGGCGCCCGGACCTCGTGCACCAGTCGGGCCGCCGCGGCGGGGTCGAGCTGGACCTGCCCGGCCGCCGCCGCCCGGAGAGAGCGCCGCAGGTGGCCGGCGTCGGCGCTCTTGAGCAGGTAGCCGATCGCGCCGGCCCGGACCGCTGAGACGACCGACTCGTCGTCCAGGACGCTGGTGAGCGCCACCACCTCGACGTCGACGAGCTCGGAGCGGATCAGCCGGGTCGCCTCGATGCCGCCCATCCCCGGCATGAGCAGGTCCATGAGCACGATGTCGGGGCGCAGCGCCTTGGCCAGGCGGACCGCCTCCTCCCCATCCGGCGCCTCGCCGACCACCTCGAACTCCCCCTCGGTGTCCAGAAAGATACGCAGGCCCTGCCGCACGACCGCGTGGTCGTCGACGATCAGCACGCGTATCCTCACCTGGCCACTCCCGGTCAGCCTTACAGGCTAGCGGCATGGCACGTTCCGGTGACGTGCCGGAGGGCCCAGAAGTTAGACGAAACCCTTCGGTCTGTGGTCGGCCAGGCGCCGGATCGAGGCCAGGAGCGGCCCGGCGCCGGGGTCCTTGCCGACGACCGCATCGCCGCCCGCGATGGTGAGGCGCGAGGCGGGCCACGCGGCCCGATGGTGGGTGAGCAGCACCACGCGGAGCCCGGGGGCCATGGCCCTCGCTCTGGCGAGCGGCTCAGCGAAGGTGTCCGCCTCCCGGTCGACGTCGACCAGCAGCACGTCGGGTCGGAGCCCGCGGAGCACCGGCAGCGCCGCCTGCACGGACGAGGTGGAGCCGACAACGGTGATGTCGGACTCGAGCGCCATGCGGATCTGAAGCGCCCGGCGAACGTCCGGCCGCGGACCCGCGATCACCACGCGGATGAGCGGGGCGTCCTCGAGCCCTCGGGCCATCGTAAGGACTCTACTGTCCAGCCCTGCCCGCGCCATCGCCCCTTTCGGCGACGCGCCGGTCACCCGTTCGAGTGATCGCGAACTCGGAACGGACGTCCAGCTCGCGGCTCGAACGATACTCCGCCACATATGGCTGCCATCCTCCCCGGAACGCGCCTCGGACGCTACGAGGTCCAGGAGTACGTCGGCGCGGGCACCCTCGGTCCCATCCACCGGGCCCACGACGCGACGCTGGGCACGGTCACGATCCAGGTGCTGGCGCAGCTCACGGACGAAGCCCGGCCGGCCTTCGCGCAGCTCGTTCCCCGCCTCATCGCACTCCGCCATCCCAACCTGGCCAGCGTCCTCGACTCCGGTGAGCACGACGGCACGCCCTTCGTGGCCGGGGAGCCGGCGACCGGCGGCACGCTGCCCCAGCGGATGTGGAGCGGCCAGCTGGCGACGGAGGGCGCGCTCGCCATCCTGGACGGCGTCGCCGCCGGCCTGGACCACGCGCACCGCAATGCCGTCGTGCACGGCTCGCTCCGCCCGGACCGCGTCCTGCTGGCTGCGGACGGCCGGCCGCTGGTGGCGGACGCCGGCCTCGAGTCGCTGCGCCGCCCGCAGGGCGCGCTGCCACCGGACCTCACCGCCGAGCGCGCGGCGTACCTGGCGCCCGAGCAGGCCGGCGGGGCCGCGGCCACGGCCGCCAGCGACCGCTACGCGCTGGCCACCCTCGCCTTCCATCTCCTCACGGGGCGGACGCCGTTCACCGGCCAGCCCGCCGACATCGTTCGGTCACAGATGAACGCCGCCCCGCCGTGGCCCTCCGCGCTGAGCCCGCACCTGGGGCCGGAGGTCGACCGCGTCCTGCTGCGGGGACTGGCCAAGGACCCGGACGTCCGCTGGCAGACCGGCACCCAGCTGGTGGAGGCGCTGCGCGAGGCGGTCGCCCGGGGCGCGCCCGAAGCCGAGGAGGCCAGGCCGGCGCGGCGCTGGTGGCCGTGGGCGATCGGCGCGGCGGTCGTGGTGCTCGCCGCCCTGGCCGGCTTCCTGATCTGGCGGGCGAACCAGCCGACCACGCCCAGCGTCAGCCTGTCCAGCGCCGCGGTGCAGGCCGGAGGCATGGTCACGGTGAGCGGATCGCACCTGCCGGCGAACCAGGTGGGCACCGTCGGGCTGGCCAGCACCCCGCGCAGCATCGGCGCGTTCCAGGCGGACCAGTACGGCAACGTCCACCAGGACGTGACGATCCCGGCCGACACGACGGCGGGCGACCACGTCGTGAGCCTGTGCTGGCAGCAGCAGTGCCCGGCCAGCGCCCGCGTGACGGTCACCGAGCGGCCGCCGAGCCCGTCGCCGTCCGCGACGCCCACCCCGACGCCGACGCCCACCCCGACGCCGACGCCCGCGAGGACGCCCACGCCGACGCCGACGCAGCCGCCGACGCCCACCCCGACGCAGGCGACCCCCACGCCGACCAGCCCCGTCGCGCCCACGCCGTCCTGAGCGCGGTCGTGGGCTTCCTGGCCGGGGCCCGGCTGGCCCCGCCCGTTCCGTCGTGGCTGGTCCTCACGCTCGGTGTCGCCTCGCTGTCGGTGGCGCTCGTCCAGCTGGCGCAGGTGGGCGTCGACAACCTGCTGACCCTGCTGGCGCTGCTCGGGGTGTTCTGGCTGCTCGGCGGCGTGCTCGAGCTGGCCGACCTGGCGGTCGAGGGCCGGCGCTGGCCCTGGCGGCTCGCCGGCGCGGCCGCCGGCGTCGCCGCCGGGGTCGCGGTGCTCCGGGAGCCGCTGTGGTCGACCCTGCTGGTCCCGGCGCTGCTGGCACCGACCGTGGGCTGGTTGGGCATCGCCGCCGGCCTGGTCTCGCTGCTCAGGGGGCTCCTGGGCGGCGGTCCCGGCGCGCTCGTCCTTGGCGCGCTGAGCGTGGTGCTGGGCGTCGTCCTCGTGCTCGCCGCGCCGGCGGCGATCGTCTGGTTCGGCGCGGCGGCCGCCGCCGTGGGCGGGGCCGCCGCGGTCGTGGTCGCCGTTGGGGCGCCGGAGCGCCCGCGGGCGGAACGGTCCCGAGAGCTCGCCGGCTGACCCGCGTCAGGCTCCCGGTGGGATGCAGTTGGCGACGTTGGCCGTCAAGAGGCCGCCGATCACGCCGAGCGCGATCGTGCGGTACCACGTCGCCTGGTCGGGCGTCAGGCTGCCGTTGGCCTCGGCGAACTGCAGCCAGGCATCCACCAGGCGCATCGCCTGCTGCTGGACCAGGGACGCCTTGCTGCCGGCGACCTCCTGCAGCGTCTGGCCGGCCCTGAGGTCGGCGACGATGGTCTGGACGGACGTGCCGGTGTCGGAGGAGACCAGGAAGACCAGCACCCTGTACGCGTCCTGCGCCTGCCCGCAGGCGCTGGCAGGCAGCTGGCCCGGGGCCTGGGGAGCCTGTGGGGCCTGTCCGATCTGGCCGGCCTGCCCGAGCTGGCCGGTCTGACCGGTCGGGGCCGGGCTCGGCGGCGCGGCATCCATGAGGTACGCGCCCAGCGTGGAGCTGTCCTGCGGGGGCGGCTGGGCCGCGGCCGCGTGGTGCCCGCAGGCGGCGAGGGCGAGAAGGGCGACGGCGGCGCCGGCGGTGGCGAGTGGACGAAGCATCTGACGGCCTCCGATATTCGAGATGGCGCCGGTTCGGGCGCCTCGGCGGCCATGCTCGGTTGGTCCCGTGAGCGGCCGGTGAGGCGCGGATGAGAGCCGGGTGAGAGCGCCGGTCAGGGTCGCGGCAGCCGGAACTGGGCCGCCTGCGCCGGCGCCACGCCGGTAGCGATCCAGCTCGCGAGGGCGTGGCCGGTGGCGGCCGCCAGCAGCACGCCCGTGGTGTAGTGCCCCGCGGTGACCCACACGTTGTCCAGCCCCGGCGCGCGGTCGACGACCGGGAGGCGGTCCGCCGTTGCCGGGCGCGCGCAGCTCCAGGCGTGGGAGAATCCCCGGCCCGCCGCGCCGGGGAGGAGCCGTCCCAGCTCGGCGTGGAACGCGCCGATCGCGGCCGGGTCGACGTCCGCCGAGCCGTCGTCCGGTGTCCGGTCCCCGCCCACCAGCAGGCGGCCGTCCTCGAGCGGCGTCACCGTCGCGCCGGGCGCGGCCAGCGCCACCGGCAGGGAGATCGCGGAGGGCCGGGTGGCGGCCAGGTGGCCCTTGACGCGCAGCTGCGCGATCGGCAGCAGCCCGGTCGGGGCGACGCCGGTCGCGAGCACGACCGCGCCCGGGTGGATGTCGCCGAGCGACGTGTGGACGGTCTCCGCACGGCCGCCGGTGACGCCGAGCCCGAGGTACTCGACGCCGGTGGCCACCTCGCCGCCGCGCCCGGCCAGCACGGCGGCCAGGCGCTGCGGGTTGACGTGCGCCTGGCCCCGCGGCAGCAGGAGGCCGGGCGTCTCGATGCCCAGGCCCGGGACCAGCCTGCGCACTTCGTCCGCGTCCACGCGCTGCACGCCCGGCAGCCGGGCGACCGCCGAGTCCTTCCCGGCGCCGGCCACGAGCCAGTCCAGCCAGCGCAACCGCAGCTCCGGGCCCGCCTCGTCAGCCAGCGCCGCGTAGCGGGCCAGGCTCGCCCGCGCGAACTCCACGAACGCGTGCCCCTCCACGTCCAGGTGCGCGTCCGGGCAGAGCGCGCCGGCCGCCGAGCCGGACGGCCCGGCCGCGAGGCGGTCGCGCTCGATCAGCTGCACCCGGCCGAGGCCCAGCTCCCGGCACGCCATCGCCGTGGCCAGGCCCTGCACCCCGCCCCCCACGACCAGCACGTCGGGGCGGGGGTCGAGGGTCGGGGGGGCGCCGGGCCGGAGGGCAGAGCGCTCGCGCCCGTCCAGCTGGTCGAACCACACCGGGGTGCCTGCAGCGATGGAGCACATGGTCGCACGGCGGTGGGCGACAATTGGCGCTCGGTGAGTGTCGCCGGTCTCTTCCTCGACCTGAGCCCGCTGCGCGCGTCCCGAGCCTTCCGCACCCTGTGGCTCTCCCAGCTCGCCACGACCGCAGGCCGCCAGTTCGTGATCGTGGCCGTGCCATTCCAGGTCTACGTCCTCACGCACTCCTCCCTTGCGGTGGGCCTGCTCGGCATTTTCCAGGCGGTGCCGATCGTGGCGGCCGGGCTCTACGGCGGCGCGCTGGCCGACCGCACGGACCGGCGGCGGCTGCAGCTCGCCGGCAAGACGGTCGTCGCCGGCGGGTCGCTCGCGCTGACCCTGGGAGCGATCGGGTACCGGGCGCCGGTCGCCGTCGTCTACGCGGTGGTCGTCGTCACGTCCGCGGCCTCGACGCTCGACCAGGCGGCCAGGACGGCCACGGTGCCCCGGCTGGTGCCGCGGCACCTGCTCCCCTCCGCGATGTCCCTGACCCAGGTGCTCTTCCAGGCCGCCTCGATCGTCGGCCCGGCGCTGGCCGGCGTGCTGATCGCGTCGGCCGGCGTGAGCTGGGCGTATGCGATCGACGCGGTCCTGTTCCTGCCCGCCGCCCTCATGATCTGGACGCTGCCCCCGCAGCCGCCGGCCGAGCCCGAGGCCGTGGCGCGCGGCTGGCGGGCGCCGGCCCAGGCGATCACGTACGTGCGGCGGAACCGCCTGGTGGCGAGCCTCTTCGCCGCCGACCTGGTCGCGATGATCTTCGGGATGCCGTCCGCGCTCTTCCCGGCGCTCGCGCTGAGCGTCCTGGGAATCGGCGCGACCGGCCTTGGCCTGCTGTACGCCGCCCCGGCGACCGGGGCGCTGGTGGGGTCGCTGGTCTCCGGGTGGATCCGGCGGGTGCGCCGGCAGGGGATGGCGGTCGTCATCGCGATCGCCGTGTGGGGCGGCGCCATCGCCGGGTTCGGTATGGCCGGCCGCGCGGTGTGGCTCGGGCTGCCGCTGCTGGCGCTGGCGGGCGCCGGCGACCTGGTGAGCGCGATCTTCCGGGGCACGATCCTGCAGCTCACCGTGCCGGACGCGATGCGCGGCCGGATGAGCGCGTTCCACATGATGGTCGTGACCACCGGCCCGCGGCTGGGCGACCTGGAGGCCGGCCTGGTGGCGGCGCTGGTGAGCCCGCTGTTCTCGGTCGTGTCCGGCGGCGTCGCGTGCGTCGCCGGCATCGTGCTGCTCGCGGCCGCACTGCCCGAGCTTCGGAACTACCGGGCGAGCGGCGAGGCGCCCACGCTGGCAGTCGCGGGGGAGTAGCAGTCTGCCGCTACCTTCTCCGCATGCCAAGTTCGCTGCTCGTCGGCGCCGTCGCCTACCACCCGCGGGTGGTCACCGTGTGGGAGGGCTTCCGGCCCTACTTCGTGGAGCGCGGGCTCGACGTCGACTACGTCCTCTACTCCAACTACGAGCGGCTCGTGGACGCGCTGGTGGGGGGCCACGTGGACCTCGCCTGGAACACCAACACCGCCTACGTGCGCGCCGAGGCGCTGCTGGGCGGGCGGGCGCTGGTGCTCGGTATGCGCGACGTGGACGCCGGGTACGAGACGGTGCTCGTGGCTCGCGACGGCGTCCGTGTCCCCTCGGACCTCGGGGAGGGCACGCTCGCGCTCGGCAGCCGCGACTCGGGCCACGCCGCGATCCTGCCGCTGCACTTCCTGCGGGCCGAGGGCGCCCCCATCGACGATGCGCGCCTGCTCCGGTTCGACACGGACCTCGGCAAGCACGGCGACACCGGCGACTCGGAGCGGCGCGTCGTGGAGGCCGTGGCGCGCGGCGATGCGGTGGCCGGAGCGCTCGGCGGCCCGACGTGGGCGCACCTGCGGACACGCGACGCGGACGACACGGCGGACCTCTCCGTGGTCTGGACGAGCCCTCCGTATTCGCACTGCTGCTTCACCGCACGGCCGGACCTGGATCGCGGCCTCGCCGACCGCTGGCTGGAGCTCCTGCTCGGCATGGACTACGATGACCCGGCACTGCGCCACGCCATGGACCTGGAGGGGGTCAAGCGCTGGCTGCCCGGCGACAAGTCCGGATACGGCGAGCTGACCGCGGCCATGCGAGGGCAGGGCTACCTGGGAGGAGGCGACCGATGACGCAGCACCTCGAGGCACTCGAGACGGTCATGCCCGCCGTCGAGTCGGCCGCGGCCGAGGTCGACTCGTCGGGCGCGTTCCCGCGCCAGGCGGTGCGGTCGCTCGGCGAGGCAGGCGTCCTGGGGCTGGTCAGCGCGGCCGACGTGGGCGGGCGCGGCGCCGGTATGCGTGAGGCCGCGGCGGTCGTCGAGCGCCTGGCCGGCGCCTGCGGCTCGACGGCGATGGTCACGGTGATGCACTACTGCGCGACCGCCGTCCTGGAGGCGCACGGCCCGGAGCGGGTTCGGCGAGAGATCGCGTCGGGCCGGCACCTGACCACCCTCGCGTTCTCCGAAGTCGGCTCGCGCTCGCAGTTCTGGGCGCCGCTCAGCACGGCGGCGGCCGCCAACGGCCACGTCACCCTCGACGCCAGGAAGAGCTGGGTCACGTCGGCCGGCGAGGCCGACTCCTACGTGTGGTCCAGCCGCCCCCTGGCCGCCGGCGGCGCCAGCACCTTGTGGCTGGTCCCTGCGGGAGCGGCCGGTCTCGACGTGGCGGGCTCGTTCGACGGGCTGGGGCTGCGCGGCAACGCCTCTCGGCCGATCACGGCGGCCTCGGTCAGGGTTCCGGCCGACGCGCGCCTGGGACCGGACGGCGGCGGCTTCGAGCTGATGATGGGCGTCGTCCTGCCGTGGTTCCAGGTCCTGAGCGCCGCCTTCTCGCTGGGCATCGCCGAGTCGGCGATCGAGAAGACGGCCCGCCACGCGACGGCCGCCCGCTTCGAGCACCTGGACCAGAGCCTGGCCGACCAGCCCGTCAACCGCCATCACATCGCGCGCATGCGGCTCCTCGCCGACCAGGCGCGCGGGCTGCTGCTGGACACGCTCGCCGCCGTCGAGGCCAGCCGCCAGGACGCGATGCTGCGGGTGCTCGAGGTCAAACCGGCGGCCAGCGAGGCGGCGGTCGCCGTCACCGACCTGGCGATGCGGGTCTGCGGCGGCGCCGCGTTCCGCCGGGAGGTCGGGGTCGAGCGCAACTTCCGCGACGCCCGGGCCGCGACCGTGATGGCGCCCACGACGGACGCGCTCTACGACTTCATCGGCAGGGCGGTCTGCGGCCTCCCGCTGTTCTAGCATCGGGGTCGTGGACCCGAGACTCCTGGCCCTGCCGGCGGCGTTCGGGCTCGCCGGTGCGAGCGGGCTGAACGCCAGCCTCCCGCTGCTGATCGTCAGCCTGCTCGCCCGCGCCGGCCTGATCCACCTGGGCCCGCCCTTCGACGCGCTGCAGTCCGACGTCGCCTTCTACGGCATCCTGCTCCTGGCGGTGGTGGAGTTCGCTGCGGACAAGGTGCCCGCGCTCGACTCCGTCGGGCACTTCGTCATGGCGCCGCTGGCCGCCGCCTCCGGCGCGATCGTCTTCGCGTCGCAGACCGGCGCGGTCCGGGAAGTGGACCCGGGGCTGACGGTCGTCCTCAGCCTGCTCGCCGGCGCGGGGACGGCAGGCGCGGTGCACGTCACGCGCGCCGTCGTGAGACCCGTGGCCAACGTGGTGCTCATGGGTCCGGTCGTCTCGCTGTTCGAGGACGTGAGCTCCGCCGTGCTCTCGCTGACCGCGCTGCTCGCGCCGCTCCTGGTGCCTGTCATGCTCGCCGGCGGGATCATCGCCGGCCGGGTGCTGTGGCGCCGCCGGTCGCAGCGGCGGGCGCCGGCCTAGCGCCGGTGATCCAGCGCGACTACATCGACCGCCTCATCCAGGAGTGCGCCCAGGCGCTCAGCCGGATGCTGCGCCTCGGCCGCGAGGGGCACCACGACGAGGCTCTCCAGGTGTTCGGTGACGCCGCGGACCGGATCCTGGGCTCGATTCGCCCGCTGGTCGAGCGTATGGAGCCGGACAGCGCCGTCGACTTCGTGGGCCGCAACCAGCTGGACCGGCTGCGCCTCTACGCGACCCTCCTGGGCCAGGAGGGCCTGGTCCACCGGGCCCGAGGTGACAGCGCGCGGGCGTTCCTGAGCTGCCGGCGGGCGCTCGAGCTGTACGCGGCGGTGTCGCTGGCGGGCGTGGCGCTGGACGACGAGGACCTGGAGCGGATCGGGGTCCTGACCACGCTGGTCGACCTCGACGGCGTGGAGCCGCGCTACCGCGAGGAGCTGGGGCGACTCGCCCGCCCACAGGGCTGATCGCCGATCCTTCGGCCTCGAGCTTCGTGACGACATCCGCGCGGGTCTGCGCGACCTGACCGCTACCCTGAGCCCATGAGCCGCCTTCCCTCCCTCCGCCGCGACGATCTCGACGAAGCCGGCCAGGCCGTGTGGGACGGTCTGGAGAGCAGCCGCGGTCGCGCCGTCGTCAACGAGGACGGCGGCCTGGTCGGGCCTTTCAACGCCTGGGTCCACGCACCGGTGGTCGGCAGGAGGCTGAGCGGCCTGGGGGCCACCCTGCGGTTCGAGACCTCGATCGAACGCCGGCTGCTGGAACTCGCCATCATCGTGGTCGCCGCGCACTGGAAGGCCGAGTTCGAGTGGTGGGCGCACGCGCGTATGGCGCGGGAGCACGGCGTCGCGAACGAGATCGTCGATGCCGTCGGACGCGGCGAGACGCCTGCGTTCGCGGCTCACGACGAGGCGCTCGTGTACGAGTTCGCCCGCCAGCTCGTGGTGGGTGGACGGGTCGACGATGGGACCTACGCCGGTGCGGTCGAGCTGCTCGGCAACCAGGGCGTGGTCGAGCTGGTCTCGCTCTGCGGGTACTACACGCTCGTCAGCTTCACCCTGAACGCGTTCGCCGTGCCGCTGCCAGCGGACGTGAAGCCGGCCTGGACGTAGCGCCGTGCCGCCGTCCAGCCGATCGCACTGGCGAGGCGCGCAGGTGAGCCACCGACAGTCCGGAACCGGGCGTTGCTGCGCCTAGGAGTCGTCATCCACCTGGTGAGGGGACTCTCAGGCGCAGCAACCGCGCCAGCACTGTCAGCTGGGCTGCCACAGCTCGACCCGATTGCCCTCGGGATCGGTGACCCAGCCGAATCGACCGATACCCTCCGCTTCCTGTGTTTCCTGGGCTACGTCCGCTCCCCTGGAGCGCAACTGCGCGAGCATCGCATCCAGGTCGCGGACACGAAAGTTGAGCATGGTCTGCTGGGCGCGGGAGCCGAAGTAGTCGGTCTCCGACTCGAAAGTCGCGAACACGGTCACGCCGGCTTCCGGACGCCACAGGCCGTTCTCATCGGCGTCCAGGCCCAGGCAATCGCGATACCAGGCGCCGAGGGCCACCGGGTCCGCGGCCCGCATGAAGTATCCGCCAACTCCAAGCACACGTTCCATGTCCCCATCTTGACCCAGGGGCGGGGCGTGATTCAGCCGGACGAGGAGGACGGCGACGGCGAGGCCGGCGCCTGTGCGGCCACCGGCACCGTCGTGAGCACCTGGCCGTTCGTCGCGTCAACCAGCACCACCGCCTGGCTCGAGACCGGCCCCATCCGACCCGCCGCGCAGGCCGGCCCCGACGCGCGCGGCGGCCCGCAGGCGTTCGTCGGCAGCACGAGCAGGCTCGACCGCACGACCAGCATCCACACCAGCCGGTCGTGGCCGATGTCGCTGGTCGCCGGACCCGTGACCCGCGCCAGCACCGCCTCCGTCACGTGTCCCTGGAAGACGGGGAGCAGCGCGGCCTCGGCGTCCGGCTGGCCGATCGCGCAGCCCGCCGCGCCGGCGGACGTCCAGCCGCGCTGCGCCGCGCTCCGCTCCACGTCGCAGTAGGGTGGCTGGCTGGCCGCGGCCACGCTGATCCCGGCCGCCGAGAGCGTACCCGGCGGCACGGTGCGCAGGTGCGGCGCCACCTCTGCACGGGCGACGAGCCTGGTGGTCGCAACCCCGACCGCGAGCGCGAGCGCAGCGCTCGCGCCCAGCGCCACCAGGAACGGCGCCCAGCGCCGGCTCACTGCGGTGCCAGCGGGCTCCACACCAGGTGGGTGAAGCCCAGGACGGCGCCCACTAGCAGGCCGGCCACCAGCAGCGCGCCGGCGCGGCGGGTGTGGACGAACGCGGCGGCGGCGTACCACAGCGGCCAGACCGGGAAGTCCGGCGGCGGACGCTCGGGCCGCGGCCGGCTGAGGTACGGCCAGGCCTGCCGGAGCCGCGGCAGGGCCAGGAGCGCCAGCAGCGCCGGGATTGGCAGCGCGCCGGCGACGACCAGCGCCACGATGGCCACGTAGAAGGCCACCATGAGGCCCAGCGTGAGGTCGCGGGCGACGCGCTCTCCGAGCAGCACCGGCAGGGTGCCGATGCCGAGGGGCCGGTCCCACCCGATCTTGTCGAGGTGCTTCCCGAGCAGGACGGTGGTGCTGAGCAGCGCGTAGGGGACGCTGGCCGCGAGCACCTGCCAGGTCAGGTGGCCGGTCGCCGCGTAGTACGTGCCGCCGACCATCAGCGGGCCCCAGACGACCAGGACGGCCGGTTCGCCGAGGCCGCGCTTCTTGAACCGAAGGACGGGCGCCGTATACCCGACGCTCACGACCAGCCCTGCCAGGGCGAATGCGGCCACGGGCCAGCCCCGGAACACGACCAGCAGGACCAGGATGGCCAGGTCGAGCGTGTTCAGCAGCAGTGCGGCGCGGATCATCGTGACGCGCGTCGTCATCCCCGAGACCACCGGATGGGGCGCGTACAGCGCGCGCGGATAGCTGGCGGTGTCCGTGCCCAGGCGCTCGTCGAAGATGTCGTTGATCAGGTTGTTGGCGCCGTGCGCCACGACGAGGCCCGCCGCCGCGAGGAGGAACAGCGCGAGGTCGAAGCCGGGTGCCCTGACCGCGAGCAGTCCTGCGATCGCGGCCGAGGTGAGCGTCATCGGCTGCACGCACGCGCGCGTCAGCACCAGCCAGCGGGTGACGAAGTCGTGTGCCCCCGTCGGGGCGTTGCACGTGGAGAGCACCGTCCGCCAGGCGGCGAGAGGGCTGCTGACCCGTCCGGCTCGAGCCTCCAAGATGCCTCAGTCTACCGGTCGTTCGGGGCCCCGCGTTCGCGCTCGAAGATCAGAACGGAACGCTTCGTTCTGGCGTTATGCTTCCGTCATGGAGAGGAGCACGCCGCTGAGCGGACGCCGCGCCCAGGCCGCGCGCAACGACCGGCTGATCCTCGAGGCAGCGCGCTCGGTCTTCGTCGCCGACCCCGAGGCGCCCATCTCGGCGGTGGCCGAGCGCGCAGGCGTCGGCATCAGCGCGCTGTATCGCCGCTACGCCAGCAAGGAGGACCTGCTCCGGCACCTGTGCCTGGACGGCCTCCACCGCTACATCGCGGCGGTCGAGGCCGCGGTCGCCGACGACGGCGACCCCTGGACCGCGTTCACCACGTTCATGGGCCGCGTGGTCGAGGCGGACACCCACTCCCTGACGCTCCGCCTGGCCGGCACCTTCACGCCCGACCAGGAGCTGTACCGCGAGGCGGCCCGGGCCGAGGACCTGAACGTCCGCCTCGTGGCGCGGACGAGGGCCGCCGGCGCGCTGCGGCCGGACGTCGAGGTCGAGGACGTGGGCTACGTGCTGGAGCAGCTCGCGGCCATCCGCACCGCCGACCCGGAACGGACGGTGCAGCTGCGCCGGCGCTACCTGGCGCTGCTCCTGGACGCCCTCCACCTGCCGACAGCCGCTCCGCTGCCGGGGCCTCCGCCCACGTGGGATGAGTACCAGGCGCGCTGGAATCCGCACAGCGCTGTCGATTCGGACGGATCCCATCCGTCGGAGAGGTGAACGGACCTCTCGAACAACGGAGGATGTCATGCACTACGCACTGCTGATCTACTCGGCGCCCGAGGCGCGCGCCCCTTACCACGGCGGCGGCGATGACGGGGTCTTCGAGGACTGGACCTCGTACACGCGCGCCATGAAGGACTCGGGCGCCCTGGTGGCCGCCGAGCAGCTCCAGGAGACCGAGACGGCGACCACCGTCCGGCTCCGCGGCGGCGAACGGCTCCTGACCGACGGGCCCTTCATCGAGACCAAGGAGCACCTGCTCGGCTTCTACCTGGTGGACGTCCCGGACCTGGACACGGCCCTGGACTGGGCGGCGCGGATGCCGCTCATCCGGTTCGGCACGGTGGAGGTGCGGCCGGTGATCCGCGGCGCGGCCTGGCACGCGGCGCTCGAGTGACCTCGCCGGCCGTCGAGCGCGCGTTCCGGGAGGAGTGGAGCCAGGTCGTGGCGACGCTCGCCCGCCGGCTGGGCGACCTGCAGCTCGCTGAGGACGCCGCCCAGGATGCGTTCGCGGCCGCTGCTGCCAGGTGGCCGAGTGACGGCGTGCCGGACCGGCCGGGAGCCTGGCTCACGGTGACGGCGTGGCGCAAGGCGATGGACCAGCTGCGCCGCGACAAGCTCTTCGCCGAGCGCGTGCGCGACCTGCGTGGCACGGGCGCCGTCGAGGTGGACTTCGACGATCGGGAGGAGACGCTGGGCGTGGAGGACGACCGGCTCCGGCTGATCTTCACGTGCTGTCACCCGGCGCTGGCGCTGGAGGTGCGGGTGGCGCTGACCCTCCGCTACCTCGCGGGGCTGACCACGCGCGAGATCGCGAGCGCGTTCCTGCTGCCCGAGGCCACCATGGCCCAGCGGCTGGTGCGCGCGAAGCGCAAGATCCGGGAGGCCGGCATCCGCTTCGAGGTGCCCGCCCGACCCGCGATCGCGGCCCGCCTGAGCGGCGTCCAGAGCGTGGTCTACCTGGTCTTCAACGAGGGCTATGCGGCCACCGGGGGCGAGCGGCTTGTCCGCGGCGAGCTGTGCTCAGAAGCGATCTGGCTCGGCCGGCTGCTGTGCCAGCTGCTGCCCGAGGACGCCGAGACGGCGGGGCTCCTCGCCCTGATGCTGCTGCACCAGGCCCGGGCGCCCGGACGGCTGGACGCCGAGGGGCGGCCGGTGCCGCTCGCGGACCAGGACCGGGAGCGCTGGGACCGCGAGACGATCGCCGAGGGCGTCGCGCTGCTCGACCGGGCGATGGCAATGCGGGCGCCGGGGCCGTACCAGCTGCAGGCCGCGATCGCGGCGCTCCACGCCCAGGCGCCCAGCTTCGTGGAGACCGACTGGGCCCAGATCGCTCTGCTGTACCGCGAGCTGGCGCGGCGGGCGCCCTCGCCGGTGGTCGAGATCAACCGCGCCGTGGCGGTCGGAATGGCGGACGGTCCGCGGGCAGGTCTCGCCGTCCTGGAGCCGGTCCTCGCGTCGGGTGCGCTGGCCGGCTACGGGCCGCTGCACGCGGCCCACGCCGACCTGCTGGAGCGCGCCGGCGACGCCGAGGCGGCCAGCGCCGCCTGGGCCCGGGCCATCGGGGCGACCGGGAACACGGCCCTCCGCGGCGAGCTCGAGCGCCGGCACGATCCGGGCGCGCCCGGCTGACGCCTACCTCTCCCCCTGGCGGACGAGCTCGAACAGCGCCACGCCGGCCGCCACGCCCACGTTCAGGGAGTCCTGGCCCGGCGCCATCGGTATCACCACCCGCGCGGTGCAGGCCGCGAGCGTCCCGGGGGCGATGCCTGACTCCTCGTTGCCCACGACCAGCGCCACCGGCGGGGCCAGGTCCGCGTCGAACAGCGCGAGGTCACCGTGCGCCGTCGCGCCCAGCACCCGGAAGCCCCGATCGCGCATCGCTCCGATCCAGACCGGCAGGTCACGGCACCGGAAGATCGGGATGCGGCCGACCGCGCCTCGCGCTGCGCGCACGCAGTTGCGGTGCAGCGGGTCGGTCGGCGCGCCGGCGGCCACGACGGCGTCGACGCCGGCGGCATCGGCGGTGCGCAGCACCATGCCCAGGTTGTCGGGGTTCCGGACGTTCTCGGCAACCAGCACCACACGCGCCCGTGCGGCCGAGAGCTCGAACGCGTCGCGCAGGCGCAGGTGCACGGCAGCGAGGACGTCCGGCAGCGGGCGCGTCGCCGTCAGCGTGCCGAGGAGGCCGTCCGACGCGCGCCGGCAGGCGAGGCCTGCCGCGCGGGCGGCGTCCAGGACCGCCGTGCCGGCCGGGTCCCGCCGCAGCTCCGCGCGGTGGACCAGCGTCTCGACCGGGAGGCCGCCGGCGATCGCCCGGCCCACCAGCGTCGTGCCCTCCACGACGAAGCGGCCGTGCCGCTCGCGCCCCGCCGCCTGCGTCAGGTCGCGCAGGAGTTCGACCACGGCGTCGCGCCTGCCCAGCAGCGCGTCGACCGGGGTCGGTGGCTGCGAGGTGCCTCGCTTGACGCCGACGAAGCCGCCATCGCCCGCCGCGCCGTCGATCAGCTCGGCCACCGCGTCGAGGTGCCAGTCGTCCGCGACCCGGACGCAGACGAGCTCGTCGCGCGGCAGGCCGCGGAGCAGCAGGTCGCGGAGGGCTCGCTCGTTCGCCGCCGCGACGACGACCGGCCGCGGCCCCGGAGCGGGGCCGAGCGCCAGCACGCCCTCCAGGCCTCGCCATCCGGACTCGACGACCCGCTCCGCCCGCTCCACGACGGCCGGGTCCATGCCCGCCTCGCGCAGGAAGGCGGCCGCGTTCACGGCGTCAAACGATAGGCCAGCCCGGCGGCGGCCAGCAGCGCCCCGGGCGCTCCTGCGCCACGCTCGTGCAACGGCACGACGAGCGGGCGTGTTCTGGTAGGTATGCAACTGGAAACGACGGCCGCCGTGGCGATGCGCGTCGGCCGCCTCGACTGGTCCGCGCTGACCCGGGAGGTCGGCGCGAGCGGATGCGCGCTGACGCCCCGGATACTGGACGCCGACGAGTGCAGGAGCGTCTCCGCGCTCTACGACCGCACGGAGCTGTTCCGGTCGACGATCGACATGGAGCGGTACCGGTTCGGCTCGGGGCAGTATCGCTACTTCGCGCATCCGCTGCCGGCCCTGGTGGAGCAGCTCCGCGATGCGTTCTACCCGCGGCTCCTCCCGCTTGCTCGGGACTGGGCCGGGAAGCTGGGTCAGCCGGCGCCCTGGCCGGAGACCCTCGACGAGTGGCTCGCGATGTGCCACGCGGCCGGCCAGACCCGGCCAACACCGATCCTGCTGCGTTATCGCGCCGGCGACTGGAACGCGCTGCACCGCGACCTGTACGGCGACCTGGTATTTCCGCTGCAGGTCGTCGTCGGGCTCGACGAGCCGGGGGTCGACCACACCGGCGGCGAGTTCCTGCTGGTCGAGCAGCGGCCACGCGCCCAATCCCGCGGCACCTCCCTGGCGCTGGGACAGGGCCGCGCGCTCGTGTTCACGACGCGCGACCGGCCGGTGGAGTCCCGGCGGGGCTGGTCGGCCGCTCCGGTTCGCCACGGCGTGAGCGTGGTGCGCTCGGGAATCCGCCGCACGCTGGGCCTGGTCTTTCACGATGCCGCATGAAGGCGGAGCGGCCGAGCGGGTCCTCCGCAGGCTCGACGCCGGGTGGGCGGCGTTCGGCGAGTCCTACGCTGGGCTGCCCGACGCCCTGCTCCTGGTGCCGGGCGTGGTCGGTGACTGGTCGGTGAAGGACGTCCTCGCGCACGTGAGCGCCTGGGAGGAGGAGGCGATCGCGCACCTGCCGGTGATCGCCGCCGGAGGCAGGCCGCCGCGGTACGCCGCTTCCGGCGGAATCGACGCCTTCAACGCCCGGACGGCCGAGCGACGGCGAGACCTCTCGCTCGGGGACGTCCGGCGGTTGCTGGAGGAGAGCCACCGCCGCCTCGTCGAGCTGGTCAGGAACGCGCCGGACGACCAGCTCGCGGGCGACACGCGCTTCCGCCGCCGCCTCCGACTCGACACGTACGGCCACTACCGGCTGCACTCGGAGGGGATCCGGAGTTGGCGGTCAATCCAGGGCCTTCAGTGAGGGCCAGGCCTGCCACAGCGGCCGCCGGGGTGCACGGCAGACGAAGATCGGACGCCCCGCCGTCTGGTTCTCGACGCCGTACGAGTTGCTGACCGTCCCCACCTGGGTGACCTGCGCGAACAGCGGCTCCAGGTCCTGCCGCTCGTAACCGATCGCGATCACGACCTGGGGGTCCATGCGCGCCGGCGCCCAGTAGTAGTACGTCAGGTGGGGGCTGACCACGGTGGGCAGGCCGAGGTCGGGGCCGTAGAGGTCGATCGCGCCGGCGTAGCCGTAGTTCGCGGCCAGTACCATCGCTCCCGACCGGTCGGAGGGTGGCAGCGCGTCGTATGCCACCCCCACCTGGTGCGCCAGGTCGGGCCAGCCGTACATCTCGGCGAAGACCGTCTGCCCCTTCCACAGCCCGGAGCGCGCCATGACTTCGGCCGGCAGGACGGGCAGCCAGAGCGGCAGCGAGACCACGATCAGCACGGCGGTGGCCGCCGCCCAGGCCCACCGGAGCAGGTTCCAGCCGGCAGTTCGTTCCAACCAGACCGCGCCGGCCGCGTAGAGCAGCGTGAAGATCGGCGCCGGGTAGTAGGACTTGCCCCCGATCGCGAAGAACACGAGCTCGACCAGGATCGCGGTCCACGCCAGCGCCCGGAACGTCCCCGACCGCCAGAGCCAGACGGCCCCGCCGACCACGAGGGGGATGAGCAGCAGCTGGACCAGCAGCAGCTGCTGGAGCCAGTACGCGGCCGGTCCGTCGGTGTGGCCCCGGTGGCTGATGGTGTACGCGACGCTGTCCCAACCGTGGCCCGCCTGCCAGACGAGGTTGGGCACCAGCAGGACCACCGCCAGGGCGGCTCCCAGCCACGGCCACGGCGTCGCGAGGTGGCGGCGGGCGGGCGTGAGCAGCAGGCCCACGGCCAGCGCCACCGCAAGCCCGGCGACGGTGTACTTGGTCTCCAACCCGATGCCGAGCACGAGCCCGGCCACGAGCCAGGTCCTGGGGTCGCGGCCCGCCAGCACGCGTGCCACGAGCCACAGGAGCAGCGCCCAGACGAGCTGGTCGAAGCTGACCGGTTCGAAGATGAAGTCGCCGGCGAGGAATATGGGCGAGATCACCACCGCCGCGGCGGCCAGCACCTGTGCGCGCGTGGCGCCGCCCAGCTCGCGGGCGATCAGTGCGGCCAGCACGACGACCAGCGCCCCTGCGAGGACGCTGGTGAACCGGAGGGCGACCACCGAGTCGGGAGCGACCAGCTGGACCAGCCGGCCGATCACGGGGGTGATCGGCGGATAGTCGACGTATCCGAGCGCCAGGTGGCGAGCGCTCGCCAGGTTGTAGAGCTCGTCGCGGTGCCAGCCGTACCGGGCGGCGAAGACCATGGTCGCGGCCAGCTTGAGCGCTGCCAGGCCGAGCACTGGCGCCCAGGCCACCCGAGGCGGCGACTCCCGATCCGTGGTGATCATGATGAGACCTCCGGCTTCTTCATGCGCTGATCCCGCGCGGCCTTCCGCACCGCCTCCAGCAGCAGGAACTCGATCTGCGCATTCACGCTCCGGAGCTCGTCGGCGGCCCACTTCTCGAGGACCCCGTAGAGGTCGGGGCTGATCCGCAGCAAGAAGCTCTTGCGCTCTGCCAAGGCCCTACTGATACAGCGTTCCGGCGTTGACCACCGGCTGCGCGCGCTGCTCGCCGCAGAGCACCACGAGCAGGTTGGAGACCATCGCCGCCTTCCGCTCCTCGTCCAGCTCCACGATCCGCTGCTCCGACAGCTGGTTCAGCGCGAGGTCGACCATGCTCACGGCGCCGGCGACGATGCGGGTGCGCGCCGCCACCACGGCCTCGGCCTGCTGCCGCCGCAGCATGTCGGCGGCGATCTCCGGGGCATAGGCGAGACGCCGCAGCTGCGTCCGCACGACCTCGACGCCAGCCGGCTCGAGCTGGCCCTGGAGCTCCTGGTGCAGGCTCGCCATGACCTCGTCGGCGTTCGCCCGCAGCGAGCGCTGGTCGACCTCGTAGCTGTCGTATGGGTACAGGCTGGCGACGTGCCTGACGGCGGTCTCGGTCTGGAGCCGCACGAACTCGTCGTACTTCTCGACGTTGAACACGGCGCGCGCGGTGTCCACGACCCGCCAGACGATGACGGCAGCGATCTCGACCGGGTTGCCGGCCGCGTCGTTGACCTTGATCACCGAGCTCTCGAAGTTGCGGGCCCGGAGCGAGACAAGGGGCTTCCTGGTCAGCGGCCACGTCCAGATCCAGCCGTTGTGCCGGACGCTGCCGAGGTAGCGCCCGAAGAGGGTCACGACCCTGGACTGGTTGGGCTGGACGATCGCGAAGCCGCTCAGCGCGAGGATGAGGGCGCCGTTGACCAGGCCGAGCGCGAGGCCGGGGATGTCGGCGTGCACGACCACCAGCGCGCCGAGCTCCAGCAGGGTCACGGCGAGGACGACCGCGGCCACCGCCCAACCGGACAGTGCGAGTGCGGGACGCTCGTTCATGTGAAATCCCTCCAATATGATTTTGATATCACTACCATATCACGGTAGGCGCGATTTCGTCCAGTGGGCGAGCCCGGGACGTCGATGACCTTGACGGGTCATCCGGGATATAGAGCTATAGTGCTAGTTATCTCAATAAAGGAGGTCGTGTTGATCGAGTTCCACCTCGACGGCCGGTCGGGCGTCGCGCCCTACCTGCAGCTCATCCACCAGGTCCGCCACGCACTCCGGCTGGGCCTGCTCCGCGAGGGCGACCAGCTCCCGAAGGTCAAGGACGTGGCCGCCGGGCTGGCGATCAACCCGAACACCGTGCTCAAGGCCTACCGGGAGCTGGAATACGAGCACCTCGTGGCGGCTCGGCCGGGGGTCGGGACGTTCGTCACGGGGACGCTCGGGGGGACGTCCCTGGCCGCGCACGGGCCGCTCCGCCGGGACCTGCAGCGGTGGCTGTCGAAGGCGCGGCGCGCCGGGCTGGACGACGAGTCCATCCAGGCGCTGTTCATCAGCACCTTTCGGTCCGCCGCCGAGGAGGACATAGCGTGACGGCGGTCGTCCAGGCGCGGGGGCTGGGCAAGCGGTACGGGCGGCTGTGGGCGCTGGCCGACTGCACGCTGAGCGTCCCGGCCGGGCAGGTGGTGGGCCTGGTCGGGCCCAACGGGGCGGGAAAGACGACGCTGCTGAACCTCGCGGTCGGGATGCTGCGGCCGACCGCGGGCACCATCGAGGTGCTCGGCGGCCGGCCCGGGGCCGGCCCGGCCCAGCTGGCCAGGGTCGGCTACCTCGCCCAGCAGGCGCCGGTCTACGCCGGCCTGTCGGTCGCCGATCACCTCAGGCTGGGTGCCCACCTCAACCCCGGCTGGGACGGCGAGCTGGCGCGCCGCCGGATCGAGCGACTGGACCTGGACATCGATCAGAAGGCCGGAACGCTGTCCGGTGGGCAGCGCGCCCAGCTCGCGCTGACCCTGGCCGTGGCCAAGCGGCCCGAGCTGCTCATCCTCGACGAGCCGGTCGCCAGCCTGGACCCGCTGGCGCGCAGGGAGTTCCTGCAGGACCTGATGGAAGCGGTCGCCGAGCAGGAGCTCTCCGTGGTGCTGTCCTCGCACCTGGTGGCGGACCTGGAACGGGTCTGCGACTACCTGATCCTTCTCGTCGGATCGCGGGTGCGGGTGGCAGGACCGGTCGAGGACCTGCTGGCCAGCCACCACCTGCTCACCGGGCCGCGCCGCGACCCGGCCACGCTTCCGGCCGACCAGGAGGTCGTCTCGGCCAGCCACACCGACGTGCAGACCACGCTGGTGGTGCGCACCACCGGCGCAGTCCTGGACCCGTCCTGGACCGTCTCCGAGATCGGACTGGAAGACCTGGTGCTGACCTACATGAGCCAGGCCAGAGGGGGCCGGCGCCACGCGGAGGTGCTGAGGTGATCTGGCTGACCTGGCGGCAGTTCCGAGCCCAGGCGGTCGGGGCGGTCGCGGTACTTGCCGCGTTCGCGGTCCTGCTCGCGGTCACGGGACCGCAGCTCGGTGGCCGGTACGCCGCGAGCGGGATCAGCGGGTGTACCGACGGCGATTGCTCTGGCTTGGCCACCCGGTTCCTCGACCAGGTGCAGGCTGACGCCACCGACTGGACCCTGTATCTGCTCGGCATCGTGGTCGTCCTGCTCGCGCCCGCCGTCATCGGCATCTTCTGGGGAGCGCCGCTGATCGCCCGCGAGATCGAGGCCGGCACCTGCCACCTGGCCTGGAACCAGACCATCACCCGCACCCGGTGGCTGGCGGTCAAGCTGACCCTGACCGGCCTGGTCGCGATGGCCGTCGCCGAAGCGCTGAGCCTCACGCAGGCTCTCTGGGCAGCGCCCATCTCCGCGGCAATCCAGCGCGGGGCCAGCCTGCCGATCGCCAACGGACAGTTCGACCCGCTGGTCTTCGCCTCGCATGGCGTCGCCCCGCTCGGCTACGCCGCCTTCGCCTTCGCGCTGGGCGTGACGGCCGGGCTGGTCACCCGGCGCGTCGTCCTCGCCATGGCTGTCACCCTGGCCATCTTCGCGGCCGTCCAGGTCGCGACGCCGTTGTGGGTCCGCCCGCACCTGTTCCCCGCCGACCGGACGATCACCGCGCTCAGCTCCGTCTCCGATATCTCGTACCAGAGCACGCCGCAGGGCGCCTTCACGTTCTCGGCTCGCGTCCTGTCCAGCCAGCCCGGCGCCTGGGTCCTCTCCAGCAGAGCGGTGGACGCGGCTGGGAGTCCGGTCAGCACGGCACCGGCAGCCTGCATGCAGGCGGTGTTGGGAGAGTCAGGGCTGGACTGCCTGGGCAGCCACGGTGTGCGGGTCGCCGTCACCTACCAGCCTGCCAGCCGCTACTGGACCTTCCAGTGGACGGAGACGGCGATCTACCTGGCGCTGGCACTCGCGCTGGCCGGGTACTGCTTCTAGCGGCTCGGCCGCCGCCTCACCTGAGGCCTCTGTCGGGATCCTGAGGGCGGCAGAGGGGAGCGGCCCCCACGCCCCAGCTCCACCCGATCTCCGGCTCCAGCGCTTGACCCGGCCCGGCGAGGCGGCTACGGTCTCGCTCCATGTGGCTGGACCTCCCTTCCCCGTCTCCGTCGCCAGTCAACGTCATGGGCGGCGACAGGCTGGCCCGGCTTCTGGAGAAGGCGAAGCCTCAGAACTACTATCTGGTGCCCTGGCCGGTCAAGGACTACGACGCTGGTGGCTGATCGTCGCGGCCTTCGACAGCTGCTCAGACGACCTCGTCATATCCTGCGCTGGCCGCTTTCTGCTTATGGCTTGATCGGGGGCCTCGCAGCGGTGGTCGTCCTGGCGGCGGTTGCCGCCATCTTCTTCCTGCCGAGGGAGATACCGCCGCCGCCGACTGCCTCTGCAGATCGGTGGGCGGCGGAGGGCGCACTCTTCGGGGCCGGCGCGTTCGTGCTGGCCGTGCTGGCAACAGCGATCGCAACGATCGCGTTCGTCAACAGCACCGACCGGCCCAAGCTGCGGATCGAACCGTCTTACACATGGCGGCCCACACCTGATCCGCCGTCCCCGGACGCGATTCCAGGCAGGTTTCCAGACTGGTCCCTTCAGCTCAGCATCTACAACGACGGCCCGGTAGCCGCGCGGAATCTCGCAGTCCGGGTGACCTTCACCGATCCCGGTCTGTTCGCGCCCGACTGGATCACTCTCGAGACGCGAGACGGCGCCTCCTCACTCAGCCCCTGGCGGGCGGCCAATCCGAACGACCTGAGTCCTGCGCAGGTGTGGTGGGAGGGCGGTGCTGACGCCGTGGTGCATCCGTCGCCGCGCTGGCCATATCAGGTCCCTCAGCTTGGACCGGCTGCGCTCCACATCTACAAGCCTGAGTCGGACGAGCAGTTCGAGTTCACTGTCGAGTTGGTCGCGGATGACGTACCGCCGATGACGGAGAGGTACCCGATCTCGATGAAGTTGTTGCGGGGCAGCGAGTAGCCGTCTTCCGCCGCTGGCAGCGCGGGCGCCGCGATGATGCTGTCGGCGGACCACGACTCGGGGGCATCTCCGCGTATCCGAAGAACGTGCTCCTGGCCGTCCTCGTCGCGGATGAGCACACGCGAACCGACCGCGACAATCGCCAATTCTTCCCCGGCTCTCCCCATGCCCTGCAACCTCCTGGCGTGTCCAACGCTTGACGCTTTCCTGTAGCCTGGCCGCGAGGGATGGGGCACAGCAGGGGCATTGGCGGGGCACGTACTCCCCTCAGCCAGTTGATCGCGGCCGAGCGGCACCGATGGAGCCTGAGTCGTCGAGAGCTGGCAGCCCTCGTACGCAGGGCCGATCGGAGCCTCGGCACCGACGCCAAGACGATCGAGCGCTCGGAGGTGCGGGGACAGGAGCCTCAGCCGGCCGCACTGCGCGCGCTGGCTACCGTGTTCGAGAAGCGCATCGAGGATCTGACCGAGCTCGACCGTGAGGCCCATCATGGTCGCGGCGCCACGCCCGCCGAGGCGCTGGACACGGAACGGCTCGCAGCCGCACTCCGGGCGCCGCGCGTCGTGGACCGTCACAGACCTTGCGGCGGCCAGGGCGGAGGTCGTGTCCAACCAGGAAGTCAGCCAGTGGAGGAGGATATGTTGACTTTCATCGGCGGCGACCCGGTGGGCATGCGGACCAGTATTGGCCGGGCCTGCGGCACCGTCGCCCTCGGCGTCATCTCCGCTCTCGTTGCTCTGGCCCGAATCTTGTGGTCCGGGGCGATACCAGTG
>DASQZW010000282.1:0-2424 GCA_035638495.1 Terriglobales bacterium
ACCGGCCGCGCGGGAGGCGCACGTCTCCCTCGGCCTGGCCGGCACCGGGCTGGCCGCGCTGGCGGGCTTCACGCTCGGAGACGCCGCCACGCCCGGCGCTCCCGACGCGCTGCTGGCAGCGCTGGCTGTCGGAGCGTTCGCCGGCCTGCTCGCGGTGGAGGCGCGCCTGCGGCCGATGGCGCTGCTCGACCACGCTGCGGTGATCGCCGTGTCGTCTGCGAGCTACTTCGTCGCGCGCTTCCTCGACGCCACGAACCCGCAGTGGTACGTGGTCGCTCCGGGCCTCGCGCTGCTGTGGACGGGGCTGGCGGCGCCGCACGACCGGCGGCTCACGCTCGACCGGCGCATCCCACCGACGGTCACGGCTGCGGGAGCGACCCTGCTGCTGGCCACGACGGCGGTCCAGGCGTTCGGCGACGCGGGCTGGGCGTACACGGCGTGGCTGGTGGCGGAGGCCGTGATGGCCGTCCTGGTGGGGATCGCCACGCGCAGCCGGGCGCTGGTCGTGGCGGGGGCGGCGGCGGTGGGCGTCGGGGGCCTGCGGGCGCTGTTCGTGCTGGTCCAGCAGGGGCTCCTGTTCGCGGCGTTCGGCGCGGCGGCGATCTTCCTGCTCGGGCTCGGCGCCGCCCTGGCGGCGCTGCGCGACCGCGTCCGCGGCCCGCTCGGCGCGGCGTGGCGCGACTGGAGCTGAGCAGTGAGCTGCACATCCGTCCGGATGTGCACCCCCGACCCATGAGGAGGGCACGTCCGGACGAATGTGCGAAACCTCCTACGCCGGGAGCGCGATCCCTCCGTCGCCCCTCGGGTCCGAAGCGCCGCGGGGCGTGCCGTCCGCCCCCACCTCGATCAGCTGCACCCGCGAGAAGTAGCCCTCGTAGCTGCCCGGCCGGCGGTTGACCTGATAGCCCCGCGCGCGCAGCGCCTCCACCACGTCGCCCGGGATGCGCTGCTCCGCCTGCACGGTCTCGCCCTGGAAGTCGACCCTCGGCGCGGCCACCGCCTCCAGAGGACTCATCCCGTGGTCGATCACGTTCAGCAGCGTCTGCAGCACTCCGTTCACGATTCGCGTGCCGCCGGGAGCGCCCAGCACCAGGTGCGGGCGGTCATCGGCCATCACCATGGTCGGCACCATCATGGTTACCCGCGTCTTGCCCGGCGCGAGCGAGTTGACGCGGCCCGGCCGCGGGTCGAAGCAGTTCAGGTAGTTGTTCCAGTTGAAGCCCAGGCCCGGCGTCACCACGCCGCTCGACGAGCCCAGCGTGTGCGTCATCGACACCGCGTTGCCGGCCGCGTCGACCACGCAGACGTGCGTGGTGGTCGGGCTGTCGTGGGCGCCACGGGCGGCCGCCGCGTACTCCTTCGCCGTCAGCGCCGCCACCGGCACGGACGCGAACAGCGGGTCGGCCAGGTGCTCCTCCCGCTCGGCCATCGCCCAACCCATCGCGTCGACGCGGTGGCCGGCGGCCTCCGGCGAGGGCCAGCCGCAGCCCGACAGGTCGATGCCCTCCAGGTAGTTGAGCATCATCAGGAGCGTCATCCCTCCGGCCGGCGGGCCGGGCACGACCAGCCGGCGGCCGCGGTAGCTCCCGACGAGGGGATCGGTCGCCCGGGGCGCGTACTGTGCCAGGTCCTCGCGCGAGACGAAGCCGCCGTTGGCCGCGAAGTCGGCCGCGATCTCCCCGGCGATCTCGCCGCGGTAGAAGTCCTCGGGGCCGGCCGCGGCCAGCCGCTCGTACGTCCGGGCCAGGTCGGGGTTCGCGATCGTCTCGCCGAGCGCGTGGAGCTGGCCGTTCTTCGTGTAGATCCGCCCCGCCTCGGACGTCCACTGGATGCGGGCCAGGCTTGCCGCCACGTCCGGCCCGTAGTCGGTGATCCAGAAGGTGCGGACGTTGCCCGTGACCTCCATGCCCCGCCTGGCCGCTTCCAGGCCGGGCCGGATCGCCTCCGCCCAGGAGATCGTCCCGTGCCGGCGCAGCGCCTCGGCGAGGCCCGCCACCGTGCCGGGCACGCCCACGCTCTGGTAGCCGCAGTCGTTGACCCAGCCCTCCAGCACGTACCCGTACCGGTCGGCCGCCTCGCGCAGGAACAGGTGCTCCCACTGGTCGTCGCGGACGCCCGAGCCCGCGCGGGCGTAGAACTCGATGACCTCCTGCCTCGGCGGATCGCCGGCGAGGTGCACGAGAATCACGCCCGAGCCGCCGATGCCGCACATCATCGGGTCGATCACGCCCTGCACCAGCGCGGTCGTGACCGCGGCGTCGACCGCGTTGCCGCCGGCCCGCAGCACCTCGCGCCCGGCCTCGGCCGCGACCGGCTGCGGACACACGATCATCGCGCTCATCCCGTCACCTCCTCCAGCGCCTCGTCCATCCGCGTGAACCTGGCGTCGAGCTCGGACAGGCCGGCGATCAGCCGCTCCAGCAT
>DASQZW010000283.1:0-20394 GCA_035638495.1 Terriglobales bacterium
ATGGTCTGCGGCGTCTTGCCCAGGTCGATCGGATGGCCGCTCAGCTCGAACTTGACCTGCTGGTTGGGGCTGCTGCCACTGGAGGCCGTGGTGATCGGCACGTCGTAGTCCACGTATGCCTGCAGCGTGCTGAGCACGCTCGCCGGCCCCGCCACCGACACCTGGCAGGGGTCGTTGGCGTTGCCGCACGTGGCGTACGTGTGCTCCTGCACGATCGCGATGCCGGGTGCCTTGTTCGTGGTCCGCACCTCGACGTCGAGCTGGCGAGTTGCCAGCGGCTCGATGTCGAGCACGATGGGAATCGCCGACTGCCGGAACGTCAGCCCCTGGATGTCGGTGCGCGGCCGGGCCAGGTAGACCTGGTTCCTGGCGGGCTGGGCGCGCGTCAGGTCGACGGTGACGCCGGCCGTCGTCTGCTGGTACCGCACCACGTCGCTGCGGAAGCCCGCGACCGGCACCTGGACGATCGTGGTCGGGTTCACCACCACGATGTCCGTGGGCTGCGGCAGGATGTAGTTGACCTTGACCGCGACGCTGCCGAACACCGGCGGGTTCTCGGAGAACGCCACGCCGCCCAGCAGCCCGACCGCGAGCACGATGGACAGCAGCTTCAAACGCCAGTTCGCCACGATCCAGCGGACGGGGGCGAGGTTCACGGCTTGGGCCCGCTCGTCCGCCAGCCCAGCAGCGTGGGCCTGCCGCCGCCGGTGGGGCTGGTCGCGTCCAGGCCGCCGGTCAGCTTGCGCCGGAGCGCGTCGCCGTCGAGGTTGCGGATGATCCGGCCGTTCTCCACCACCGAGATGCCGCCGGTCTCTTCGGACACGACCAGGACCAGCGCGTCCGACGCCAGCGACAGTCCGATGGCCGCCCGGTGCCGGGTTCCCAGGCGTTCGCGCACCTGCGCCTCGTCCGCGAGCGGGAGCAGGCACCCGGCTGCCAGGATCGTGTTGCCACGCACGATCACGGCGCCGTCGTGCAGCGGCGAGTTGGGGTAGAAGATGCTCTGCAGGAACTCGGCCGACAGCTCGCCGTTGATGCGGACACCGGTCGCGGCGTAGTCCTCCAGCCCGACCTCTCGCTCGAACGCCACCAGCGCGCCGACGCGGCGCTGGGCGAGCCGGTCGACGGCGCGGATCGCCTCCAGCACCGAGCGGTTGAACAGCTGCGGGTTGAACCGCGACAGCGGGCGGCCGAGGTGACCCAGCCGGCCGACCTGGTCGAGCGCCCGGCGCAGCTCCGGCTGGAAGAGGACCACGATCGCGAGCACGGCGATCGGCGCCGCGTTCTGGAACAGCCAGCCGAGCAGGATGAGGTGGAGCTGGTTCGCGACCAGCCCGATGATGCCGAGCAGCACCAGGCCGACGATGAGCTGCGTGGCCTGGGTGCCTCTCACCAGGCGGAGGAGCTGGTAGAGGATGAAGGCGACGGCGAGGACGTCGATCGCCTCGATCGGGCCGACCCGACCGATGATCACGAGTAGCTGGTTGACCGCTGCGTCGAAGAATTCCATCAGCCGTCCCCCCCGACAGGACCGGCGTAGATGAGGGCGAGCAGGGCCATCTGCGCCCACAGTCGGTTTTCGGCCTGGTCGAACACGATCGACCGCGGCCCGTCGATGACGCCGGCCGTCACCTCCTCGCCGCGGTGGGCCGGCAGGCAGTGCATGAACAGTCCCTGAGGCGCCAGCTCCATCAGGTCCTCGTTCACCTGGTACTCGGCGAACCGCGCCCGCCTGGTCTCGGACTCCGACTCCTGCCCCATCGACGTCCACACGTCGGTGTAGACGACGGCGGCGCCCTCGACGGCGGCCAGGTCGCTGGTGAGACGCACGGCGCCGGCGTAGGCGGGATCCACCACCGGTTCATACGACGGCGGTGTCACGACCGTCAGCGGGAACCCGAGGACCGCCGACGCCTCCACGAGCGAGCGGGCGACGTTGTTGCCGTCGCCGACGAACGCCACCCGGGTGGTCGCGTCGAGCCGGCCGAGCGACTCGCGGATGGTCAGCAGGTCGGCGAGGATCTGGCAGGGGTGCGAGCCGTCCGTCAGGGCGTTGATGACCGGCCGCTCGGACGCGGCCGCGAGCGCCTCCAGGTCACGGTGCGCGAACAGGCGAGCAACGATGCCCTCGCAGTAGCGGTCGAGCACGCGGGCGACGTCCTGGACCGTCTCGCGGCGGCCCAGGCCGATCTCCTGGTCGGTGAGGATCGCGACCCGGCCGCCCAGGCGCTCGATCCCGACCTGGAAGGAGACGCGCGTCCTCATCGACGGCTTCTGGAAGATCAGCGCCAGACACCGGCCAGTCAGCGGCGAGCCTCTCCAACGACCCGCCTTCATGTCGGCGGCGAGATCGAGGATGGCCGTCAGCTGCGCGGGGTCGAGTTGACCGATGTCGAGGAAGTCGGCTCCACGAAGACGATCGAGAGTGCCGGGCGCCACGGAAGTCACGATCAGTACAGTGCAAAGGCTACCTCGGCGCGACCGCCGGCGGCCTTCGAAGGGTGCCCGGAGTCGTTCGGAACGCCGCGTCAGAGTTCGGGACGGACCAGCTCGCCCGTGTGCAGGGGCATCGACGTCAGGTCACGTGCGTGGAACTCGGGCAGGCGCTCGCGAAGCGCCACGTCGTCGCGCAGCCGCAGCATCAGGTCCCGGCAGGCGGCCGGCTCGACGCCGAACGTCGCCGGGCGGAAGCTGATGCGCCGCTTCGGGCGCAGCCGCACGGTCAGCCGGTCGGTCAGCGTGATCTCCGGCCAGCGCGCCGCGGCCCAGTCACCCTGGTCCGCAAGCGTCACCGTCTCCACCTCCTCCCATCGGGCCTGCAGCTCCGTCCTGCCCTGCACCAGCACCAGGCGATCGCGGAAGAAGCCGAGCCGGCTGCGTGGCCACCGGCGCAGCCGGATCGCGATCCTGGCGACCGCCGCCGCGGCAACCGCGGCGAGCATGCCGAGCACGAGCGCGGCGAGGTCGTAGCCCTTCAGCAGCAGAACGACCGCGACACCCGCGAGCGCGACCGCCACGGACACCGCGGCCGCGGCGAATCGGGCGGTCGACCGTTTCGAACGCGCAAAGACCACTGGCGATACCCCCGACTAGAACATACCTCCGGGCGGGGGCGAGTGGGCAGCGGACCGCTCAGTTGACCTGGCGTTCGCGGCCGACCCAGTGCGCCTCGCGCAGCTCGCGCTTCAGGATCTTGCCGCTCGGGTTCCGCGGGATCATGTCCGTGAACTCGACCGATCGCGGCCGCTTGAAGCCGGCCAGCCGATCGCGCGACCAGTCGATCAGCGCGTCGCCGGTGAGCTCCGCGCCGGGCCTGCGGACGACGATCGCCCGGACGGTCTCGCCCCACCTCTCGTCGGGCACGCCGATGACGGCGACGTCGGCGACGTCCGGGTGGCCCATGAGGATGCTCTCGAGCTCGGCCGGGTAGATGTTCTCGCCGCCCGACACGATCATGTCCTTGATCCGGTCCCGGATGTAGAGGAAGCCGTCGGCGTCGAGACTGCCGGCGTCCCCGGTGTGGAACCACCCGCCGCGATTCGCGGCCGCCGTGTCGTCGGGCCGGCCCCAGTAGCCGCTCATCAGGCCGGCGCCGCGGTACACGACCTCGCCGATCTCGCCGACCGGAACGTCCTGGTCCAGCGGGTCGACCACCCGAACGTCGGCACCGAACATCGGCCGCCCGCAGGACAGCAGCCGCTCGCCAACGTGGTCCTCGTGGCGGAGGGCGGTGAAGGCGCCGGTCGTCTCGGTCAGGCCGTAGAGCTGGGTGAACCGGCACTTGAACACGTCGATCGAACGCAGCAGCAGGTCGCGCGAGATGGGCGAGGCGCCGTAGTGGATGTTCCGGAGCGCGGAGAAGTCGAGCTGCTCGACGCCGGGCACCTGGCTCAGGAACAGCAGCACCGCCGGCACCAGGAAGGCGGAGTTCACGCGCTGCTCGACCAGGACCTGCAGCAGCTCCTGCGGGACCACCTCGCGGAGCACGATCGCGGTCGAGCCCTGGGTCAGGACCCCCAGAGCCCAGCCGCAGCCACCGATGTGGTACAGCGGCATCGCGACCAGGCCGCGAGCGCCCTCCTGCAGCTCGGGCGCCTCCCACCCGAGCGGACCGATCAGGCCGAGGAGGTTCAGGTTCGTCAGCATCGCCCCCTTGGGCAGCCCCGTGGTGCCGGAGGTGTAGAGCTGCCAGAGGACCGCGTCCTCACGGTCGCGGTGGGGGTCGTCGCCGCCGCGGGGGAGCTCGCCGAAGCCGAGGACGCGGCAGCCGGCCTGGTCGGCGCCGGCTCGGAACTCGTCGCCCGTCACCAGGGCGGCCGGGTCGGCGTCGCCGACGACCGTGGCGACCTCGGGTGGAGTCAGCCGCCAGTTCACCGGAACGGCGACGGCGCCCGCCTTGTCGAGCGCGAACAGCAGCTCGACGTACGCGTCGGAGTTCTTGTCCAGGATCGCGACCCGGTCACCGGGCTGGACGCCGAGGTCGGCCACCAGGCCGGACGCCAGCGCGGAGGTCGAGGCGTCGAGCTCGGCGAAGGTGCGCGTCCGCCCCTGGAACCAGGTGGCCGCCAGGTCGGGATGGCGGAGGGCCCGCCACCGCAGCATCTGCGCGATCGTCCTCATGGCGCAGAACTGTAGTTGTGCGGCGGTCCGTCGTAAAGAACCTCGACGAGGGTCAGGCCGGCCGCCGGCGCCGTCTTCGGCGCGAGCCGGCGGTCGCGCGCTTCGAGCACCTCTGCGAACCAGGACGCCGGCCGCCGGCCCCGCCCCACCTCGGCGAGGCCGCCCGCGATGCCGCGCACCAGGCCGCGCAGGAAGCCCTCGCCCGTCAGGAGCACGTCCACGTAGTGGCCGTTCCTGCCGACACGCGCCTCGCGCATGGTGCGCACTCGGTCGGCGGCCGGCTCGGAGGCGGCGCAGAACGTCGTCCAGTCGTGGACGCCGGTCAGCGCGGCCGCTGCCTCCGCCATCGCCGCGACGTCCAGCGGCCCGGGCACCTGCCAGCAGCGGCCGCGGTCGAGGACCGGCCTGGCCGCGCGGTCCAGGAAGCGGTAGCGGTAGCGCCGCCAGCGCGCGGAGTAGCGGGCGTGGAAGTCCGGCGCGGCCTCGCCGGCGTCCAGCACGACCACGTCCGCGGGGAGGTGGGCGTTGACCGCGGCCTGCAGGCGGGCGACCGAGAGCCGGCCCGCATAGTGGAAGTTGACGACCTGGCCCTCGGCGTGAGCGCCGGCATCGGTGCGGCCCGCGGCATAGATCTTCGGCGTCTCGCCGGTGACCTCGCGGACGGCGCGCCGCAGCTCACCCTCGACGGTTCGGTGGCCGACCTGGAGCTGCCAGCCGGCGAACCCGGCGCCGTCGTACTCGAGCAGCAGACGCAGGTTGCGCAGCGCGTTCAGCCGGTGGCCGCCGCTCTCGAGAGCACGAGCCGGTTGACGGCCCACTGCTGGGCGGCGCCCACCAGGCTGCGGGTCAGCCAGTACAGTGCCAGCGCGGCGGGCGCGAAGTGCGCGAACACGACCAGGCTGACGGGCGACACGATCGCCAGCGTCCTGCTGGTCGCCGCCGCCTGCTCGTCCTTCTCCAGGGCAGGCGGCCGGGAAGCGTTGGTGAGCCGGGTGAGCAGGAACGTGGCGGTGCCGGCGAGCACCGGGAGCAGCACTGGATCCGGCAGCGCCAGGTTGACGACCCACAGGAAGTGGAGGTCATGCCCGCTGTGCGCGAACGTGAGGATCACCTGGTACAGCGCGATCAGCACCGGCAGCTGCACGAGCCATGGCAGCAGTCCGGCTCGGAGCGCGTCGCCCGCGCCGGCAAGGGGGTCGACGCCCTCCCGGCGCTTCAGCTCCAGGAGGGCCTGCTGGAACTCCAGCGGGCGGCCGCGGTACCGACGTCGCAGGCGGGCGACGGCCGGTCCCAGCCGCGCCTGGATCGCGGCGGCCTGGCGGCGCGCGCGGAGGCTGGCCCGCACCTGGTACGCGGTCAGCGGGAGCAGGACCAGCCGCACCACGAGCGTCGTGGCGATGATCCCCAGGCCGAACGGGCCGATGGCGAGCGTGACCGGGAACGCGGCCAGGAAGCCCACCGCCCAGTGCAGGACCGCCAGCAGCGGCAGGCCGAACAGCGCCCACCAGGCGGCGCGGACCGGCAGGAACGCGTCGAAGATGCTGAGGGCGGGCGCGAGCGCCAGACGTCTGGCCATCGTTCTCATCGAGCCGATTCTAAGAGGCGGACGGTGGAGATAGAGTGCAGGGCTGCGACATGCTGATCCTCGTCACCGCGGCCGCCGGACGCACGGGCCGCGCCGTCGTCAGGGCCCTGGCCGCGCGGGGCGTCGCCGCACGGGCGCTGGTGCGGCGCCCTGAGCAGGTGGCCGCGCTGCGCACCGACGGCGCCGCCGAGGTGGTCGTGGGCGACCTGCGCGACCGGGCCGCGCTGCGCCGTGCCGTCCACGGAGCCGGCGGCGCGTACTACATCTGCCCGGAGATGAACCCGGACGAAGCGGAGATCGGCGGCGCGCTGATCAAGGCCATGCGCGACGCGGGCGCGTGGCGGCTCGTCTACCACTCGGTGCTCCACCCGCAGGCGGACGACCTGCCCCACCACCTGATGAAGCTGCACACGGAGCGGCGGGTGGTCGACTCCGGCCTCGCGTACACGATCCTGCAGCCGGCGCCGTACATGCAGAACCTGGCTCCCCACCGGTACGACGTCGTGACGCACGGCGTGTACCGCGTGCCGTACTCGGTGCTGGCCCCGTTCAGCTGGATCGACCTCCGGGACGTGGCCCAGGTCGCCGCCCGGGTGCTCGCGGACCCGGGCCACGACTCGGCGACGTACGAGCTGGCCGGCCCGGAACCCCTGAGCAGCGCCCAGGTCGCAGAGCGCTGGGCCGCGGTCCTGGGCCGGCCGGTTCGGGCCGAGACCATGCGGCGGGAGGCGTGGGTCGCCGAGCTCGACCGTTCGGGGGTCGGGGGCTTCGCGCTCGAGGCGCGCGCGGCGATGACGCGGTACTACGACCGGCACGGGCTGGTCGGCAATCCGAATGCGCTGACGTGGCTGCTGCCGCGCCCGCCGCACAAACTGCCGGACTACCTGCGCTCGACGGTGCGGCGCCCGGTTGAGGCTTGAGCGGCGCGTCGGCGGCGTGGGCTTCCGGGGCGTGACGTTATCGCGGTCGACAGACGCCTCAGGACAGCGATAAGGGCACAGTCGCGCCGGTCTAGCGCTTCGTGTACTGAGGCGCCTTGCGGGCGCGCTTCAGGCCGTACTTCTTCCGCTCCTTCATGCGCGCGTCGCGGGTCAGCAGTCCGGCCTTCTTGAGGGTCGGTCGCAGCTCCTCGTCCGTCTCGATCAGCGCACGCGAGATGCCGTGCGCGATCGCCCCGGCCTGTCCGGAGACCCCGCCGCCCTCGACCTTGACGCTGACGTCGAAGCGGCGGAGCGTGTCGGTCAGCCGCAGCGGCTGCAGCACCACCTGCTCGAGGCGGCGCTGGCCGAGGTACTGCATCGGGCTCTTCTCGTTGATGAGGACGCGGCCGTCACCCGCCTGCAGGCGGACCCGGGCGATCGCCGTCTTGCGGCGCCCCACGGCCCTGGTGAGCTGCTGTTCAGACAACCTGGATGTCCCCCTTCTCGTTGAAGGTGATGCGCCTGGGCGACTGGGCCGCGTGCTCGTGCTCGGGGCCCGCGAAGATCCGCAGCCGGCGCAGCATGTCCGCGCCCAGCGTGTTGCGCTGCAGCATCCCGCGGACGGCGTTGCGAATCGGGAACGTCGGGTCGAGCTGCTGCTGCTGGCGCAGGGTCCGCTTGTACAGGCCGCTCGGGTAGCCGGAGTACCGGGTGTACACCTTGCCGTCGAGCTTGCTGCCCGTCACGAGCACCCGCGACGCGTTGACCACGATCACATGATCACCGGTGTTCAGGTGCGGCGTGTACGTCGGCTTGTGCTTGCCCTTGAGGATCTTGGCCACGTTGCTGGCCAGGCGCCCGAGCGGCACGCCCGTCGCGTCGACCACGTACCAGTCGCCGTGCAGGTCCTCCTTGCGGGCTGTCCACGTCTTGAACTTGCTCACGGTCGTTCCCGCCCTCATCGGCCGGGGGGTCAGGGGGGGCGAGTCGTCTTCCTTGACCGCCACCTCTAGTCCACCAGCTCGATCACGACCATCGGCGCGGCGTCGCCGAGCCGGGGGCCCTTGTGGATGATCCGCGTGTAGCCCCCCGGCCGATCGCGCAGGCGGGGCATCAGGTTGCTGAAGAGCCTGTCCGCCACGTCGTGCTGGGAGATCTCCCGCGCGACCCGGCGGCGCGCCGCGAGGTCGTCCGCCTTGGCCACGGTGATCAGGCGGTCCACCCAGCGGCGCAGCTCCTTGGCCTTGGCCTCGGTCGTGGTGATGCGGCCATGCGCCAGCAGGTCGGTGCACAGGTTGCGCATCAGCGCCTTGCGTGCCTTCGTGTCGCGATTGAAGTGACGGCCTGACTTCAGGTGGCGCATGTCTCTACCGGAACACCGTGTCCATCTGGTCGGGCTCGACGAACCCCTTCTCGACCAGCTTCTCCTTGATCTCGTCCAGCGACTTGCGACCGAAGTTGCGGAGGCTGAGCAGCTCGTCCTCCTTCTTCGTCAGGAGCTGGCCGACCGTCGTGATGTCGTTCGCCTTCAGACAGTTGAAGGCGCGCACCGAGAGGTCCAGCTCCTCGATCGCGATCTGGTCCAGGCGGTTCCCGGCGGTTTGCTGGCCGCGGGACGCGGCCTGGTCCGCCTGGATGTTGTCGCCGAACCGGACGAACAGCTCGAGGTGCTGCGTGAACAGCGACGCGGCGCTGCTCACCGCCTCCTCGGCGGTCATCGTGCCGTCCGTCCAGACCTCGAGGTTCAGGCGGTCGTAGTCGGTCGCCTGGCCCACGCGGGTCTTCTCGACCAGGAAGTTCGCCTTCACCACCGGCGAGAAGATGGCGTCGATCGGGATCACGCCGATCGGCTGTCCCTCGCGCTTGTTGCGGTCGGCCGGGACGTAGCCCTTGCCGCGCTCGACGGTCAGCTCCATGCGCAGATGGCCGCGGTCCGCGAGCGTACAGATGTACAGCTCGGGGTTCACGACCTCGACGTCCGCGGGCGCCTGGATCTCGGAGGCGTGCACCTCCGCCGGGCCCTTGACATCCAGCATCAGCGTGACCGGGTCCTCCGTGAAGCTCTTGAGGCAGAGCTGCTTGAGGTTGAGGATGATCTCGGTCACATCTTCCTTGACGTGCGCCACCGAGGTGAACTCGTGCGCCACGCCCTCGATCTGGATCGACGTGACCGCCGCGCCCCACAGCGAGCTGAGCAGCACCCGGCGCAGCGTGTTGCCGAGCGTGGTGCCGAACCCGGGCTCGAGGGGCTCGATCTCGAACTTGCCGTACCGATCGTCCCCCTCGATCTTGCGGACCTGGGGGGTCACGGCCAGCCTGGTGTCAATCGCCAAAGAAATATCTCCTGGTGCTCCCCTTCATCAGCGGGAGTAGAACTCGACGATGAGGTGCTCTTCCACACCCTGCTCCATCTCGTCTCGCTCCGGCAGTGCGAGCACCTTGCCCGACTTCTCCTGCTCGTTGAACGACAGCCAGGAAGGAACGGTGCGTACTCGGGACGCCTCGAGCGCGAAGGCGATGACGGTGCTGTCCCCATGCCGCACCCTGACCTCGTCGCCGGACTTCAGCTGGTAGGCGGGGACGTTGACGATCCGGCCGTTCACGTCGAAGTGCCGGTGAGTGACGAGCTGCCGGGCCTGCCGCCGCGAGGAGGCCAGCCCGAGCCGGTAGACGACGTTGTCGAGGCGAAGCTCGAGGTGCCGCAGCAGGTTGAGGCCCGTGACCCCGCCCTCGCGCACCGCCGAGTCGAAGTAGTTGCGGAACTGCCGCTCGAGCAGGCCATACGTGCGCCGCGCCTTCTGCTTGGCACGGAGCTGCAGCCCATAGTCCGAGGTCTTTCGCCGGCGCGCCTGCCCGTGCACGCCCGGCGGCACCGCACGGCGCTCGATGGCGCACTTGGGGGTGTAGCAGCGCTCACCCTTCAGGTAGAGCTTGGCGCCCTCTCGGCGGCAGAACCGGCACACGGGGCCGTTGTAGTTGGCCAACTTTCAGCAGTACTCCTTACACGCGCCGTCGCTTGGGCGGACGGCAGCCGTTGTGCGGGATGGGTGTGACGTCGTTGATCGCGCTGACTTCCAGCCCAGCCGCTGCCAGCGAGCGGATCGCCGCCTCGCGGCCGGACCCGGGTCCGCGCACGAACACCTCGATCGACCGCATGCCGTGCTCCATCGCCCGGCGGGCCGTCGCCTCCGCGGTCACCTGGGCGGCGAAGGGCGTCGACTTGCGACTGCCCTTGAAGCCCTGCGCCCCGGCGGACCCCCAGGAGATGACATTGCCCTGCATGTCGGTGATCGAGATGATCGTGTTGTTGAAGGTGCTCTGGACGTGCGCCTGACCGACCGCGACGTTCTTGCGCTCGCGCCGGCGGGTGCGGGTTGTCTTCTTCTTCTGCTTGCCCACGGCCTACCTATTACTTGCCCTTCTTCTTCTTGCCGGCGACGGCGCGCTTCGGTCCGCGCCGGGCGCGGCCGTTGGTGCGGGTGCGCTGACCGCGGGTCGGCAGGCCCCTGCGGTGCCGGAGACCGCGATACGTGCCGATCTCCTGCAGCCGCTTGATGTTCATCGCCACCTCGCGGCGCAGGTCGCCCTCGATCAGGATCTCCTTGTCCGTAGAAGCCTTGTCGAGGACCTGCCGCAGGCGGCCGATCTCCTCGTCGGCCAGTTCCTTGACCCGCGCGTTGGGATTGACGTTGGCCCGCTCGAGGAGCTTGGTCGACGTCGTCCGCCCGATGCCGTGGATGTACGTGAGCGAGATCAGCACGCGCTTGTCATTCGGGATGTCGACGCCCGCCAGACGTGCCATATCAGCCCTGCCTCTGCTTGTGCTTGGGGTTCGAGCACAGGACGCGAACGACGCCCTCGCGCTTGATCACCTTGCACTTGGAGCAAATCTTCTTTACCGACGGACGAACCTTCATCTCTTTATGTTCCGAATCCTTCCTCGCGATCGGTCGCTCGCGGACAGCTCGACCGCCACCCGGTCGCCGGCGACGAGCCTGACGAAGTGGGCGCCGAGACGGTCGGCAACGTGAGCGAGGACCTTGGCCCCGTTCTCCAGCTCGACCCGGTACATCCCGTTGGGAAGGGGCTCGAGAACCCGACCATCGACGAGCTCCAGAGGTCGGGGCACGAGCCGCGATTATACCTGAAAGCAGGCACACTCAAACCAGGGGCGATCGGCGACCAAAGAATCATACCGCGACCTGGTTGCTCATGGCGCCACTCGCGCTGGTCAGGACGCGCGGACCGGTCTTCGTGATGGCGACCGTGTGCTCGAAGTAGGCGGACAGCGAGCCGTCCGACGTGCACACCGTCCAGCCGTCCGGCTTGATGTAGACGTCGGCGTCGCCCTGGTTGACCATGGGCTCGATCGCCAGAGTCATCCCGGGCTTGAGCTCGGGACCGGTGCCGGGAAGTCCGAAGTTCGGCAGCTGCGGGTCCTCGTGCATCTGGCGGCCGATGCCGTGGCCGACGAACTGCCTGATCACCGAGAAGCCGGCGCCCTCAGCGTGCGCCTGGACGGCCGCGGAGATGTCGCCCAGCCGGCCGCCCGGCTGCGCATGCCGGATCGCGATGGCAAGGCACTCCTCGGTGACCCGCACGAGGCGCAGCGCCTCGGGGTCCACGCTGCCGACCGCGACCGTGCAGCCCATGTCGGCCCAGAAGCCGTCGAGCACCAGGCCGAGGTCGAGGCTCACGATGTCGCCATCCTCGATGCGCCGCCGGCCGGGGATGCCGTGCACCGCCTCGTCGTTGATCGACACGCAGATGGAGTTGGGGAACCCGTGGTACCCGAGGAAACCGGGCCGCGCCCCGGCCGCCCGGATCCGGCGCTCGGCCAGACGGTCCAGCTCGATCGTTCGGACGCCGACGCGGCACGCGGCCCTGAGCTCGTCGACCACTCCCGCCAGGACCCGGCCGGCGCGGGCCATCATCTCGATCTCGTGGTCAGTCTTGAGGTTGATCATGTCCTTCCCCTCGCCGGCCGTTCGCGATAGCCCGCAGGATCCGCTGTCTGACCTCGTCGATGCCGCCCGTGCCGTCCACGTCGGCGACCACGCGCTGCTGGCGGTAGTGCGCGAGGACCGGGAGCGTCTGTTCCAGGTACACGCCGATGCGCCTGCGGGCGGTCTCCGGCCGATCGTCCTCGCGCATGATCAGCTCCGTAGCGTCCACGTCGCAGACTGTGTCGTTCTTCGGCGGGGCCAGTTTCGGGTGGTACGTGCGCCCGCACCTCGGGCACGTCAGCCGCCCGGCCAGCCGGCTCACGAGCATCTCGGTGGGAACCTGGACGAAGATCACCCTGTCCATCCGACGACCCATCGCAGCGAGCATGGTGTCCAGCTCCCTCGCCTGCGCCACCGTCCGCGGGAAGCCGTCGAACAGCACGCCCCGCCACGTGTCGGGCTTCTGCAGCCGCTGCCGCACCAGTTCCAGGGTGATGTCGTCCGGCACGAGGTCGCCGCGGTCCAGGTAGCCCCTGGCCTCCCTGCCCAGCGGCGAGTCCGCCTTGATCTCCGCCCGGAAGAGGTCGCCCGTCGAGACCTGCGGAACGCCGAAGTACCTGGTCAGGAACCCCGCCTGGGTGCCCTTGCCGCTCCCGGGGGGACCGAACAGGGTCAGGTTCAAGGGATGCGTGCGTGTGACTCCCGCCCTCCTATTCGCTCGAACGCCCGGGGGCGGTCCAGGATTCGAACAGTGGTCCGCACGAGCGGTTCGCTGGTCCGGGGAAGCGCACGTTGGTCCGCATGAGCGGTTCGGCCACCGCTCTCACCGGATGAACCCGCGGTACTGGCGCATGATGAGCTGCGTCTCCAGCTGCTTCATGGTGTCGAGCGCCACGCCGACGACGATCAGCAGCGCCGTGCCGCCCAGGTACATCTGGTTCTGCGGGATGTTCGTCAGGCGTGCGGCCACCAGCGGGAGCACCACGGTGATGAGCCCGAGGAAGATCGCGCCGGCGAACGTGATCCGGTTCATCACCGCTGCCAGGTACTCCGCCGTCGGTCTCCCCGGTCTGATGCCGGGGATGAAACTGGAGTAGCGACGCAAGTTGTCGGCCACGTCGTTCACGTCGAACGTGACCGCGGTGTAGAAGTACGTGAACCCGAAGATGAACAGGAAGTACAGAACGTTGTAGGCGGCGGCCGCTGCGGGGTTGGCGGACGTGTACGTGAAGTTGCCCTGCACCCACAGCGCCGCGTTGTGCCACGGCGTGTTGGCCGGCGTCGCCTGCAGGTAGCCGGCGACGATGCCCGGGAACGTCATGATCGACAGCGCGAAGATGATCGGGATGACGCCTGCCTGGTTGACCCGCAACGGCAGGAAGCTCTGCCTCCCCTGGACAGTTCGACCGCCCGTCAGGCGCTGCGCGGACTGGATCGGGATCTTGCGGACGGCCTGCTGGACCTCGATGACGAAGGCGATCGCGAGCAGCGCCAGCACGATCAGGAGGATGAACGGCAGGTAGTCCGAGACGCCGCCGCCGCCGGTGTGGCCGACGACCGTCGAGTAGATCGTCCGCGGGGCGCGGCCGATGATGCCCGAGAAGATGACCAGCGAGATGCCGTTGCCGATGCCGTACTCGGTGATCAGCTCGCCCAGCCACATCGCCAGGATCGTCCCGGCGGTCATCGTCACCATGATGGTGACCCGCTGGAACCAGTCCATGTTCGCGGGGAGCACGGGCGGGTTGACGTTCTGGAACAGGACGGTGTAGCCGTAGGCCTGACCGAGGGCGAGGGCCACCGTGAGGTAGCGCGTCCACCGCGTGATCCGGCGCCGGCCCTGCTCGCCCTCTTTGGAGATCTCCTTGACGCGCTCGGAGATCACCGTCATCAGCTGCATGATGATGCTGGCGTTGATGTACGGGTTGACGCCCATGGCGACGATGCTGAACGTCGACAGGCCGCCGCCCGAGAACAGGTCGAGCAGGCCGAGGAGCGCCTGGCTGTTGAAGAGCTGCGTGAGCGCCGCCGTGCTGGCGCCGGGGATGGAGATGTTGGCGAAGAGCCGGAAGATGACGAGCAGCCCACCGGTGAACAGGATCTTGTTCCGGAGCTCCGGCAGACGTAGGGCGTTGTAGATCGCCTCTATCAGGTTCATCTCGCTTCCCCCAACTGCGACCGCGCCGGCGTCAGGCTAACCATCATCCCATCCACAGGATCGTCCAGCGGCCCCCGACCGTTACTCCTCCGTCTTCTCGGTGGGCGGCTCGGCACCGACGAGGGTGAGGGTGCCGCCCCTCGCCTCGATCGCGGCCCGAGCCGACTCGCTCGCGGCGTGCGCGCTGATGGTCAGGCGGCGCCGCAGCGTTCCCGTGCCGAGCAGCTTGACGGCCATTCCCTCGCGCGCGAGGCCGGCCTCGGCGTAGTCGGACAGCTCGATGGTGGCGCCGTCCTGGAAGCGATTGAGCTTGGTCAGGTTGACGACCGCGTAGACCTTCTTGAACGGGTTCTTGAAGCCGCCGAGCTTCGGCAGACGCTGGGCGAGCGGCATCTGGCCGCCCTCGAACCCGAGCCGGAAGCCCTTGCCGCGCGCGAGCGCGCCCTTCTGACCCCGGCCGGACGTCTTGCCCCGCCCCGAGCCGGTGCCGCGCCCGACCCGCTGGGTACGGTGGCGGGAGCCCTCGGGCGGCCGCAGTTCGTGCAGTTTCACGAACGCCCTCCCCCCCGGCGGGGGAGGGGTGGGGTGGGGGGGATCATCCTTTGCACTACCTACCTCTCGTGTGCTTCTTCGCGGACCGGGTGCGCGGCAGCTTGTAGCGCGCTCGCTTCGGCGGGCGCCACGGCTCGCCGTCGACTGCGACCAGGAAGTTCACTTTCTTCAGCATGCCGCGGACGGCCGGCGTGTCGGGCAGGTCGCGGGTCTGGTTCAGCTTCCGGAAGCCCAGCGAGGCGACGGTCGCCTTCATGTCCTCCGAGTATCCGATGGCACTCTTCCGCCAGGTGGCCCTGATCGGACGCGCCCCCCCGTCGCCGGTCATGACGGCGTCTCCTCGGAGGCCGGCGGCTCCGCCGCTGGCGGCTCAGGCGGCTCGGGCGCCGCCGCGGGCGGCTCGGGCGCCGGTGCCGCAGGCGGCTCGGCCGCCGCAGCGGGCTCGGGCTCAGGGGCCTGAGCGGCTGGTGCTGGCGGTGCTGCCGGGGCTGCCGGTGCTGCCGGTGCTGGCGTGGCTGGCGCGGCTGGCGTGGCTGGCGGGGCTGGCGCCGCGGCCGGAGGCTCCGCCACCGCGGTGGCGGCGGCGCTCTGGCGCTGCTCGCGCGGCGGCCGCGACGCGGCTGCCGTATCCGCCGGCGTCGGCGCGCCCACGGGCGCCGTCGCGGCTCCCGCACCGCCCACGTCCTGGATGCTGCCGCGTGCGGCGGCGGCGCGGTACGCGGCGGCCAGCTTCGGCCCGACGATTTCCTCGACCTGCTTGCCGCGCAGCTCCGCGACCTCCTGCGCCGAGCGCAGTGACTGCAGCGCCAGCATGGTCGCGCGGACGGTGTTGATCGGGTTGTTCGTGCCCAGCGACTTGGTGAGGATGTCCCGGATGCCGGCCAGCTCGATCACCGCGCGCATGGCGCCACCGGAGATCACGCCGGTGCCCGGCGCGGCGGGCTTCATCAGGATCTTGGCCGCGCCCCACTTGTAGCGGACCTCGTGCGGGATCGTCGTGCCCACGGTCGGCACCGAGATCATGTTGCGCTTGGCGATCTCGACGCCCTTGCGGATGGCCTCGGGCACCTCGCGGGCCTTGCCGAGGCCCGCGCCGACGCGGCCGTTCAGGTCACCCACCACGATCAGCGCGGAGAACGAGAAGCGGCGGCCGCCCTGCTCGACCTTGGCCACGCGGTTCAGGCTGACCACGCGCTCGGTGACGTCGCTGCGGTCGCCGTACGAGGGATGCCGTGATGCCATCGGCTTAGAACTCCAATCCGGCCTCGCGGGCCGCGTCCGCGAGGGCCTTGACACGGCCGTGGTACAGGAACCCGCCGCGGTCGAAGACGGCGGCCGTCACGCCGGCGGCCTTCGCCTTCTCTGCGATCGACCGGCCGACGGCCGCTGCGGCCCCGACGTCCTTCCTGCTGGACTTGAGCTGGGCGGTCGAGGCCGATGCCAGCGTGCGGCCGGTCTCGTCGTCGATGAGCTGGGCGTACACGTGGTGCAGGCTGCGAAACACGCTGAGGCGCGGCCGCTGGCCGGTGCCGGCGACGCGGACGCGCACCCGGCGGTGCCGCCGCGCCCGCGCACCCTTGCGATCGAACTGCTTCAGCATGCGCACGCCTCCTCAGCGAGAGCGGGGGCCGCCGCAAGCAAGGGCTTGGCCCGAGCGTGTGAGTCCGTGATCACGACGCCGCGGACGTCCCTCGCAGTCGGGAAGCGATGCGCCGCAGGCGCCCCCAACGTCCCGGACTCCGGGGTCCCCGCGAAATCGCGGTGGTCGGGTGCGGATTTCGTGGGGTGGAGAGGGGGGGTTCCGGAAGGGGGGGCCTGCCCCCACTTGCATTTCACTTGGCTCCCTTCCCTGACTTGCCGGGCTTGCGCCGAATGCGCTCACCGCGGTACATGAGGCCCTTGCCCTTGTACGGCTCGGGCGGCCGCAGCCGGCGGAGGTCGGCGGCCACCTGGCCCACCTGCTCCTTGGAGCTGCCGGTGATGGCGAAGTGCGTGGGGTCGGCGACCTCGACCGCGATGCCCTGGGGCGGGCGGAAGCGGACAGGGTGCGAGAAGCCCAGCGTCAGGACCAGGTCCTCGCCCTGCTTCTGCGCGCGGTAGCCCACGCCGACCAGCTCCAGGTCCTTGCGGAACCCGGCGGACACGCCGGTGACCATGTTGGCCACGAGCGTCCGCGTCAGGCCATGCAGCGACCGGTGCTCGCGGCCGTCGCTCGGCCGGCGGCACAGCACCTCGGTCCCGACCTGTTCGATCGCGATCTGCGAGGGCAGGGTGCGCTCGAGCCGGCCCCTCGGGCCCTCCACCGTCACGTGGTTCTGCTCGACCTTCACGGTCACCCCGCTCGGCACGGGAATGGGGAGCTTTCCAATTCTCGACATGACTGCTTACCAGACGTACGCCAGGACTTCGCCGCCCACCCCGGCGTGCAGCGCCTGGCGCCCGCTCATCACTCCCTGACTCGTGGAGAGGATGGCGATGCCCAGGCCGCCCAGCACACGCGGGATCTCCGTCTTGCGGGCGTATATGCGCAGGCCGGGCCGGCTGATGCGCTTCACGCCAGAGATTACCCGCTTGCGGTCGTTGCGTGCCTTGAAGGTGATCTTGAGCCACTCGCCGGCGTGGCCCTGCGCGGCCTCGACCTCGTAGCCCGAGATGTAGCCCTCGTCCTGCAGGACCCGCGCCATCTCCAGCTTGAGCCGGGACGACGGGATGCGGACCTCGCCGTGCCGGGCCGAGTTGGCGTTGCGGATGCGCGTGAGCATGTCCGCGATCGGGTCCGAGATGACGCCGGTGGTGTCCTTCACCATTACCAACTCGACTTCGTCACGCCCGGGATTCGTCCCTCGGCGGCCAGCGTCCGGAAGCAGATGCGGCACATGCCGAACTTCCGCATGAACGCCCGCGGCCGGCCGCAGAGCCGGCACCGGTTGTGGAACCGCACCTTGAACTTGGGCGCTCGCTTCCAGCGCTCGATTGCTGACTTCTTCGCCAAGATCCTCTACCTCTTACGGAACGGCATGCCCAGCTGCGTCAGCAGCGAGCGGCCCTCTTCGTCCGATTTCGCCGTGGTCACGATGGAAACCTCGAGGCCGCGCAGCTTGTCGATGCTGTCGTAGTCGACCTCGGGAAAGATGATCTGCTCGCGCAGACCGAGCGAGTAGTTGCCGCTCCCGTCGAAGGCGTCCGGGTTGATCCCGCGGAAGTCGCGGATGCGCGGGAGCGCCACCACCACGAGCTTCTCCAGGAAGTACCACATGCGCCGGCCGCGCAGCGTCGCGCGGATGCCCACCGGCATGCCGGCGCGCAGCTTGAACGCGGCGACCGACTTGCGCGCCTTGACCACCACGGGCTGCTGCCCGGTGATCGTACGCACGTCGTTGACGGCCGCCTCCAGCGCGCGGGCGTTGTCCTTGGCCTCGCCGATGCCGATGTTGACGATGACCTTGGCCACCGCCGGCACCTGCATCACGTTGCCGTACTCGAACTCTTTCATGAGCGCGGGCACCACCCGATCCCGGTACTGTCGGGCCAGGTTGGGGACGTGCCCGTTCCCGTTCTTCGTGGCGGCCACCTACTGGGTCTCCGTGCGGCGGATGCGCTCGTACGGCGCGTCGCAGCGGACGCAGAGCAGGGCCTTCTGGCCGCCCTCCAGCACCGTGTGCCGGATGCGCGTCGGCTCGTGGCACATCGGGCAGACGAGCATCACGTTGCTGTACGCCAGCGGCGCCTCGAAGTCGACGATGCCGCCCTGCATCGCGCCGGGCCGCTTGGTGCTGGTCGTGCGCTGCGCCTTCTGGTGTCGCTTCAGGATGTTGACGCCCTTGACGACGATCTTGCCCTCCCTCGGCAGGGTGCGCAGGACCTCGCCGTGCTTGCCCTTGTCCTTGCCGGCGACCACCACCACCGGGTCGCCGGGCGCCAGGTCGAGCCGGGGCGCCTTGGGCTTCGGCTTGTTCCTCAGCACTACAGGACCTCCGGTGCCAGTGACACGATCTTCATGAAGTTGCGCTCGCGAAGCTCGCGGGCGACGGGTCCGAAGATGCGCGTGCCCCTGGGGTTGTTCTGGTTGTTGATGAGCACGGCGGCGTTGTCGTCGAACCGGATGTTCGAGCCGTCGGGCCGCCGGTACTCCTTGGCGACGCGCACGACCACCGCCTTCACGACCTCGCCCTTCTTGACCTGGCCGCCCGGCTGGGCCGACTTCACGGTCGCCGTGATGACGTCTCCGACGGAGGCGTAGCGGCGATAGGAGCCGCCCACCACCCGAATGCAGAGCAGCTCCCGGGCGCCGCTGTTGTCCGCGACCCTGAGTCGGGTCTCCTGCTGGATCATGGTTAGCGGGCCTTCTCCACGACCTCGACCACGCGCCAGCGCTTGTCCTTCGACAGCGGCCGGGTCTCCATGATCCGCACCAGGTCGCCGACCTTGCACTCGTTGCCCTCGTCGTGGGCCTTGAAGCGCGACCGGTGCTGGATCACCTTCTTGTACAGCGGGTGCGCCTTGCGGTCGGTCACCTGCACCACCACGGTCTTGTCCATCCGGTCCGAGACCACCATCCCGAGGCGGACCTTGCGGCGGTTGCGCTGCTCCGTCGTCGTTGTCGCTTGCTGCTCTGTCTCAGTCATTCCCTTCCCCTCCGGCCGTTCGGCGGCGGGCTCGTGGCCGAGGAGCTGGGGCCTCTTCGGCAGTCTCCACGTTCTCGGGTGTCTCCTCGTCCGTGGCTTCCTCAGGCGCCTCGGCCGGGGCCTCCACCACCGGAGCGACCGCGGCGGGGGCCGGAGCCACGACCGCCTCGTCGTCCTCGATCGGGACCTCGAGGATCTCCTCGCCCAGCCGCCGCGCGTGCACGACCGTCAGGATCCGGGCGATGTCCTTGCGCACCTGGCGGATCTGCCGGTGGTCGTCGAGCTGCCCGACCGCGAGCTTGAAGCGCAGCTCGTAGAGCTCGCGGCGCGCGCCCTTCAGCCGGGTCGTCAGCTCCTCGCCGTCCAGGGTCCTCAGGTCCTCAGCCTTCACGCTCTGCACTCCCCGCATGCGCCAGCGACGGCTCAACGGAGGCGACGAAGCGCGTCCGCACCGGCAGCTTGGCGGCCGCCAGTCGCATCGCCTCCTTGGCCACGTCGTGGTTGACGCCGCCCATTTCGAACAGGATCCGGCCGGGCTTGATGACCGCCACCCAGCCCTCCGGGTTGCCCTTGCCCGAGCCCATGCGGGTCTCGGCGGGCTTCTTGGTCACGGGCTTGTCCGGGAAGATCCGGATCCAGATCTGGCCGCCGCGGCGCACGTGCCGTGTCATGGCCCGCCGAGCCGCCTCGATCTGGCGGTTGGTCATCCAGCAGGCCTCTTCCGCCTGGAGCGCGAACTGGCCGAAGGCGATGGTGTTGCCGCGCGTCGCGACGCCGGTGCGGCGGCCCTTGTGCTGCTTGCGGTGCTTGACTCGCCTAGGCAGGAGCACTGCCGCCCTCCCGGCCGCCGCCACTGCGGGCCTGCGGGCCGCCACCCTGGCCGCCCTGGCCGCCCTGACCGTGGCCGCCACCCTGGCCGCCACCGCCGCCCTGGCCGCCCTGGCCGCCCTGGCCGCCCTGACCGTGGCCGCCACCCTGGCCGCCACCG
>DASQZW010000284.1:0-30656 GCA_035638495.1 Terriglobales bacterium
CGAGGCGGCCGCGGTTGCCGTCTGCGACCGGGCGCGGCTGTTCGTGCTCGGCGAGTCGCTGGGCGGGGTGGAGTCGCTCATCGAGCACCCGGCCCGAATGACGCACGCCTCGGCGACGGGTTCGCCGCTGGAGGTGCCTGCCGACCTGGTCCGCCTGTCCGTCGGCATCGAGGCGGCCGACGACCTGATCGCGGACCTCGACCAGGCGCTGAGCTGACGCATGCCACCGAGATCGGCACAGCGGTCCGCAGGTGCGCTCAGCGGCGCCGGCCCGATCCCAGGTACGCCAGCAGGTCCTGCCGCGTGATGACGCCGCCGGGCTTGCCCTCGATCAGCACCATCGCGCCGCCGGCGTCGCGGAGCAGCGCCACGGCTTCGGCCACGGGCTGACCGCCCCCGATCGTGGGCAGCGGCGGTGACATGTGGTTGCCGATCGGGTCGCGCAGCTGGGCATGTCCAGCGAACAGCGCATCGAGCAGGTCCCGCTCGACCACCGAGCCGACCACCTCCGCGGTCATCAGCGGGGGTTCGGCCTTGACCACCGGCATCTGCGAGACGCCGTACTCGCGGAGGATGTCGATCGCGTCACGGACGGGCTCGTTCGGGTGCACGTGGACCAGCTGCGGCATGCTGTCGCCCTTGGCCGCCAGCACCTCCGCGACGGTCACCTCGCCGCCGGGCGGGCGCAGGAATCCGTAGTGCGTCATCCAGCCGTCGTTGAAGATCCTGGACAGGTAGCCGCGGCCGGAGTCCGGCAGCAGGACGACGACGACGTCGTCGGGGCCGCAGCGCCGCGCCACCTCGAACGCCGCCCAGGCCGCCATCCCGCACGAGCCGCCGACCAGCAGCCCCTCCTCGCGGGCCAGCCGGCGCGTCATCTCGAACGAGTCCCGGTCGCGCACGGCGATGATCTCGTCGCAGATCGTCCGGTCGAACGTCTCCGGCCAGAAGTCCTCGCCCACCCCCTCGACCAGGTAGGGCCGGCCGCCCCCGCCCGAGTAGACCGAGCCCTCGGGATCTGCTCCGACCACCGCGACCGCGCCGCCCGACCGCTCCTTCAGGAAGCGCCCGGTGCCGGAGATCGTGCCGCCGGTGCCGACGCCCGCCACGAAGTGGGTGACCCGGCCGTCGGTCTGCTCCCACACCTCAGGGCCGGTCGTCTCGTAGTGAGAGCGCGGGTTGTTCGGATTCGTGTACTGGTTCGGCTTCCAGCCCCCGGGCGTCTCCGCCGCCAGCCGGTCGGACACGCGGTAGTAGGAGCGGGGGTCTTCCGGGGCCACCGCGGTCGGGCAGATGACCACGTCCGCGCCGAACGCCCGGAGCACGTCGAGCTTGTCGGTGCTCACCTTGTCCGGGCACACGAAGATGCATCGGTAGCCGCGCTCCTGGGCGACCAGCGCGAGGCCGACGCCGGTGTTGCCGCTGGTGGGCTCCACGATGGTGCCGCCCGGCCGCAGCAGCCCGTCGCGCTCCGCGGCGTCGACCATCCGGACGGCGATGCGGTCCTTCACGCTGCCGCCGGGGTTGAAGTACTCGACCTTCGCAAGGACGGTGGCCCGGACGCCATCGGTCACGCGGCGCAGCCGGACCATGGGCGTGTTGCCGATCAAACCCACCACCGATTCGTAATAGCGCACAGCCTGAGGGTAGGAGCCCGGCGACGCGTTCCGCGATGGTGAACACCGCACCAGCGCGGCGCTGCCCCAGGTGAGACGCTGCTGGTCCACACCGGTCACGCGTCGACTGAGAAGGAGGGGAAGGATGGGCAGCTACCCGAAACGCGTGGTGCGGGGACTGGGTGCCGCGTGCGCGCTGGTCGCCACTCTCGGGCTCGGCGCCGGCACCGGCCCGGCCGTGACGAGCCTGACCCCGGTCGCCCGGGCGGCCGTGCGCTCGCTGGATACGGAAGCGACCGTGGCGCCCCAACTCCCGTGCGCCGCCCTGGCGCGCCCCGAGCCGGGCGGCGGCGTCCCCGATTTCGGGCGGATCGCGGGCGCCCCGACCCGCGTGAGCTCCGCCGCCGTGGTGCCGGCCACCGCGACCGCCCCCGAGTTCTGCGACGTCAGGGGCTACGTGGCGCCGCAGGTCCAGTTCGAGCTGAAGCTGCCGACGAAGACGTAGCAGGGCCGCTACCTGCAGAACGGCTGCGGCGGCTTCTGCGGCAGCGTCGGCGCGACGACGTTCCCCTCGTGCGACCTGCAGCCTGGCGGCGACTTCGCCGTGTCGGCGACGAACGACGGCCACAGCGCGGCCGGTTTCGACGCCCTCTGGGCCGCGACGGACGAGCAGATCCGCATCGACATGGGCTCCCGTGCGGTCCACGTGGTGGCTCTGGCGTCGAAGGCGATCATCGCCGCGTTCTACGGGACCGGACCGCGCCACTCCTACTTCAGCGGCTGCTCGGACGGCGGCCGCGAGGCGTTGTCCGAGGCCGAGCGCTTTCCCGCCGACTTCGACGGGATCATCGCCGGGGCGCCGGCCAATATCTGGGGTCCGCTGAACGGCGAGTTCCAGCCCTGGCTCGCGGCGATCAACACCGACGCGTCCGGCAGCACGATCCTGACCCCCGACAAGCTGCCGGCACTCCACGCCGCCGCGCTGGCGGAGTGCGACGGCAGGGACGGGCTCGTGGACGGCCAGATCGACGACCCGCGCGCCTGCGCATTCGACCCCGCCTCGATCCAGTGCCCGGCAGGGACGGACCAGCCGACGTGCCTGACCCCGGCCCAGGTGCGGGTGGCGCGCGGGGCGTACTCCGGCCCGGTGGACAGCCGCGGCCGGCACCTCTATCCGGGCGGTGAGCAGGTCGGATCCGAGCTGGCCTGGGCGGGCTGGTTCGTGACCCCGACCGGCGTGCCGAGCATCGCGCTGCTGATCGGCGACGACTACCTGAAGTACTCGGCGTTCCCGATCGGCCAGCCGGCGTCGTCCGTGCAGGACTGGACGTTCAACGTGGCCGGCTTCGACCGGCTGCGGGCCGAGGGCCGCGTCTTCAATTCGACGAGCACGGACCTGACGAGGTTCCGGGCCCGGGGCGGCAAGCTCATCCTGTGGCAGGGCTGGGCGGACCAGGCCATCCCGCCCACGACCTCGACCACCTACTACGAGGCGCTCCAGGACCGGATGGGCGGCCTTCAGCAGACGCAGCAGTTCGCGCGCCTGTTCATGGCCCCCGGGGTCAACCACTGCGGTGGCGGCAGCGCCCCCAACCAGTTCGGCCTCGTCAACCCGATCGTGCACTGGGTCGAGCAGGGCACGCCGCCCACGCGGATCGTGGCGTCGCAGCCCGGCTCGGGCGGCACGGTCGTCCGCACCCGTCCGCTGTTCCCCTACCCGGCGGTGGCGCGGTACACGGGCTCGGGCAGCATCGACGACGCCGCGAACTTCATCGCCGTCACGCCGTCGCCGCTGCCGAACGACGACTTCGACTGGGTCGGCAACGACCTCTTCGCCGCCCCGGCGGGCGATCGCTGACAGAAGGATGGGAGGCGCCCGTGTGGGCGCCTCCCGCGCGAGCTCAGCTCCCGCCTGAGCCGGGCGGGCAGAGCTTCAGCACCTGATCGTCGCCCGCCCGCGGCGTGCCGCGCGTGTCGCGGTTGTTCGTGAGCACGTACAGGCAGCCGTCGGGGCCCGCGACCGCGTCGCGCAGCCGGCCCCGGCCCTGCAGAGCGATCTCCTGCCTGGTCACCTTCGCGGGGTCGGACGGGTCGATGACGAACCGCCGGAGCGCCTCGCCCTTCAGCTCCGCGACGAACAGCGTCGGCTGCTCGTTCTTGCTGGGCGCGTAGAACGTCATCCCGCTCGGCGCCCACACGGTGCTCTCGCCGCTGTCCGCGATGGGCGGCACCCGAGCCGCCGGCAGGCTGCCCTGCGGGTAGCTGGTACGCGTCGTCGCCGCCCACGCGGGCCAGCCGTAGAAGCCGCCCTGCTGGACCATGTCGACCTCGTCCCTGCAGCAGAGATTGAGGTCGCCGGTCGGCCCGTTGTTGCTGGCGTAGAGCCGTCCCGCGGCGTCGAAGGCCAGGCCCTGCGGGTTTCGGAAGCCCCACGCGTAGACCTCCAGCCCGCTGCCGTCGGCATGCACACGGAGGATCTTCCCGCTCAGCCCGTTCGGACTGGCCGCCCGCGACGCGACGAATCCCTCGCCGGTCGTGAAGTACAGCCAGCCGTCGGGGCCCAGCTTCAGCCGGCCGCCGAAGTGGTAGCAGGCGCCGCCGGGGATGCCGTCGACCAGCACCTGCTCGGACGTGAGCCGGTCGCCCGAGATCGTGAACCGACTGACCCGGTTCGTGTTCCCACTCGAGCCGGCGTACGTGTAGTACAGGAACGCGTACGGCTCCTGGAGGGCGATGCCGAGCAGCCCGTCCTCGCAGCCGGTGCCGGTCACCACCTGAAGCGTCAGCGCGGGGTCGGGGAGGAGCTGTCCGTTCCGGATGACGCGCACGCGCCCCGGCCGCTCGGTCAGCCAGATCGCGCCGTCGGCGGCGAACGCGAGCGCCCACGGCGCGACCAGGTTCTGCGCGACCGCCTGCGTCGCGAGCTGGAGCGCGCCGGGCGGCGCGAGCGTCGGCACGGCAGTCGCGGTGGCGGCCGGCGACGGACTGGGGACGCTCTTCGCGCCCGAGCCGCGGGACCCGCCCGACCCGCTGGAGCAGCCCGCCACCGCCAGCACGGAGAGCAGGACCACGGCCGTTCGGCGCACCACTCCCGACACGCTACCAAGTGGGCCCCTTGACCAACCCAGCACCGCTATGCATACTAGCCACACATACTCGATATGCATACCGAAGAAGATGTCGCTTAGGTTCGCGATCCTCGGCCTCATGGCCGAGGAGCCGCTCCACGGCTACGAGGTCAAGGGCCGCTTCGAGCGAATGCTCGGCGGGACATGGGAGGTCAACATTGGCCAGGTCTACACCACGCTCCAGCGGCTGGAGCGTGACGGTCTCATCGAAGCCAGCGGGGGGCGGGGCGATCGCAACAAGCTCGCCTACCGCTCCACGGCCGCCGGCCGCGACGCCTTCCTGGAGTGGCTCGCACAGCCCGACGACGAGCCCCAGCAGCTCCGGGAGTCGATCTACCTCAAGCTGCTGCTGGCCCTCCGACAGCGCAACGGCGTGGCGCTCGCGCTGCTGGGCCGCCAGCACCGCCTGTACCTGCAGCGACTCCGGGACCTCTCGGTTCTCGAGGATCGGGCGGTCCACGACGGCCGTGACGATCTCGTGCTCCTCTATCGCGGCGCCGTCCTGCACACCGAGGCCGACCTCAAGTGGGTCGAGGGCTGCCGCGACACACTCACTCACCGGCAGGAGGGTTGACGGATGAACGCGGTGGTCCACCTGAACGAGGCGACCAGGCTCTACGGCGGCGACCAGGGCCGGCCGGAGCGCGCGGCCCTCGACCACGTCTCGCTCGACGTCCAGGAAGGCGAGTTCGCGGCCGTGATGGGCCCCTCCGGGAGCGGCAAGTCCACCCTCCTCAACCTCGTGGCGGGCCTGGATCGCGCGACCAGCGGCCAGGTCGTCGTCGACGGCACCGACCTTGGCGGGCTCGGCGAGGCCGGCCTGGCTCGATTCCGCCGGCAGCGCCTGGGCGTGGTCTTCCAGTTCTTCCACCTCCTGCCCAACCTGAGCGTGCTGGAGAACGTGCTCGTCCCCGCCCACCTCGCGGGCAGGGCGGTCCGGGCCGACGCCCGCGCAAGGGAGCTGCTCGCGCGCCTCGGCATCGAGGACGTGGCGCGGCGCTACCCCGCGCGCCTCAGCGGCGGCCAGCAGCAGCGCGTCGCCATCGCCAGAGCGCTCATCAACGAGCCCCGGCTCCTGCTCGCGGACGAGCCGACCGGCGCGCTGGACAGCGCGTCGGGCGCGCAGGTGATGGAGCTGCTGACGGAGCTCCATCGGGGTGGCCAGACCGTCCTGCTCGTCACGCACGACGCACGGCTAGCGGCGCGGCACAGCGAACGCGTGATCAGCCTGGTCGACGGCCGAGTCATCGACGACGCCCGACTGGCCACCACCACGAGCGCACCCGAGGACGTCGTGCGCATCAGCTCCCAGGAGGCGGCGGGATGAGAGCCCTGCTGATCAAGGCGTACGCGGACGTCCGCCGCCGCAGGCTCCAGGCGGCCGTGGTCCTGCTGATCGTCATGCTCGCCGCCGGGACGGCGTCCCTGGCGCTCACGCTGCTGGCGCAGACCACGAACCCCTACGACCGGGCGTTCGACCAGCAGCGCGGCGCGCACCTGCAGGTCTACCTGGACGGCAGGCACGTCAGTCGCCACCAGGCGGAGGCAACCGGCGCCGCGGTCGGCGCGACGGTGTCGGCGGTCTGGCCCGCCTCGTACGTCGACCTCCAGTTCGGAACGGCCAGGACCCAGCTGGACCTGGTCGGCCGGGACGATCCCGGCGGCCCGATCGAGCGACTGCGGCTGACGACCGGACGCTGGGCGTCCGCGCCGGACGAGATCGTGCTTACCCGGTCGTTCGCCCAGCTCGCGAGCCTGTCGGTCGGCGACCGCGTCCGGGCGGTCAGCGTCGCATCGAAGCCGACGCTGCGAGTCGCCGGCGAGGTGGTCGACATCGACGAGGCGGCCGCCGGCACCGGCACCCAGCTGGCCTGGGTCACCGAGACGGCGCTGCCGGGCCTCGCGCCCGACGGCAACCCCGGCTACAAGGCGGTCTACCGGTTCGCTCCCGCCCCGGGCCAGGCGGGGCTCGACGCCGCGCGCGCACGGCTCGCCGCGGCGGTACCGCCGGGCACCGTCGGCGCCAGCGCGGACTACCTGCTCTTCCGCAACGCGTACGCCGGCACCAACGCGGCCGTCACCGTCACTCTGCTTTCGTTCAGCGTCTTCGCGCTTGCGGCCAGCGCGGCGATCGTGGTCAACCTGGTCAGCGGCGTCGTGCTGGCCGCGTACCGAGAGATCGGCGTGATGAAGGCCATCGGATACACGCCCGGCCAGGTGGTGGCGGTCATCGTGCTCCAGATGCTGGCGCCGGCCGCGGTGGGCTGCGTCGCGGGGGTCGTCGCCGGCACGCTCCTGAGCCGGCCCCTCCTGGACAGCACGGCACAGGCGCTCGGCCTGCCGCCCGAGACCCACTTCGCCCCGCTCCTGAGCGCGGCGGCGGGGGTGGGGACGGTCCTGGTGGTGGCCGCAGCCGCGACGCTGCCGGCGCTGCGGGCCGGGCTGCTCGAGCCCGTCCGCGCCATCGTGCTCGGCGCGGCCCCGACCGGATCCTCCGGCGTCTGGCTGCGCCGGCGGCTGGGCCGGCGGGTGCCCCAGCCGGTGGGCCTGGGCGCGGGGGACGCGTTCGCCCGTCCGCTCCGCGCGGCGCTGACCATGGTGGCAGTGCTCGTCGGGGTCGCCACCGTCGTCTTCGCGGTCGGCCTGCGCACGACCCTGGAGCGGTCGCAGGTCGGCATCACCCATGTGGACCGGGTCCAGCTCACGGTGAACCGCGAACCGTCCTATCCCGACTCGTCCGTGATGGCGGCCCTGGCCGCGCAGCCCGAGACCGCGCGCGTGGTCGCCAGCACGTTCTTCCAGGTCGACGTCCCCGGCGTCGGCGCGCCCGTGGTGACGACCGCCTTCCGTGGCGACTCCGCGCAGCTCGGCTACTTCGTGGTCGCCGGGCGCTGGTTCCACGGCCCCGGCGAGGCGCTGGCGCCGAGGGCGCTGCTCACCGACGCCCACCTGCACGTGGGCGACACGGTCGACGCGACGGTGGACGGCCGCCCGCTGCCGCTCACCATCGTCGGCGAGACGTACAACCTCGACAACATGGGCCACTCGCTGTTCGTCGACTGGAGCACGTACCAGCAGGTGCAGGCGGACGCGTCGCCGACGATGTACGCCGTCACGCTGCGACCGGGCGCCGACGCGGCCGCGTACGCGCGGCGTGTGACGGCGGTCGAGCCGGACTTCCTGAGCGCGCAGCTCACGCAGTCGCAGCTCGTCGGCGCCATACAGACCATCGACTCCGTGACGCTGGGGCTGGCGATCGTGCTGGTCGTGATCGCGGTCGCCGCCGTGTTCAACACGCTGCTGCTCAGCACGCGCGAACGGGTGCGCGACATCGCGGTGCTCAAGTCGGTCGGGATGACGCCCGGCCAGGTGCTGGCGATGGTGGTCACGTCGGCGGCGGCGCTCGCGCTGGCGGGCGGCCTGCTCGGGGTGCCCGTGGGAGTGGCGGTGCACCACGTCCTCACCGCGGTCCTGCAGGCCAGCACCGGCAACGACACGCCGCAGCAGACGCTCGACGTGTTCACGGCTCCGCAGGTGGTGTTCGTGGTGGCCGCCGGCCTGCTGGTGGCGACACTGGCGGCGGCACTGCCCGCGCGATGGGCGTCCCGCACGCCGGTGGTGCAGGTGCTGCGCTCGGAGTGAGTGCCGGCACGGGCCGCTCGGTCGTGTGTGGCCGGGCGGCCCACGTCCTGGTGCGCTGCCACTCGTTGACAGTGAGTCCGGCGTCACCGTCTGTCGTCGTTGACAGAGCCACGTTCACACTGACAACGGAGACTCTGGTTCCTGTTATAGTGGCTGGCGCGATTGTTATACAGTCGCGCCCAGTTCACTCTGCGAGGGCAAGGGATATGCCAAGAAGATCGTCATCGCCGAACGGCGCCACCACCAGGCGGCGGAGAACCACTCGGGGAACGGACACACGGCTCGTCGTCACCCAGATCACGCAGCTCGTGGCGCACAACGAGGAGCTGCAGCGCACGAACAGGGAGCTCATCGACGAGAACCAGCGACTGCGCAGCGAGCTGACAGAGATCGGTTCGGCGCTGGGCCGGGTCACGGGAGCGCCCGCTGGGCGGCGGGGTCGCGGCGCCGAGGCACCGCTCGCGATGCCCGAGGCGAAGCCTCGCCCTCAGCGACGGCCGATCACGGACCCGGAGGTGCTCGCGAAGCGCAACGCGGCGCTCGCCAAGGCGCGCGCGGCGCGGGCCGAGCGTCTCGCGGCCGCGCGCGCGGCCGAGGCGGCCGGCGGCTGACAGCGGCTGATCGGCGTCAGGCCGGCACCCGCTCGCGATAGACGGACGTGAGCCAGCCGGCGGGTGTCTCGGCGCGGCCGCGCACCAGGCCGAAGTAGGCGGTCTGCAGCCGGGCGGTCAGCGGTCCCATCGAGCCCTCGCCCACCCGATAGCCGTCGATCTCCACGACCGGCGTCACTTCCCACGCCGTGCCCACGAACAGCAGCTCGTCGGCGATGTAGAGCTCGGTCGGGTCGACCTCACGCTCCTCGACCGTGATGCCCAGGTCGCGCGCCAGGCCGATCACGGTCACGCGCGTGATCCCCTCCAGGATCGCGTCCGTCGTGCGCGGCGTGATGAGCACACCGTCACGCACGAGGAACACGTTCTGGCCGGGACCCTCCGACACCTTGCCCTGGTCGTTGAGCATCACAGGCGTGTCGAAGCCCTTCGCGCGCGCGTCCACGCCCGCCACCCGGCCGTTCAGGTAGTTGGCGCTCGCCTTGACGCGCGGTGACATCGCGGTGTCGCTCAGGCGGCGCCACGGACTCAGCGTCGCGCGCACCCCGGTCGTGAGGCGCGGGCTGGGCGGCCGCTCGAAGGCGAGGATGAACGCGCCGGTCGCGCCGTCCACCTCGTGGCCGACCTCGACCTCGTCGAAGTAGACGACGACCCGGACGTGCGCGTCGTCACGGAGCTCGTTGGCGCGCAGCAGGTCGACGACGCCCTGCAGCAGCTCGTCCTTCTGGTACGGGGCTCGCATGCGCAGGAAGCGCATCGACGTGCCGAAGAGCCGGTGCATGTGATCGGCGACGCGGAACAGCAGGAGGTCGTCTCCGCTCGCCGACCGGTAGGCTCGCAGGCCCTCGAAGACGCTGGCTCCACGCAGCACGGCGTCGGTGTTCACGTGGATCCTGCTCTCGTCCCAGGGCACGATCTGCCCGTTCATCCAGGTGTTCTGCGGGTTCATCTGGTCCGACGATACTCCGGGTCGAGGGGCAGACGCGGGCACCCCGGGCCGCGTGCTAGGGCTCTGGTGCACGGTACGGGCACACTTGTGGGATGCGCATCACGGTCGCGATCGAGGACGAGCTGCACATCACCGCGAAACAGGCCGCGCGGCGGCGCGGCTATTCGCTGGGCAGGCTCATCGAGGATGCGCTGCGTCGCGAGCTCGGCCATCGCCGGGGTATTCGCCCACCGGAGCTGCCGGTGTTCCGGGGCGGTGCTCTGGTCGAACTCGTCGAGCCGGCTCGGGCCGGCGCGGAACCGATCGAGCTGTCTGGACAATAGTCCGAACAGGGCGGGGGACCCTGCGGTCCCCCGCCTCTGCCGGAGCCGACTACGCCGGCGTGGTCGGCGCCGGCGCCGAGACGCCGAGCTGCATCATCAGCCGGCCCACGTCGTTCTGGCCCCAATGCTCGACGACCCTGCCGTTCGCGACCCGGTACATGCTGATCGACTCGATCTCGATCGGCTTGCCGTTCGGCGGCACGCCCAGCCAGGGGACGCCGCCGGTGTTCGTGCCGCGGAGCGTGGTCCGCACCGCGACGCGATCGCCGTCGCCGAGAACGTCCTCGATCGTCATGTGGCGGTCGGGGAACGACGTCATCGCCATCCGGTGTGCCGCCTTCGCGCCCTCGCGCCCCGGCGGCATCCCCGGCGGCGCGTCGTGGCTGACCAGGTCCGGGGCGAGCAGCTCGTCAACGACGGCCAGGTCGTTGGCCTCCCACGCCTCCTCCAGCCTGCGCACCACGTCCTTCGCGTCGGACATGTCTGAACCTCCTCGGTACCGGCGGCCCGGCGGCCGTCCTCAGCGGATACAACGAACGGGGACCGGCCCACTTCGACAGGGGGCATGAGGTGGCGCAGGTACGGCAGAGCCGCCCGCGCACCGGGTCAGCCCGCCTCGGCGGCCCGGCCCGGCCCGCCGGCCCCGCGCAGCTCCGCCCTTCTGCGCTCGACGTTCTCCCGGGCCGCCCGTGCGCTGCGCAGCTTCAGCTCCTCGTAGCCGCGGATCCGGTCCGGCACGCCCGCCAGCTGCACCCCCGCCTCGTAGTTCGCCGGGGACAGCTCGCGCAGGATCTCGTCGACCAGTTCCTCGTACCACCCGACCAGCTCGCGCTCCAGGCGCCGCACCGCGGTCCGGCCGAACGGGTCGAACCGCGTGCCCCGCAGGCGGCGCATCGGCACCAGGAGGCGCAGGACCGGCCGGAACCAGGCCCCGAGCTCCAGCTTCCGCCGCAGGCCCCGGTCGCGCAGGAACGGCGGATGCAGGTTGTAGCGCACCCGCGGCTCCACGAACGTCCGCCGAAGCCGCTGGACCCACTCCTCCTTGAGGAGTAGCCGCGCTACCTCGTACTCGTCCTTGTAGGCCATCAGCTTGTACAGGCCGCGCACGACGGCCACGGCCAGGTCGGAGCGGCCGGGCATCACCTCCCGCTCGCGCTCGTGCGCCGCGAGGACCCGTTCGAGGTACCGCTCCGCGTAGGCGGCATCCTGATACTCCACCAGCTCGCCCAGCCGCATCGTGAGCGGCCGCCGCACCGCCTCGGGCAGCCCCGAGGCCCGCGCCACCAGCCGGTCGTACGGCGCGCCCAGCCGCCGCGAGTACCGCGACCGCTCCTCCTCGTCGGTCGGGGCCGGTGTCCCGAGGAGCGCCCGCACGGCGGCCGGGTCGTGCGCGAACAGCCGGCCATAGCGGAACGCCTGCAGGTTGCGGTCCACCGCCACCCCGTTCAGCGAGATCGCTGCCTCCAGGCTCGCGGCCGCCACCGGAAGCCGCCCGGCCTGGTACGCGACGCCCAGCAGGAACGTGTTGGTCAGCATCTGGTCGCCGAAGATCGCCTCGGCGGTGCGGCCGGCGTCGACCCACGCGCCGTCGTCCGCCCGGCTCCAGCGATCGGCCGCGCGCTGGAGCGCGCTCCGGCCGGGCATCAGCAGCTCGACGTGGCGGACGGTCTCGGCCGTGGCCTGGACCGTCGCGTCGGCCACCACCACCGTCCGCTCGGGCGCCATCCGGTCGGCGTTGACCTGGCTGACGGCGCCCAGCGGGTCGAGCGCCAGCACGAGGTCCGCCTGGGCGATCCCCACCTTGTTGGACACGAACGGGTCGGGCTCGCCGGGCAGCACCACCAGCGACGAGAGGACCGCCCCGCCCTTCTGCGCGAGGCCGGTCTGGTCGAGCGTGTGGACGGCCCGGCCCTCGATCATCGCCGCGTACGCCAGCACCTGGTTGGCGGTGACCACGCCGGTCCCCCCGATGCCGGGCATGTAGACGCGATACCCGCCGGCACCCACTTCCGGTCGCGACGCCGGCTCCGGCACCGCGCCGTCCTCGAGCGGCGGCGCCTCCCGACGCACCAGGCCCTTCTCCGCGTAGACCGTCAGGAAGGAGGGGCAGTCGCCCCGCATGCACGAGTAGTCGCGGTTGCACGACGACTGGTGCACCTGGGTCTTCCGCCCCAGCTCGGTCTCGACCGGCTGTACCGACATGCAGTTGGAGACGTCCCCGCAGTCGCCGCAGCCCTCGCACATGTCCTCGTTGATGAACACGTGCTTCGTCGGCTCCGGCATCCGGCCGCGCTTGCGAGCCCGCCGCTTCTCCGCCGCGCACTCCTGGTCGAACAGGAGCACCGTCGTGCCGCGCACTTCGCGCAGTTCCCGCACGGCCTCCTCGTACCGCTCGCGCGGATAGACCACCGCGTTGCGCGCCAGGGCCGCCCCCCGGTAGCCCGTCGCCTGTTCGGAGACGACGATGGTCCGCCGCACCCCCTCGGTCTCGAGGTACCGCGTCAGCGTGACCACGTCACCGGAGCCCACGACGTCCTGGCCGCCCGTCATGGCGACGTGCCGGTTGTAGAGCAGCTTGAAGGTGATGTCGATGCCGGCCGCCACGCACGCGCGGAGCGACTGGGAGGCCGAGTGGAAGAAGGTACCGTCCCCCACGTTCTGCACGAAGTGCCGAGCGTCGACGAACGGCGCCACGCCGATGAACGCGGAACCCTCCGCGCCCATGGGCGCTGCGTTGATCGTCTGCCGCTCGGGCTGGGTCATCATCGGCGCCATGCCGTGGCAGCCGATGCCGCCCCCGACCAGCTCGCCGTCCAGCGCCACCGTCGAGCGGCTGTGTGGGCAGCCCGGGCAGTAGTTGGGGGAGCGCCGCGCGAACACCTGGTACTGGCGGCCGCGGACCTCGGCGATCTCAGCCAGGCGGCGCCGTGCCGGCTCGCCCGCCCCCAGCTCGACCAGCCGCGGCCCCAGCCGGTCGGCGACCGCGTCCGCGTCGAGCTCGCCATGCCACGGGAACCACGGCCGGCCCTCGGCGTCCCGCTTGCCGGTCACCCGCGGCCGCCGCGGGAGGTCGTACAGGACGCTCCGCAGCTGCGACTCGACCAGGTCCCGCTTCTCCTCGACCACCATGACTTCGTCCAGTCCGTCCGCGAAGTCGCGGACGACCTCGGGCTCGAGCGGCCACATGAGGCCGAGCTTGAGCACGCGGACGCCCAGCTCGGCGAGCTGCGCGTCGCCGAGGCCCAGGTCGCGCAGCGCCTGTGCCACGTCCGTGAACGCCTTGCCGGCGGCGACGACGCCGAGGCGGTCCCGCCGCCCGCGCTGGACGACCCGGTTCAGCTCGTTCGCCCGCGCGTAGGCGTGGACCGCGGGCATCCGCTCCTCGTGCAGGTGGCGCTCCAGCTCGATCGAGCCCGGCGCGAAGAAGACGAAGCTGTGCGGCTTCTCGAACCCCGGCAGCTCGGGCACGACGACACGCGGCAGATCGGGGCCCAGCCGCACGCTGGCGCCGCCGTCGCAGAGGTTCGTCACGCACTTCAGCGCCGGCCACGTCCCGGTCAGGCGCGAGAGCGCGATGCCGTGCAGGCCGAGCTCCAGCAGTTCGGACACCGAGGCCGGCGCCAGCACCGGCATGCCGCAGGCCACGAAGTCCCACTCGCTGTTGTTGGGCATCGTCGAGCTCTTCGCCTGCGGGTCGTCGGCGGCCAGCGCCAGCACGGCGGAGTGCCGGGGGCCGCCGCCCATGTTCGCGTGTTTGAAGATGTCCAGGCACCGGTCGACGCCGGGGCTCTTGCCGTACCAGATGCCGACCACGCCGTCGTAGGCGGAGCCGAAGACCTCGGTCATCTGGCTGCCCCAGACGTTGGCGGCCGCGAGCTCCTCGTTCAAGCCAGGCACCAGGTGGACGTCCAGCGGCGTCAGCCAGCGGCGCGCCTGGAGCAGGGCCAGGTCGTAGCCGCCGAGCGGCGAGCCCGGATACCCGCTGATGAGGACGCCGGTCTTCAGCCCGGCCGCTCGATCTCGCCGGACCTGCTCCATGGGCAGCCTGACCAGCGCCTGGACGCCGGTCATGAAGGCGGTCCCCGCGCCGGGCTCGTATTTGTCATCGAGCGACGCCATGGCCTGATTGTGACGTGCTACTGCTTCGGGTTCGCGGGCTGCTGATCGTCGTGCGTCTTTGCCGGACGGTTCTGGCCCTGCTCGGAGGGCGAGCCGCCGTCGCCGCCGCCCTTCGTCTCCGACCTGCCGCCGTTCCCGTTCGACTCATCGGCGCCCTGGGCGTCGGGAGCGTTCTGCCCGTGTGAGGCGGGCGCGCCCGGTCCGCCGCCAGGCGGAGCCGGTGCCGCGTCGGGCGCCGGGACCGGGCCGCGGGGCGCGGTCAGCGAGCCGGCCGAAACGGCACGGACCACGTGCTGGCCCCAGCTCACGGGGTTGGGGCTGCCGGTCGCCAGCGCGGCGCCGCCGCCTGCGACAGCCAGCCCGACGGCCAGGACCGCCGCCGCGCTCCGCACGCCCAGGCCCGCGATGGCGCGGCGCCCCGCCGAGCGGCGCGGGGCGACCCGGGGCGCGGGCGGCCTCGCCGGCCCCAGCTCGGCGGCGATGGCGTTCGGGAGCTCGCGATCGAGCCAGCGCTCGAAGTCGCCGGCGTGTTTGCCGCGAATCATTTGTCAGAGGCAACGCCGCCCGGGAGCCATGTACCCGGGAAGCGCATCCAGCCGAGCCGGTCCTGCAGTCGGGCGCGGGCCGCCGCCAGGCGGGAGGCGACCGTGCGTTCGGGGATGCCCAGCGAGTGCGCGATCTCGCGGTTGGTGTAGCCGTGCACGTGCCGCAGGACCAGGGCCGCGGCCTGCCTGGGCGGCAGCGCGCGTAACTCGCGGATCAGCTCGGGCGTCGACGTCTCGGTCGGGTCGGGCGCCGCCGGCACGCCGAGGCGGCGGATGACCTCACCCGCCTCGCGCAGGCGCTCGCGCCGGCGATGGGACACCGCGACGTTGATCGCGATCCGGTGCAGCCACGCCTCCGCGGGCGCGTCCGGCCGCCAGCGCGGCCAGGCCTGGAACGCCCGCAGGTACGTCTCCTGCGCGCAGTCCTCGGCCGCCGCGCGATCGCGCAGCACCGCGATCAGCACACTGAGGAGGCGCCGGTACGTCGTCACGTACAAGCGATCGAAATCGTCCGCCGATCCGGGACGGTATTCCGTTTGAGGAGGGGCCTCCACGCGGCGGCTATGGTACACGCCAGGATGGCAGACCAACAGCGCCTTCGTGCGCTGGTGCGCGACCAGGTCCTCGCGCTGGCCGCGCCGGCCGACCTGCGCGAACGCCGCTCACGGCTCCGCCTGCTCGAGGCGATCGACCGGCTGCCCGCGCCCTTCTCGCGGATGAGCGGCCCCACGCACGTAACGGGGTCGGCGATCGTGGTCGGCCGGCGCGGCATCGTGCTGCACCGGCACAGGCGGATGGGCATCTGGCTCCAGCCCGGCGGCCACCTGGAGCCGGGCGAGTCGCCGTGGCAGGCGGCGCGGCGTGAGGCCGCGGAGGAGACGGGGCTCTCGCTGAGCCACCCATCGAGGGGACCGCGACTCGTCCACGTCGACGTCCACCCGGCGCCGCTGCGCCACGTACACCTCGACCTCCGCTACCTGCTGCTCGCCGCCGACGGCGAGCCGCGGCCGGCGCCGGGCGAGAGCCCGGACGTGCGCTGGTTCACCTGGCCGGAGGCGCTGGCGGTGGCGGACGGCGGGCTCAGCGGTGCGCTCCGGACCGTCGGCGGCGGACGTCCTGCGGGCACCTGAAAGGCTCCCTCCCCGCGAGGAGCCGGGGAGGGAGCCCAGAGTGGTTGGCGCGCTACGTCAGCTCGACGAGCGGGAACGCGCGGTGCCGGCGCGGCGGGACCAGGAAGTTCTGGCGCCGCGTGGCGGTGATGAAACGCTCCAGTCCGTTGTCGTCGTCCTGGCCGCCCTGGAACTGCGTCTGCAGGTCCTGGGCCGCCGCGTTCACGCGCATCGCACGGAAGAACTCCGCCGACGGCACGAAGACCAGGAACTGCAGCTTGAACTGGTCGGTCCCCGCCCCGAAGTTCGTCCCGCCGGGGAAGTCCTGGAACGCGGGAACGTCCATGCTGTCGAAGCCGGGGCCGTCGTTGCGGATGTGGAGCGGCTGCCCGGTTGCCGTCCGGCCGGACCGCTGGAGCGCCGCGATGTGGCCGATCCGGTGCTGGCCCTGGAACGTGGCGTCCTTGGTCGCGTTGTTGGGCCCGAACACGCCCGCCGTGTCCGCGGCCTCGCGCTGCGCGGAGTCGAAGCCCTGGAAGACGTTGTTGATGAACGCCGGACCGCCGCCGTTGGTGAACTGGTCGGAGTTGCCGTCGGCCGGCAGGCCGTCCGCGGTGCCAAGCTGGTTGGCGCGGAACATGTACTGCACCCGCTCCGTGAAGGGCTCACCGTCCGGCCGCCGCGAGTCCTGGTTGGGCGTCGCGTAGAACTGGTAGAGGTCCTCGATGTCGTGCGAGAAGTGCGCGATCGCCCCGTTGTCGAAGTAGTCGCCCGCCTTCGCCGTGGTGAGGCCGGCGCCGGCGCCCGTGCTCGCGAAGATGATGTCGCCGGGCGCGGCGCTGGCGTTGACCTGCTGGTCGACGAAGCCCATCGTCATGGACGAGTCCGGGTTGATCCGCCCGTGGAATTCGTACAGCTTGGCGCCGTCCACGAACCTGTTGAACGCGTTGTCGGCCACCTTCCGCGGCAGGCCGGGCTGCACGAACTGCAGGCGCGCGGTCTGGAAGTCGAAGAGGCCGTCGAAGTCGGGGGACGCGATGATGTTCGCGTCCAGGTGGTTGCTCCCCGCGAGCCAGCCGGCGACGTCCGCCACGTTGTCGACGCTGTCGCTGCGCAGCTCGAAGAGGACGTCGTTGCGCTCGATGACGACCGGGACGTTGAAGCGGTCCTTCGTGATGTTGGGGTTCGCGGACGAGACGTCGGTCGGGAAGCCGCCCGCCGGCACCTCCTCGAGCACGAACCGGTTCGTGTTCGACGAGAGGCGGGGCATGTTGGCCGCGACCAGCGCCTGGGAGAACCGGGCGAAGTACGGCGTGCCGTACGAGACGGACGTGATCAGCACGCCCGCCGGGCTTGCCGGGAACGTCGCCTCGATCGTGGCGAGCGCGTTCGCCAGCACCGTCTGGTCGGCCCTGGTCGGGTTGCGCGTCAGCCTGGCCGGGAGCAGCAGCGTGAACGTCACCCCGAACTGTGCCACGACGTTGCCGGCACCGTCGTTGAACGTCTGCGCCGCGTGCACGAACGCCCCGTTGTCGAACTGGATGTCCGAGAACGCCGTGGCGGCGAACGCCGGGCGCTGCGGCATCACGACGAGTCCCTCGAACAGGGCCATCTGCGACCCCAGGAAGCTCGCGGCGCCGGCCTTCAGCGCCGTGCGCCGGCTCATCGACCGGCGCAGGAAATCCTGGACTGCCACCTTGGATCCCACCTCCTTCCTGTGAGAAACGGACGCCGCGACCGTCGGGACTCGGGTCAGGCGCTGTGCGACTCCCACTCCCCGGCGCGGCGCAAGCGATGGCAACTTAGCATGAGATCGTATTCATAACGAGTTCGACTTCGATGTCTTAAGAAGCTCCTAAGTACATTGACTTAGTCGACGTTAAGGACAGAGGACCGACGTGGGAGAGTTGGGTGAACTGAGGGTCGTCGGAACCCGCCAGCGCAGGCTCGACGGGAGGGATCGCGTGCTGGGCCGGACCGCCTACGTCAGCGACCTGCGACTTCCAGGCATGCTCGCGGGCAAGATCCTGCGCAGCCCGCATCCGCACGCCCTGATCCGCTCGATCGACGTCACGGCCGCGGAGCGGAGCCCGGGCGTGGTGGCCGTCGTGCACGCGGGCACCGCACGGCAGCGCCCGTTCGGATACGGCGCCGACAACCTGCCTCTCAAGGCGGACCGCGTGCGCTGCGCCGGCGACGAGGTTGCGGCCGTCGCCGCCGAGGACGAGGAGGCGGCGGAGCGCGCGCTCGACCTCATCCAGGTCGACTACGAGGTCCTGCCGGCCGTCTTCGATCCATACGCGGCGCTCGAGCCCGGAGCGCCCGCCGTGCACCCCGAGCGGTCGGAGGTTGAGGGGAACGTTTCGATGCGCTGGGACTTCGAGCACGGCGACGTCGATGCGGCCGCCCGGCGTGCCGCGGTGATCGTCGAGGGGACGTACTCCAGCCCGCTGTCGGCGCCGGTCCCGATCGAGACGCACTGCTGCGTGGCGGCCTTCGACTCCGAGGGCCGGCTCGAAGTCTGGACGGGCGTCCACATGGCGTTCATGTACCGGAGGGCGATCGCCGACTGCCTCGACCTGGACTGGCGCGAGATCCGCGTGCACCAGCCGCCGATCGGGGGCAGCTTCGGCGGGAAGATCGACATCGACCCGATCGACTTCATCACCGTGGTCCTGGCGCGGGCCGCGCGGCGGCCGGTGCGGATCCATTTCACGCGCGAGGAGGAGTTCACCGGCTCGCGCGTGCGCCAGCCGATGCACCTCCGGATGCGGACGGGCGCCGACCGCAACGGCAACCTCCTGTTCCGCGACGCTGACGTGGTCTCCGACAACGGCGCCTACAACGCCTGGGGCTCGCACGCGCTGCTCGTCGTCATGCAGACGATCAGCTCCCTGTACCGCGTGCCGGCCTGCCGGGTGCGATCCCGGGTGGTGTACACGAACAAGGCCTACGGTGGGTCGGTGCGCGGCTTCGGCAACCCCGAGGCCACGTTCGCGGTCGAGCAGCAGACGGACCAGCTCGCCGAGGCACTGGGGATCGACCCCATCGACCTGCGTCTCCGGAACGCGAACCGGTCCGGCGACGTCACGCCGCAGGGCATGCGCATCACCTCGTGCGGCCTGGAGGAGTGCCTGCGGACGGTGCGCGCGCGCTCGGGCTGGGACCGCAAGCGGGGCCGGCAGCGGGAACGGCGGCGCGGCGTCGGCGTCGCCGCGTACCTCCACGTGGGCGGCGGGGCGCGGATCTACCCCAGCGACGGCTGCGGCTCGATCCTGAAGCTGGACGAGGCCGGGCGCGTGACGCTCGTGACGGGGGCGTCGGAGCTGGGGCAGGGCTCCGAGACGGTGCTCGCGATGGTGGTGGCCGAGACGCTGGGGGTGCCCCTGGCCGCGGTTCGGGTGGTCGACGACGACACGGAGCTGAAGCCGTGGGACGTCGGTGCGCACGCCTCCCGGACCACCTTCGTCGCGGGCAACTCGGCACGGCTGGCCGCGCTGGAGGTCCGCGAGAAGCTGCTCGAGACCGCGGCCGAGGTGCTGGAGGCGGACCCTGCCGACCTGGTCGTCGAGGACGGCCTGGTCTCCGTCCGGGGGTCGCCCTCGCGCTCCGTGCCCTACGACCGCGTGGCCCGGCGCCGAATGCTGCGGCAGGGCGGCTCCATGCTGATCGCGACCTCCTTCTACGACCCGCCGACGGAGCCGCAGGACGGGCGCTACGTGGGCAACATCTCGGCCGCGTACGGCTTCGGCGCCCACGTTGCGGAGGTCGAGGTCGACACGGAGACCGGGCTGGTCCACGTGCTCGGGCTCTGGTGCGCGCACGACGTGGGCCGGGCGCTCAACCCGGCGGGGGTGGAGGGCCAGGTGCTGGGCGGCGCGGTGATGGGTCTGGGCCTGGCCCTCACCGAGGAGCTGGGCATCGCCGACGGCCACGTCCAGCACCCGTCGCCGCGCGAGTACGGCGTGCTGACGGCGCTGGGCGTGCCGCCGATCGACGTGACGCTGGTCGAGACGATCGACCCGGAGGGCCCGTTCGGGGCCAAGGGCGTCGGCGAGGCGGGCCTGATCCCGGTCGCCGCGGCGGTGGCCAACGCGGTGGCGGACGCGGTCGGCGTGCGCGCCCGCTCCTACCCGCTGGCGCCGTGGAAGGTCCTGGAGTGGCTCCGGACGAGGGACGCGTAGTTGGGCTCGGCGGCCAGGCGTGCCGGGCGCACGCCCCGGCTCAGCCCGCCGAGGCCAGCTGTCCGGCCGCGTCGGGCGTCTCGTGCAGCTCCATGAGCTGCTCCCACGCCTCGCGCCGTCCCGGCTCCAGAGCGACCAGCCGCTTGAGCACCGGCACCGCCAGGTCGCGTCGACCCGCGGTCGCGTACCAGCGCGCCAGGACCTCCAGGCCGTCCAGCAGCTGCGACCGCAGCTGCGTGCGGCGCTTCTCCGCGAACGGCTCCTCGCTGCCGGCCAGGAACTCTCCCGCGTGGAGGTCGATCGCCCCGGCCAGGCGGCGCGCCGCCGACTCGTCCAGCGGCGCCGATTGGCGGGCCAGGCGGGTGAAGTCCTCGGCGTCGCACGTGAGCCGCTCCAGGCAGAGGCGGTACAGGCGACCGTCGCGGACCACGTAGCGCGAGCGCGAGCCGTCGGTCAGCTCCGACTCCAGCGCGCGGCGCAGACCGTGCAGGGCCACGTTGAACGAGTTCCGCGCGGCCCGCGGCGAGTTGCTCGGCCACAGGGCCTGCGCCGCCTCGTGCGCGGTCGTCCTGCCGCCGGGGACGCTGAGCAGCAGTTCCAGCAGCCGCCTCGCGGCGGCCGGCCAGGTGGCGTCGGCCTGCGGGATCCCGTCGATGCTCACGCTCAGGCCGCCGAACGTCCGGATCGCCAGCCGGGAGGCGGCGGTCTCCAGGGGGTCCCTGGCCGGAGCGGACTCGACCTCGGCCGCCGCCCGCTCCGGCGCCGCCGCGGCCGCCTCCAGCCCCGCCGTCGCGGCGGTCGCGGCGCGCGACGCGTGCATGCTCGCGAACGCGGCGACCAGCGGGTGCACGCGCCAGCCGTGGCGACCGGGCACGACGGCCACGCGGTCGCGAACGAGCCGCTCCGCGACCTGGCGCCGGCCGGCGTTCGACGCGCGCCGGGCCAGCGGGCCGCGACCGAGCAGCCAGCGCCAGTCGGCGGCCACCTGGTCCACGATCTCGGCAGGCAGCGTCCCGAACACCTCCTCGTGGAGGTACTCGTGCAGCGGCTGCCCGGGCTGAAGGGGACCCAGCAGGTCCGACTCGTCGTCCCGGCCCGCCTGCCAGAGCTGCAGGGCCGCCGGCCAGCCGTCCAGCACGGTGTCGGCGAAGTCGAGCTCCGCCGCCTCCGGTGGCCGGCCCCAGCTCCCGGCCAGCAGGCAAGCGATGTCGGCCCGGTTCAGACGAAGGTCCCCGGGGCCGACCTCGACCAGCCGTCCCTCGAGCCGCAGGCGCTCGAGCGGCAGCGCCGGCCGTGTCCGCGTGGCCACCCGCAGCGCCAGCGCGGGCGACGCCAGCAGCAGCTCGCTCAGGAGGCGGCCGGCCGCGGCGGAGTCGCCCAGCTGCTCCCACCGGTCGAGCGTGAGCGTGACGGCGCGGCCCTGCAGGCGCTGCGCCAGCTCCAGCGCCAGGACCTCGGCCGCCGGGTCGGCCGCGGGCGGATCGACGTGGAGCGCGAGGCTCAGGCGCTGGCCGAGTGCCTGCGGCTCCTGGTCGGTGGCGTCGAGGTTGTACCAGACCCACTCCCGCCGGTGGCCCGCGGCCAGCGCCGTCGTCTTCCCGTACCCGGCGCCCGCGTGTACGAGCGTCAGGCAGCCGAACCGGGGTCGCACCACGTCCTGCAGGCGCGACGGGACGTCTGGGCGTCTGACGGTCGCGGGTCGCAGCTTGCTGATGAGCATCCCCCGCCGGCCCGCGCGCGGCGGTCGACTGCGTTCGTCCGTCACGTGCCTTGCTCCTGGTCGCATGGGCCGGGGACCGGGCGCGCAGTGAGAGTTTTCTCACCGCTCGCGAGCCGGGTGGGTGCTGGCGCCGCGGCCGCAGATTCACGCGGGACTGTCTGGAACACCCCCCGAAGCACGATTCTCCAATCATCTATAACAGCGAGGGTTACGATTCTGCAAGGTTCCCCCGCCGGCGCTCGGGGTCGACTAGTACGGACTAGTAGTGCCCGGCGAAAGTTCGTGACCAGTTCGAGAACCCAACCTGAGATGCACGCCGTCGAAACACGGTCGGCGGCCAGTCCGGGCCAGGAGGGCGCGGGAGCGCCCTCACCGACCAGCCTGGGCGCCGGACTGCCGGGGGTCAAGGCTTCGTTCGGCCCTGCGCGGCCTTGACCCCGCTGCGGTGGCCGCCGACGCGCGGGGAACCACGCATTCTGACAATTGCGGAGTTCCGGGGCGCCCGATGGGCTCGAGAACTCCGCATTTGCACAAATGCGCAGTTCCCCGCCTCAGGAACCCGGCGTCGACGCCACACGTCTCAAGAACCAGACCTGGTCACGAACTTCCACCGCGGAGCACTAGTACCTGCGCTCCCTGCTATCGCTGGTCGATCACCCGGCGCGTCTTCCGTTCAGTGCGGGGAAGCTCGCCCACCGGCACCAGCTCGACGTCGGGACGAACGCCGATCCGCAGTCGCAGCTCCTCGGCGATCCGCTCCCGGACGCCGGCGCCGCCGTCGCTCTCCACCCGTACGAGGAACCGCTCGCGTCCGCCCTCACGCGTCAGGACCACCTGGTACTCGCTGGAGAGGCCCTCGAAACCCGACAGCACGACGTCGATCTGCGCCGGGTACACGGCGACGCCGCGCACCTTGAACATGTCGTCGCTGCGCCCGGTGATGCGGGCGATGCGGGGGTAGGGACTGCCGCACGTGCAGGGGTCGGTGAGGAGGCGTGACAGGTCGCGAGTGCGGTACCTGAGCAGCGGCTGCGCCTGCTTGCGCAGCGTGGTGACGACCAGCTCGCCCTCCTCCCCCGGTGGCAGCACGGCGCCGGTGCCGGGGTCGATCACCTCGACCACGTAGTAGTCGTCCCAGTAGTGGATCCCCTCGTGCGCGCGGCAGTCGATGCCCGTGCCCGGCCCGTACAGCTCGGTGAACCCGTAGATGTCGAACGTCTCGATGCCGAGGAGGGCCTCGATGCGGCGCCGCATAGCGGTGCCCCAGCGCTCGGAGCCGAGGACGCCCACGCGGAGCGACAGGCGCTCGGTGAGCCCGCGCCGGTGCGCCTCCTCCGCGATCAGCAGACCGAACGAGGACGTCGCGCAGAGGACCGTGCTGTGCAGGTCCAGCAGCGTCTCGAACTGGAGGTCCAGGTTCCCGGGACCGGTCGGCACGGCCATCGCGCCCACCTTCTCGGCGCCGGCCTGGAACCCGATGCCGGCGGTCCACAGCCCGTATCCAGGCGTGATCTGGACCCGGTCGGCGCGCGTGACGCCCGCGTACTCGAAGCAGCGCGCGAACATGTCGGCCCAATCGGCCAGGTCCTGCGCCGTGTACGTGGCCACGATGCGCCGGCCGGTCGTGCCGCTGGACGCGTGCACCCGGACGACGTCCGGCAGCGGAACGCAGGTCCAGCCGAACGGGTAGGCGTCGCGCAGCTCCTCCTTGGTCGTGAGCGGGAGCCGGGCGAGGTCCTCCACCGTGTGCACCTGGCGCGGCTCGATGCCGGCGGTCTCCATCTTGAGCCGGAAGAACTCGCTTCCCTCGTACGCGTGCTGCACGGTCCAGGCGATCCCGCTCATTTCGCGCGGACCACCAGCGCGTCGAGCACCAGCGGGCAGCCGGCGGCGACCAGGATCGGGTTGACGTCCACCTCGACGACGTCCGGATCGGCGACGAGCAGGCCGCCGATCGCGTCGACGATTCGCTGCAGCCGGCCCCGGTCGACCGGCGGCCGGCCGCGGTGGCCGTCGAACAGGGGCGCGGCGCGCAGCCGGCCGATGGCGCGGTCGAGCTCGCCGGACGCGGTCGGGAAGAGCAGGAACGCCACGTCCTGGAGCACCTCGGCCGCCACGCTGCCCAGGCCGATCGAGACGATCGGACCGAACTGCGGGTCGCGCACGCCGCCGGCGATCAGCTCGAGCTCGCCGCGCACCTGCTCGGCGACCAGGACCGTGCCGTCGCCCAGGACCGCGAGCTGGTCCCAGACGGCCGCGACGTCGGCGCCCAGGCGCACGCCGCCGTGCTCGGTCTTGTGCACGACGCCGGACGCCTTGGCTACGACCGGGCCGCCGGTCGACCGCGCGAACGCGACCGCCTCCGCGCGGCTGCGCGTGAGCGCCTCGCGCGGCCGCGGCACGTCGCCGAGCAACGCCTTGCTCTCCCACTCGGTGAGGGCCCTCATCCCGGGCCCACCAAGCCGCATATTGGTCCGCACGAGCGTTTCACCGCGAGGCCACCGCGGCGTACGCAGCGGCCGCACGCTCGGGGCTGCCCAGGAGCGGGATGCCGGCCGCGGCCAGCTCCGCCTCGACGGCCGGCACGTCGAGCACGAACGCCGTGACCGGCTTGCCGGTCCGGCGCGCCGCCGCGGCGATGCCACGCCCGAACTCCGGGACGTCCAGTCCACAGTCGATCACGATCACGCCCTCGTACGCCGGGTCGTCGAACACGGCGTCGATGGCCGGCGGGAAGCTCTGCGGCGCGCATTGAGGGGTCAGGTCGATGGGGTTGCCGGCCGCCGCGAACGCCGGCGCCACCTCGCGGACGAGGCGCACGGTCGCCGGTCCGGGCGGCGGCAGCGCGAGGCCCAGCCGCTCCGCGGCGTCCGCGGCGAGGACCGCCGGGCCGCCGGAGATGGTCAGCACGGCGACGCGGCGACCGGCGCGCGGCCAGGCCGCCAGCACCTGGAGCGCGTCGAAGAACTCGTCTGCGGTCGCCGCCTCGACCACGCCGCCACGGGCGAACGCGGCCTGCGCGGCACCGTGGCGCCCCGCCAGGGAGCCGGTGTGGCTCACGGCCGCCCGGGCGCCGGCGCCGCCCTTGCCCGCCTTCAGCACCACGACCGGCTTCGCGCACCGCTCCGCTGCCGCGACGAACCGGCGGCCGTCGCGGAACGCCTCCACGAACAGCCCGACGGCCTCGGTGGCCGTGTCGTCCGCCAGCCACTCGAGCGCGTCGCTCTCGGTGACGTCCACGCAGTTGCCGACAGACAGGAAGCGCGCGACGCCCAGTCCTCGCCGCCGCGCCTCGGCGAAGAACATGCCGCCGAACGCGCCGCTCTGGCTGACCAGGCTCACGCCGCCCTGGCGCTCCGGCAGCCGCCAGAAGTAGCTGCCGTTCAGCCAGCCGCCGGAGAGCCGGCTGACCACGCCCATGCAGTTGGGTCCGACCAGGCGCATTCCGGCCTCGCGCGCGAGCGCCGCCAGCCGCTGCTCGACGGCCCGGCCCGCCTCGCCGGTCTCGCCGAAGCCCGAGGCGAGGACGATCGCGGCCCGGCAGCCGGCCCGAGCGGCGTCCGCGACCGCGGCCTGGACGGCGGCCGCCGGCACCGAGACGAGAGCCAGGTCGACCGGCTCGTCGAGCGCGGGCACCGTCCGAGTGCCCAGCACCTCGCCACCGGCCGGGTTGACGGCCACGACGCGGCCGCCGAAGCCGGCGCCCAGGGCGTTCCGGAGCAGGACGTGGCCGAGCTTGCGCTCGTCGCGCGACGCGCCGTAGACCGCGACCGAGCGCGGCATGAAGATGGCCTCCATCCGGCCACCCATTCTGCTACCACCTGGCGGCGACGACGTCACCGAGAGCCTCGATCGCCCGGACCGGGTCGGCGCCCAGGCGGCCGCTGAACGTCACGGTGGCGGCGCCCGCCCCGACCAGTCTGTCCACACCGCGGTCGACGTCCGCGGGCGTGCCGGCCGCCACGAAGAGGTCGAGCGTCCGGTCCGGGATCGGCCGCTCGTGCGGGTCCACCCCGTAGAACGCGGTCATCGCGCCCATCGCGGGCAGGAAGCGCGCGAGCACCTGGCGGCCGAGGTCGCGCGCCCGCTCCCGGTCGCGGTCCACGACGGTCCAGACCTCGCAGCCGACCGCGGTCCGGCCGGCCACCCGGCGCTTCACGTCCTCGAGGAAGCGCACGTCCCAGATGCCGGGCGGGCGGATCTCGTCCGCCCAGCCCTCGCAGGCCGCCTCGATCATGCGCGGGCCGAACGCGCCCACGAACAGCGGGATCTGCGAGCCGGTCGAGCGCCACGGGAAGCCGCCCGCGAGGTGGCGGCGGACCTCCTCGACCAGCGACCGCACCTGGGCCGGGGTGGCCGGTCGGATGCCGAGCGGCTCGGCCAGGCTGCCGCGGCCGACGCCGAGGACCGCGCGACGCTCCGTGAGCTCGTCCAGCGCGGCGATGCTGGCGGCGGTGACCATCGGGTGCACGAGCAGCGGGTGGGTCACGTCCGGCCCGACGAGGACCCGCTCGGTGGCGGCGCCGATGAGGGTCAGGATCGGCCAGACGGGACGCGAGCCGACCACGTCGTGGACGTTCAACTCGCCGAAGGGGTAGTGCTCGACGGCCCGGGCCAGCGGCGCGTAGTCGCGCATGGGGAACGCCCCGTGGAGCTGGATCGCCCAGCGGGTCACAGCCGGCGCAGGTCCTCGAGGGTCAGGCCCAGCGACTCCAGCGTCCGCCCGGACGCGTACCAGTCGACGCCCGTGAGCGCCGCGAACTGGTGGAGGAACGCGTCCACGAGCGGGGTGGCAACCCCCAGGGCCCGGCCCAGGGAGGCCCAGAGGGCGAGCCCGCAGCCCACGTCCTCGGCCACGTAGCGGTGGTCGAAGCCGATCTTCTCGCGCCAGACCGACCGGGTCTGCACGCGCGAGTAGGCGCCCGGCCCGTAGAACCAGTCGGCGTCGTCGTAGTAGTCGGACAGCGGCCAGTGCGGGCCCCGGTAGCCGAGCGCCTCCCGAAGGGCGATGCGCTCGGCGTCCAGCGCCGCGATCACTCGCCTGATCCCCGGCGTCGTGCCCTCGTTGTGGATGTCGTATGCGCCGAGCCGCTCGACGGGGCCGGCGTTCAGCAGCACCAGCGGCGCGTGCAGCGAGCCGTTCGAATTCAGCAGCGCGGCCGACAGCACGTCCTCCACCGGTTCGACCGCGGGATAGACGCGCCGCAGGAGGTCCAGGGCGGGGCCGGTCGCGGCGCTCGGGTACACGCCGGCCGGATTGTGGTGCGCGACCAGCGCCAGGCCGGCGGCGGCCTGGCCCCGCTGCCGGGCGCCGTAGGGCAGCGTCGCCGTCTCGGCGAAGACCGCAGCGGGCAGGGCGCGGCGCATGACCTGCGAGCCCAGGTTGCCGGGCAGGAGCGCGACGACCTGGCCGTCAGGCACGGCGCCCGCGATGCGCCTGGCCATCGCGGCCTGTGCGGTCGCGGGCAGCGGCACCAGGACCAGGTCGGCGCCCCGAACCGCTGCCGCGTGGTCGTCGGTCACGGCGGCGAGCCGGCCGGTCCCCTCGATCGCCCCGCTGAGCTCGACCCGGCCCGTCTCGAAGAGCTCGCCGAAGCGGTCGCGGCTGCGGAGCGCGAGACGCACGGAGAAGCCGCGCAGCGCCAGGTCGCCGGCGGCGGCGAGGGCGCCGTGCCCGCCCCCCAGGACCGCGACGACCAGCACCTGCTCACAATAGGCCTGTGAGCACCGCAACTCGGGCCGCTTCGACGCGCCTCGATCCCTCCGACTTCCTGGAGGTGGACGCGCTCCTGTCCGAAGAGGAGCGGCTGATCCGCGACACCGTGCGCGACTTCGTCCGCTCCCGCGTGCTGCCCGGTATCGACGACTGGTTCGAGCGGGCCGTGTTCCCGAAGGAGGTCGCGACCGAGATCGGCCAGCTCGGCCTCCTGGGCATGCACCTGCAGGGCTACGGTTGCGCCGGCGCGAGCGCGGTCTCCTACGGCCTGGCGTGCATGGAGCTGGAGGCCGGCGACTCCGGCTTCCGCAGCTTCGTCTCGGTGCAGGGCTCGCTGGCGATGTTCCCGATCTGGCGCTACGGCAGCGAGGAGCAGAAGCAGGAGTGGCTGCCGCGCATGGCGCATGGCGAGGCGATCGGCTGCTTCGGCCTCACCGAGCCCGACTTCGGCAGCGACCCGGGCGGGATGCGGACGTCGGCGCGCCGGCGGGGCTCCGACTGGGTCCTGAACGGCAACAAGCTCTGGATCACGAACGGCGGGATCGCGGACGTGGCCGTGGTGTGGGCCCGAGCCGACGAGGGGGTGCGCGGCTTCGTCGTGCCCACGTCGGCGAAGGGCTTCAGCACGCGCGACATCCACCGCAAGCTCTCGCTCCGAGCGTCGGTGACGTCCGAGCTGATCCTGGATGACGTGGTCCTGCCCGAGACGGCTGTCCTGCCCGGGGTGACCGGGCTCCGGGGGCCGCTGTCGTGCCTGAACGAGGCCAGGTACGGGATCATCTGGGGCGCCATGGGAGCGGCGAGGGCGTGCTACGAGGCGGCGCTCGACTACGCGAAGACGCGCGTCCAGTTCGGGCGGCCGATCGCCTCCTTCCAGCTCACGCAGCGCAAGCTCGTGGAGATGCTGCTCGAGGTGAGCAAGGGCACGCTGCTGGCGCTCCACCTGGGCCGCATGAAGGACGAGGGCCGCATCGCCCCGCAGCACGTGAGCGTGGGCAAGCTGAACAACGTCCGGGCGGCGCTGGAGATCGCTCGCGAGGCGCGCGGCGTGCTGGGCGCCAACGGGATCACGCTGGAGTACCCGGTCATCCGCCACATGAACAACCTGGAATCGGTGGTGACCTACGAGGGCACGAACGAGATCCACACGCTTGCGATCGGCGAGGCGATCACGGGGATCCCTGCCTACCGGTAGACCTCGGGTATCGGCACGTTCAGCCGCCGACCGGCACGCCCTCCTCCTGCACGATCGGGATGGTGTAGGCCGGCAGCGGCTGCGCCGGCACCGCCACCGGCGGCACGGCGTCGGGGAACTGGAGCACGTGCGGGTTGGGGTCGGCGTCGCGCCAGTACTCCGTCACGTCCACCCCATACCGGTGCGTGACCGTGACGTGGAACCCGTCGCCCGTGCTGTAGCGGTTGTAGGTGTGCGCGACCAGGAACTGCTGGTTGGGCGCGCGCACGCACTGGCCACCCTGGGGCAGCGGCTCGGGCGATGACCCTCCCCTCGGGATGGTGACCGAGCTCCCGTCGCCGAAGTCCCAGGTCGCGTCCTTGTAGCTGACGTGGATCACGAACACGAAGTAGATGTGCCGGCCCTCGCCGACGTCGGGGCCCTCGACGATTTTCTCCCAGAACACGTCCTGCTGCGGGTCGGCCGGTTGGCCGTTGACGGTCATGCCGCTGACGAAGAAGCAGACCGGGACGTTCGCCAGGCCCGGGTTCGGCTTCCCCGGCAGCGACGTGATCGTGCCGCCCGTGAACTGGCCGCGCAGGAACGCGTTCAGGTCGACGTTCAGCCCGGGCAGCGGCAGGCCGGGCGACACCGGCGGGACGGCCGGCGGGAACGGGTCGAAGCAGGACGTCTGGAGGTCGCTCAGCGCCGTGCACGTCGTGTTCCACCCGCCGGTCGGGCTGTTCGGGTCGGGCTTGCACTTGAACTGTGCGCCGACCCGGGCCCACGTGCCGTCGAACGTCCAGTGATAGAAGAAGTCGGTCGTGCCGGCCATCTGGTAGAGCGTCCCGTTGGCCATGGCGACCGGCGGGGGGACGCCGGGGGCGCCGCCCCAGAACGCCACGTCGATCCAGCCCTCGTTGGCCCACGACTCCCAGGTCGGATTCAGCGGGTCGGCGGTGTAGATCCCGTTCCGCCAGGTGGGCTCGAGGGCGAGGAGCTGCGGGGTGGAGCCGTTCAGCCGGAACTGCACCGGGGTCTCGAAGTCGAAGTGGCAGGGTGTGCCGGGCGTCGGCGGGGGCGGCGGGCCCGAGTTCACTCCAGGTGGGCCGAACTGGCCCGGCGTCTGCGCCCCCGGCGTCGGGCAGGTGATGCCGCCCGTCCCGCTGACGATCTCGGTGGGATTCTGGAACTGGGTGACCAGCGACGGCGGTCCCGCTGCGCAGTCGAAATTGGTGCCGCCGCCCCCGCTGCCGCCCGTCGCGGACGCCGCCGGCGAGTACGCGGTCACGGCGGCCAGCGCGAGCACGGACGCGAACGCCAGCCTGCGCCGCGTCCTCCTCATGGGTTGCAGAGGGGAGCCAGCACCTGCCGGCTGGACGCCGAGGTGCAGTCGAAGTCCGACGCCATGACCCAGACGTCGCCCATCACGGGATGGTGGCTGAACTGCCCCCCGACGAGCTCGAACACGGGCACGCCGGGCGCGATCCGGCCCTTGACCGTCCGGTTGCCCTGCGCGTCGATCCAGTCGGTCTCGACCGGGCCGATGGCGTCGAGGTAGATGGCATACGGCTGCCAGAGCTCCTGCACCCGCTGGATGCTCGGCTGCACGCTCTGCGGCGCGGCTCGCAGGACGAACCGACGAAACGTCTGCACGGTGTACTCGGCGTGCTCACCGGCCGCCGAGGCCTTCGCGATGTCGTTCAGGTTGGGCTGGAAGACGGCGACGGGCGCGGTGCTGAGGCCCGAGTGGAGCAGGAACTGGCTCTGTCCGTTGCTGACCGCCCAGCGGATGTAGGCGAACGTCCGCAGGAACGACT
>DASQZW010000285.1:0-18489 GCA_035638495.1 Terriglobales bacterium
CGGCCTCGAACCGCTCCGCCAACCACTGAGATTCGTGCATCGGTCACATTCTCCTGTCGGGATCCGTCAACGCAGTGACGAACGAGGCCCCTCCGATGTGACCGGAGTCAGGGGTCATTTCAGGAGAAGCACACCATGGCGGAACGGATGAAGAACCCGGCGATGCTCATCCCAGAGGCGATGGAGGCCATTCAGGCATTCCAGAAGGCCACCCACCGGGGCGGCGTCGCCCCGCGGACGCTCGACCTCGTCCATCTGCGGGCGAGCCAGATCAACGGCTGCAGCTTCTGCGTCGATTCCGGGTCGAAGCACGCCAAGCAGAAGGGCGAGACGGACGAGCGACTGTTCGCGGTGGCGGCGTGGAGAGAGGCGCCCTACTTCGACGAGGCAGAGCGCGCGGCGCTGGCACTGACGGAGGCCGTGACCCGGATCGCCGATCGGGCCGACCCGGTTCCGGACGAGGTCTGGGACGAGGCGGCCAGGCACTACGACGAGAAGGGACTGGCCGCCCTGCTGCTCATGATCTCGCTGACCAACGTCTACAACCGGGTCAACGTCTCCATCCGGCAGCCGGTCGGGAGCTGGAGCTGACTCTTCAGGCCGGGCAGGGCGCAGCTCTGCCCGGCCCGCGAAGCTGGAACTTCCACTGCCTCTGAGGGATCGAGCTTCCGAGAGACGGACCCTGGGCAGGGGCAGATGGAGGGCCTGCAGCAGGTCAAACCGGGCGATCAGTTGATTCGCTTCTCCCGGCCGCCCCACTCCTGGTCCCGGAGCACGAACTTCTGCACCTTGCCGGTCGACGTCTTGGGCAGCTCCCCGAACTCCACGGCCTTCGGCACCTTGAACCCCGGCAGCTTCGTCCGGCAGTGCGCCACCAGTTCGTCTGCGGAGAGCGAGCGCCCCGGCTTCAGCGTGACGAACGCCTTGGGCACCTCCCCCCACCGCTCGTCGGGGACCGCGATCACGGCCGCCTCCAGCACGGCGGGGTGCGACACGACCGCCTGCTCGACCTCGATCGTCGAGATGTTCTCGCCGCCGGAGATGATGATGTCCTTCTTGCGGTCGCGCAGCTCGACGGTGCCGTCCGGATGCATCACGCCCACGTCGCCGCTGTGAAACCATCCGCCCGCGAACGCGACGTCGGTGGCCTCCTCGTTGCGGTAGTAGCCCTTCATCACGACGTTTCCGCGCATCACGACCTCGCCGAGCGTCTCGCCGTCCGCGGGGACGTCGCGCAGCTCCTCGTCGACGACGCGTAGCTCGCCCGCCAGCAGGTTGGGCACCCCCTGTCGGGCGCGCAGCCGCGCCTGCTCGGACGGCGTGCGGTCCGCGAAGTCAGCTGCGGGCACGTTGATCGTGAACGGCCCGTACGTCTCGGTCAGTCCGTACACGTGGTCGAGGTGGAAGTTCAGCTCGGCCATCTGGGCGATGATCGTGGGCGACGGCGGCGCCGCCGCCGTGAACAGCCGCACCGGCCGTTCCAGCCGGGTCGCGGCCGGGTCGTTGACCAGCATGGTCAGCACCGTGGGCGCGCCGCAGAAGTGCGTCGCCTGGCCCGCCTCGAACAACCGCCAGATCGCCGAAGGGTCCACACGCGGGATGCACACACCGCACGCGCCCACCGCCGCGCAGGCCCAGGTGATCGTCCACCCGTTGCAGTGGAACATCGGCAGCGTCCACAGGTAGCGCGACTCGGAGTCCAGACGCAGGTCCATCGCCATGGCGACTGCATTCAGGTAGGCACCGCGGTGGTGGTACATCACGCCCTTGGGCCGGCCGGTCGTGCCGGACGTGTAGTCGATGGCGCAGACCTCGTACTCGTCCTCCAGCCAGGGATCGACCGGCTCGTCGGATCCGGTCGCCAGGAATGCTTCGAGCTCCGTGGTCACGTTCACGCGCCGCATGCCCGCCGGGGCCTCGGCCAGCAGCGGCTCCAGCTCGGGCGAGAAGAAGACCACACCCGCTCCGGAGTGATCGAGGATGTAGCCGACCTCGTCCGCGCTCAACCTCGTGTTGATGGCGACGATCACGCCGCCCGCCTGCAGGACGCCGAAGTGGCCGAGCAGGAGCGGCTCGGAGTTCAGCGCCAGGAAGGCGACCCGGTCGCCCCTGCGCAGCCCCGCGGCGCGCAGCCCGTGGGCCATGCGGCGCGAGCGCGCCCGCCACTCGTGGTAGGTGTAACTCCGGTGGCCGTCGATGGCCGCGATTCGATCAGCGTGGACGGTGCCCGCGCGTTCCAGGAACGAGACGGGTGTCAGCTCCTCGCGGTACACCAGCCTCTGCTTTTCAGTGATCACCCGTACAGCGTGACAGCGCATCGGCGGCGCGGGTGGAATCGGACATAGGGCCGCGGCTCGATGACCGACCTCACGAAGTTGTTCGCCGGGCAGCCGGCTGACCGTCACCCGTCCGGTCCGGGACGCGAGCTCGCGTCGTCCCGGGCGATTGAGCCGGCAGCGGATTCGCAGATCCTGATGGCGAGCTCCAGGACGGTATCGAAACCCAGCTGCTCACCCCGATTCCAGAGATGGTGGTACTCGTCGTCGGACATCTGCTGCCTGAGTTCGTCGACGAGCCACTGGCGCCGGACCACCATCGCTGGATGGACCGGCACCTTGAGGCGCTGCCGGACCGCGTCGGCTGCGCCGAGCAGCTGAACGCCGGCGTCGGGGCGGCCCATCCGCAGGCTGAGCCAGGCGGTGCCCTCGTAGCAGTAGGCGAGCGAGTAGTGGACGCGCAGCCCGCCGAGAAGCCGCATGCTCGCTGCCAGCGAGTGCCCGGTCGCGGCCGCGTCTTCGAGCGCGATGTCCACCATGGACTGATTGGCGACAGCGATGCCGATGTTCAGGTCGTCGCCCGAGAGCTCGGCCAGCGCGAGGGCCTCAGCGATGGCCGGGTTGGGAGTCCCGGACGCGTCGAGCGGCTCTGCCACCCAGGCCAGGACGTTTGCGCACATCGCAACCCCCCAGCGATCGCCGATCTGCTCGAAGAGGGGGCGAGCCTCAGCGATCAGCGAGCGGCCGCCCCCGGGGTCAGTCGCGGCGATCGCGATCGCCTGCATGGCCAGCAGGTCGGCGACGCTCTGCACATCTCCGGCGCTGCGGAACTCCGGGAGCGCGGCCCGACCGGCGGCTGCGGCCCGGCCGGCGTCGCCCACCTGGACCGCGTGCAGAACATCCACCGCCATCAGCCCGGCGCGGTCACCGTCGGGCAGGTCCCCGGCCCTCGCCAGTGCGGATCGAACGATCGCGGCCACCTCGTCGAGGTGGCCGAAGAACCAGTAGTAGGACCACATCGCCCAGGCCATGTCGCCGAGCTCGCGGTAGCGAGTCGACTCGAGCAACCACTCGAGGGCCTGCCGAATGTTCGGGTACTCGTGCTCGACGATCGCGAACCACTCCCTCTGGTCCGGGCTCCTGAACTTCGACTTCGCCCTCGCGATCACGTCGCCGAAGTGCCTGGCGTGAAGATCCCGGACTGGCCCGGCGGCGCCGGAAGCGACCAACCTCGTCGTCGCGTACTCCCGGATCACCTCCAGCATCTCGAAGCGCTGGCCGCCGCCCGGGGTGCGCCGGATCAGACTGTTGTCAGCCAGAGAACCGAGCACGTCGACCAGGTGCACGTCGCTGACCGGGTCGCAGACCGCCGTCGCGGCGGCGAGGGTGAACCCGCCCCGGAAGACGGCGAGGCGCATGAACACGTCACGGTCGCGCTCGTCCAGGAGCTCGAAGCTCCAGTCCATCGTCCGGCGCAGCGTCCGCTGGCGATCTGGCAGGTCGCGAGGCCCGGTCCCCAGCACCTCGAGCGAATCGCCCAGTCTGCGCTGCAGCTCCCGGGGAGCCAGCAGCCGCGTTCGCGACGCGGCCAGCTCGATCGCAAGCGGGAGCCCGTCGAGTCGACGGCACACGTCCCCCACGGCCGCGAGGTCCTCGCTCGCGAGCTCGAAGTCGGAGCTGGCAGCGCGTGCGCGGTCGACGAACATTTCGACCGCCGGCGACCTGCGCAGGGCGGACGCACCGGCCGAAAGAGGCGGCACCGACAGCGTGCCGACGGGCATCTCGTGCTCGGCTCGGATTCGCAGCGGCGCGCGGCTCGTCGCCAGGAGCTTGACCCGGGGAGCGGCCGCGATGACCTCGGCGACGAATCCCGCGCTCTCCAGTGCCTGCTCGAAGTTGTCGAGCAGGAGCAGGCAGGCGCGTTGCCGGAGATGGTCAAGCAGAGCGTTCGCGGGCGAGCCGGCGACCGGCTCGCTGGACTGGAGGGCGTCGAGAACCGCCGACGCCAGCTGATCGGTCTCGTGCGCCTCGGCAAGCGGCACCAGCCAGGCCCCGTCCGGAAAGTGATCGGCGGTGACCCGGGCCGCCTCGAGCGCCAGTCTGGTCTTGCCCACGCCACCAGGGCCGGTGAGGGTCACGAGCTGCACCCCGGATGCGGCCAGCAGCCGCCGCAAGGCCACCAGGTCGCGAGCCCTGCCGATGAGTGGCGCCGGTGGGACCGGGAGGTTGCCCTGCCGGGCTGGCGGGCGTGAGCCGGGCCTCGAAGCCGCGTCCGCCACCTGGAAGTGCTCGGTCAGGAGAACGGCGAGGTCGTCAGCGGCCAGGGCGGCGAGCTCGTCCGCGGTCGAGAACGGCCGGTAGGAGACGCCCGCCGATTTGACGCGGTCGAGCATCGCGGTCAACAGCGGCTCCCGGCCGGAGGCCGGCTCCTTGACATAGATGAGTTTCGGCATCGAACGTGCGAGCTCGTACTCGTCTTCGATGCCCGAGACCTCCATATCCGGGGCCACCCAGCCGTATCGTTGCCAGTAGATGCCCACGAAGACCTCGCTCTGCTCGAGGTACGCGCGATAGAGCGCGCGCGGCGGGTGCGGCCGCGCGCCGAGCTCGAAGAGAACCGGGGTCAAATGCAAACCGGCGATGGCGGCCCTGACGGCCGCCCTCTCCTCGGCCAACTCCTGCAGCGTCGACGAGACGAACACTCGCAGCCGCCGGTCCGGCGTGACGATCGGCCGCTCCGCGCTTTCGTTGCTGCTGGACTCCATAGACGCTTCCCGGCCGAGTCGCTAAGGTCTCACCATCGCCGGGCCAGGCGCCTACTCTACGACCGAGTGTCACCTGGTCTTGACATCGTGAGGGAGGGCTGGACATTGAGGACGCGAGGCCGCACGCCGCGTGGCCCGTGGCGACCGGTTCGGGACAGGCGCTGTGACGTCCCGGGATGACGCCGCCGCCGACCTCGTCTCCGCGATCCAGGCCGGCGACCTCGATCGCGTTCGCCGGTTGCTCGGCGAACACCCCGAGCTCGCCGCCGGGTCGCTCGGTGGACGCGCCGGCACGCGCACGGCCCTGCACGTGGTGACGGACTGGCCGGGCTACTTTCCCAACGGCCCCGAGACGGTTCGGCTGCTGATCGCTGCGGGCGCGGACCCGAACGCGCGCCCCGAGCCGGGTGATGAGACGCCGCTGCACTGGGCCGCCAGCAGCGACGACGTCGACGTCGCCGAGGCCCTGATCGACGCGGGCGCGGACACCGAGGCGCCTGACGGGTCGATCGGCACGCCGCTGGCAAACGCGGTCGGCTACGGGTGCTGGCACGTCGCCCGACTGCTGGTGGCGCGCGGCGCCGCGGTCGACAAGCCGTGGCTGGCAGCCGCCCTCGGTCAGGTCGGCCGCCTGGCGGAGCTGCTCGGCGACCAGCCGGATCCGGAGGCGGTCTCCCAGGCGTTCTGGCACGCGTGCTCGGGCGGGCAGCGCCGGGCCGCGGAGTTCCTGCTGTCTCGAGGGGCTGATCTCAACTGGGTGCCCGACTACGCCGAGGGAACGCCGCTGGACGCGGCGAGCGGCTCGAACACGCGTCAGGACAACGTGATCTCGTGGCTGCGCGAGCTCGGGGCCAGGTCCTCGCAGCAGGACCGGTAGCGGTCCTGGCGCTCCGTCCGGTCAGGTGGTCAGCAGGCGGTTGAGCAGCCGCACCGACACCGGCGTGATGAGCGCCGTCACCAGCAAGAGGTACGCGGCATCCACCCAGAGCCAGCCAGAGACCTGGCCGATCGTCAGCCCGCGCGCGATCTGGACGACGTGGAACAGCGGCGTGATCCAGATCGGCACCTGCAGGTACTGGGGGAGTCGATCGACGGGGAAGAAGGCCCCCGAGAAGAAGAACATCGGGGATATCACCAGCTCCGTGTAGTAGAAGAGATTGTTGAACGAGCTTCCGGTGACCACCGACCAGGCGATCGCCGGGGCGGCGAAGAGCGGCCCGACGGCGGCCAGGACGACGGGCAGCAGCGCGGCCCACGGCGAGCGGAAGAGACCCAGGAGCAGCATCACGAGCATGAACACCCCTCCGTACATCACGGCGCGCGTGGACTCCCACAGGAAGGTGCCGAACACGATCTCACGCGGACTGACCGGAGTCGTGGACACCGCCTCGTAGACGCCCCATTCGTGGAGCTTGACCCAGGTCCCGAACATCGTGTCGAAGGTGACGACGTTCATGGCCGTGATCGCGAGCAGCCCGGGCGCCACGAAGCCCAGGTAGGAGCCGGGGCGCCCGAGCGTGATGTAGGAGCCGAGGGCGAACCCGAACGCGACCAGCCACATCAGGGGCTGGCCGAAGTTGAGCAGGATCGACGTCCGCCAGATGTGGCGCCAGACCAGGGCTTCGCGCCTCCAGATGCTGAGGATTCGGGCCACGCTGCCGGACATCACTCACCGTCCTCGAGCCGGCGCCCGGTCAGGTGGATGAACACGTCCTCCAGCGTCGCCGGCCGAACGATGGCAGCATCGCTGTCCACGCGTCCGCGCACGAGTCCCAGGGCAGCGGCGGGATTGTCGGCGAACAGCAGCAGCCGGTCGCCGAGCAGGTCGATGCGCCGGACCTCGGGCCCGGCGGCCGGCGCCGGCGTCCCCAGCGGCCAGCGAACCTCGACGACCTGCTCGCCGGCGTGCCGCAGGATCAGGTCTCTCGGTGCGCCGCGCTCGACGATCCGTCCCTCGTCCATCACGACGACCTGCTCGCAGAGCCGGGCCGCCTCCTCCATGTAGTGGGTCGTGAGAACGACGGTGACGCCGCGCTGGCGCAGCTCGGCGATCCGCTGCCAGACGACGATGCGGGCCTGCGGGTCGAGTCCGGTCGTCGGCTCGTCGAGGACGAGCAGCTCCGGGTCGTGCATCATCGAGCGCGCGATCAGCAGACGGCGCTGCAGGCCGCCCGAGAGGTCCCGCACGCTGGAACCGGCCCTGTCGTCCAGGTCGAAGAACTCGAGCAGCTCCCGTGCCCTCGAGCGCGCCGCGCGGCCCCGGCGACCGAAGTGGCCGGCGAACACGACCAGGTTCTCGAGCACCGTGAGCTCCTGGTCGAGATCGTTCGCCTGGGTGACGACGCCCAGCCGCTCACGCACATCGCGCCGCGAGCGATCAGGATCGAGGCCGAGCACCTCGAGACGGCCGGAATCGCGGCGCAGGCGCCCGTACAGCATCCGCATCGTCGTCGTCTTGCCCGCGCCGTTCGGACCGAGGAAGCCGAAACAGACGCCGTCGCGCACCTCGAATTCGATGGCGTCGACGGCTCTCCGCTCGCCGTACGTCTTGACCAGGCCCTCGGCCACGACGGCCGGCGAGCCCCGTGGCGGGAGAACGCTCAATGGCGGCGCAGGATCGCGAGGTGGCCCACCAGACCATGATCCGCCGACCGCTGGGAATTCGTCGCCGCCCGCGAGAGGGGCCTGGTGACGCCCGCGCACGTCATGACCCGGTGGCGGCCGGTTCTGCCAACATCGTCTGCGGGATGCGAGCGCTCGAGATCGTCCTGGCCTGCGCGGTAGTGCTCTCGAGCGCGGCCTGCGGCCTTTCCGGCCCCACCTCGCACTCCGCATCCAGACTCGCGCTGCCGCCTGGCTTCACCCGGTCCACCGACCAGCGGTTGGGCTTCGACATCGGGCTGGCGCCCGGGTGGAAGATTTCGAACTACGACTCCCAGGGGAGCGTCGCCTACAGCGGGCCGGCCGACGTCGCGATGGTGGTGCACTTCGAGGAAGCGGCGTCGTCGGACCTGAGCACCGCCGCCGCCGTGCTGCTCGCCGAGCTGACCGCTGGGAGCGGCCTGACCGGCGCGAGGCTGTCCGACAGCCGCCTCGCGGGCCGGCCCGCGAAACACGCGACCGGTCAGCACACGGCCGGGGCACAGCCGGAGGGGATCCAGGCCTACCTGATGATCGACGGACGCCGCGCCTGGGAAGTGGCGATGGCCGGGCCTCCGGCGGGGGTGACGGCGGCGACCGAGGCGTTCGACGCGATGGCCACCACCTTCCGGCTCGTCGGCGCCCAGCCGACTCCCCCGCCGCGCGCCACCGTCGGCCTGCCGGCCCCGGGCTTCCCGGCGCTCGACCGGAGCAGCGGTCCGGTGGTCATCAACTTCTTCGCCACCTGGTGCGCCGACTGCCGGGGGGAGATGCCGGTGATCGCGAAAATGGCCGCGGAGAGCCGGGGACGCTTCACGCTGCTGGCTGTCGACTGCTGCGACGACCAGCCCTCCTCGGTCTCCTCCTTCCTCCAGGAGCTCGGCGTGAAGGCCGCCTTTCGGAACGTCACCAACGACCGGGATGGACGAATCGCCCAGGCGTACGGGCTGCTCGGCCCTCCGACCACCGCGTTCCTCGACAAGGACCACGTCCTGCGGCAGCTGGTGGTCGGGCCCGTGACCGCCGCCAGCCTGCAGCAGGGTCTGCACGACGCCGGAGCCACCTGACGGCGAACTGCGCCGCGCTCATCGCACGCCCGCCGCAGGTAGCATCGGGTTCGATGGGTGCGGATGAGGCGCTCACGCCGCTGGAGATCGAGCACTTCCGAAGCCTCCTCCTGGAGGAGCGGAGGGCAGCTGACGCACGCATGAAGGACCGGGCCGCGGCGATCCCCGCCACGGTGCGGCAGGACGACGAGACGGGCGACTACACGGACGAGGGGGCCGCGCTCGCCGAGCGCGATCGCATCCTCATCGAGAACGAACTCGACAGCGAACTGCTCGGGAGGATCGACCACGCGCTGGAGCGCGTCGGCGAGGGCAGCTACGGGGTCAGCGAGGTGTCGGGCGCGCGGATCCCCGTCGAGCGGCTGGAGGCGGTCCCATGGGCCACCACGCTGGCGAACGAGGAGCCGGTCGAGGACGAATGACGTCGGCCGCCGCGCCCGTTCCGGACCGACTCTCGTGCTCACGGCAACCGTACGTTCGTTCGATTCGATGTCGCCTACTCTTGACTTCGTGGGCGACGAGGCGCCAGTCCGACGACCACTGAGCACTGAGCAGTTCGCCGATCTCCGCCGCGGTCAGGACATCCAGGACCGGGAGGGACGGGTATGGAACGTCACCGGCGATGCGTACCACGAGGGCCGCGAGTGGCACGTGGTCCTTCGCTGCGGCGACCTGGTCCGGATCGAGCGCCAGCGGTTCACCGATGACTACAGCCTGGTCGAGTCCGCCGACTTACGCCTCCCGGTCCTGATCCGATAGGCCGTATCGGCGGGTGGCGAAACTGGCAGCCGCGCCGACGTTAAAACTCGGTGCCCCTGGGGCGTGCGGGTTCAAATCCCGCCCCGCCGACCATTGTCGTCTTCAGCCGCGTGCCGTACGCGGGCGAGCGGGATCAGTGCGAGAAGGCGAGGTACTCGTGGACCGACCGCACCGCCGCTGAGCCCTCGCCGACCGCGGTGGCGACTCGCTTGATCGATCCGGACCGCACGTCGCCTGCCGCGAACAGGCCCGGGCGGCTGGTCTCGAACGGGAGCGGGCCGCGGCCCAGCACCTCCCACCGCACGTCCAGGTCCTTCTCGCTCAGGGACCGGTCGGTCAGCACGAAGCCGGCATCGTCCAGCGCCGCGCACCCCGCCAACCAGCCGGAGCCGGCGTCCGCCCCGATGAACGAGAACAGGCCGGCACACGCCAGGCGGCAAATCCCGCCCGGCCCGTCGACCTGGATCGACGAGACGGTGCGCTCGCCGTCGACGGCCGAAATCGTCGTGCCGGCGCGCACATCGATCCGCGGGTCCTCCACGATGCGGTCGACCAGGTAGCGGGACATGCTTCGCGCGAGGTCGGGGCCCCGGATCACCACCGTGACCGCGCAGCCGGCACTCGCCAGGAAGACCGCGGCCTGGCCGGCCGAGTTGCCCCCGCCGGCGACCACGACGGGCGACCCGGCGCAGAGCCGGGCCTCCATCTCCGTCGCGGCGTAGTAGACGCCGTTGCCCTCGAACTCCGGGATTCGCGCCGCGTCGAGCCGCCGGTAGCGGGCGCCGCTGGCGGCGATGACCGCACGGCCCACCAGGTCGGTCCCGTCACTCAGGCTGATGACCAGGTGGCCCGACTCCTCCCGAAGCGACGTCGCGGCGCAGGGACTCGTGAGCTGGGCGCCGAACTTCTCGGCCTGGACGACCGCGCGCTCGGTGAGATCCCCACCGGAGACTCCCATCGGAAAGCCGAGGTAGTTCTCGATCCGGGAGCTGGAGCCGGCCTGGCCCCCGAACGCGACCATGTCCACGCCGAGCGTCCGCAGCCCCTCGGACGCGCCGTAGACCGCCGCGGCCAGACCCGCGGGACCCCCGCCGACCACGACCAGGTCGAAATGGCGTTCCGCGATGCTCTCGACGGTCAGCCCGAGATAGGCCGCCAGCGCCCCGGGCGTCGGCCGGCGCAGGACCGAGCCGGTGGCGATCACCACCGGCAGCTCGCCCGGCGCCACGCCGAACTCGCGGAGCGCGTCCTCGACCGCCGCGTCGCGGTCGGGGTCCAGCCACTCGTGGGGGATGCGGCTGCGGGCCAGGAACTCGCGGACCCGCAGCGAGTCCGGGGAGAAACGCGAACCGATGACACGGATGGCCGTCGCCGCGCGAGTCAGCAGGCCTCCGCGGCGGGCGATGAACGCTGCCAGGATCGTGTCGCCCAGCGGCGGGTTCGTCGCGATCAGGTGGCGGAACTGGTCCCGAGTCAGGACGACCACCTCGCCCGACTGGACGACACGCGCCGCCACGAGTACGCGCGACCCGCTCAGCAGGCTCAGCTCTCCCACGAAGCGGCCGGGACCGTGCCGGACGACCACCTGCTCGGCGCCGCCGGACGTGATGAGGATCTCCACCTCGCCGGAGACGACCACGTAGAAGTCGTAGATGGCGTCTCCCTCGCGGAACAGATAGTCTCCCGCGCTCATGGACCGGCGGGTGCCGAGCGCCTCGATGGTCGCGATGTCGCCGGCGTCGAGAGACGGAAAGGCCTCAGCTTCATTGACCTGAGCGCTCATCTCACCATGATGAAGGCGTGCCACCACTCGACCCGGTCGCTCTGCTCACGGCGTACGACGCGCAGCTGCGCGGCCACCCGCCCGATCCGATGCCGGTGGGATGGACCGTCGAGCGGGACGGCGCCGTGCTGCGGCACTACACCGAGCACGGCGGGTTCATCGGGTACCGCTCGGTGGCCGACCTGGCGCCCGACGACCTGGACGCTCTGATCGCGCGCCAGCGGGACATCTTCGCGGCGCGGGCCGAACCCGTCGAGTGGAAGTGGCACGGCCACGACCTCCCGACCGACCTGCCTGATCGGCTGGTGGCGGCCGGCTTCGTTCCGGAGGAACGGGAGACCGTGGTGGTCGGGCTCGCGGAGCCGCTGACGGTCGACCCGGTGACCGCTCCCGAAGGCGTGCACCTGCGTGAGGTCACGGAGAGCGCCGATCTGCAGCGGATCGCGGCCATGGAGAGCGCGGTCTGGAACGAGGATCGCTCCTGGCTTGCCGAGGGACTCGCCGCAGAGCTCGCCGCCGATCCGTCGTCGCTCACGATCCTGGTCGCAGAGGCCGGGCACGACGTCGTGAGCGCGGGATGGGTGCGGTACTCGAAGGGCACCGAATTCGCCTCTCTGTGGGGCGGCTCGACGCTGCCGTCGTGGCGCCGGCGTGGCATCTATCGCGCACTCGTCGCCGCGCGGGCACAGCTGGCGTTCGTGGGCGGGTACCGGTACCTGCAGGTGGACGCGTCCGAGAACAGCCGGCCGATCCTGGAACGGCTGGGCTTCGTCGGGCTCACGGTGACGGTGCCCTACGTGTTCACTCCGGCCGCGGCGCAGGCCTGACGTCAGCGCAGCTCCGATAGGATCGAGTGCCGTGGAGGTCGAGGTCACGACGTGGCACCTGGAGATGACCGCCCCCACCGACCTCGTGCCCGCGCCGATGCCGGACTGCGACGTCACTTTGATCCGGGCCCGCCGGCCATCGCCGGAGCTCAGCCGCTTCCTCTACACCGCCGTGGGCGGTGACTGGTACTGGATCGACCGGCTGCCGTGGACCTACGAACGCTGGCTCGCGTGGCTGTCCCGCGCCGGCGTCGAGACCTGGGTGGCCTACGTGGACGGGACGCCCGCCGGGTACTTCGAACTGGACGCCACGGTCGAGGAGAGCGTCGAGCTGGCCTACTTCGGCCTCCTGCCCGCGTTCGCCGGCCGCGGCCTGGGCGGCTGGCTGCTGACGGAGGCGCTGCGCCGGGCCTGGACGCTCGGGCCGCGCCAGGTCCGGGTGCACACCTGCAGCCTCGACGGGCCCCACGCGCTGGCCAACTACCGGGCGCGCGGGATGCGCGTCCGCAGCGTGGTGACCGCGGTGGAGCGGCTGCCTGACGGCCCGCCGGGCCCCTGGCCGAACGCCGTCCCGACTCGCCGGGCGTCGGGGCCCGCGACCCCCGAACGTTCGGACCTCGCCCGGGGTCGCCCCGGGGCGTAGGCTCCGTGCCGGAGGTGTCGCTGCCGACTCCCTCGCCGCGCGCCATCCGCGGCCTCGCGCTGATCGCCGTCTCCGTGGTCGGGCTGGCGACCGTGATCGCCCTCCACGTCCGGCCAGGTCCCGGCGCGGCCTCGCGTCCCGCCGTGGTCCGCCAGCCGGACCTCACCTCGACCATGGACTGGATCTCGCCGCGCGAGGGATGGGTCTCGGCGCTCGATCGCCAGACCGGCACCAGCACGCTGTTCCACACGACCGACTCCGGCCGACACTGGTCGCGTCAGCGCGTGGCGCGCGGGCTCGAGACGCCCGAATTCTTCGACCCGCAGCACGGCGTCCTCGCCTCCGACGCCGGCACCGTACTGACGTCGGACGGGGGTCGCCACTGGCATGACCTGACCCTGCCCGGCGGCGTTCGAGCGCCGCACCCGGCGTTCGCCGACGCCCGCCACGCATGGGCCTGGGACCCGTCGCAGGCCGGCCTGCTCGCCACCATTGACGGCGGTGGGCACTGGCGGCGCCTGGAAGCCACCGGCCTCCCCTCCGCGCCGGCGCCGTCGCACCTGCTGGGGTTCAGCGACACCGTTCACGGCTGGCTGGCCGCCGGCGGGGTGCTGTATGGCACGGCCGATGGTGGTCGCACCTGGGCGGCGCTGCCGCTGCCGCTGCCGCCGTCCGCCGCCGGCCAGTCAGACCTGGGGCCGCTGAGCGTCGCCCCTGACGGGCGCGGCCAGCTGCTGATCAGCGGCCAGGGGTCCGTGTGGCTCGCCGCCACGGCGGACGGCGGAGCGACGTGGACGACCGCGCGGCCGCTGCCGCCCCTCGCGTCGAACCTGACCGCGAGCCGCATGGACGGGGCGGCCTCGTGGGCGTGGTCGGCGAGTCAGCTGCAGGTCACGCGGGATGCCGGCGGCCACTGGACGGCCGTCGCGCTGCCGGCGTGGAACCTCATGCGAGTGCAGGCCCTGGACGGCAGCACGGCGTGGGTCGCGGCCAACGTGATCGACGGGCAGCGGGGCCCGCGCTGGACGCTGTTCTCGACCGTCGACTCCGGTCTCACCTGGATCGCCGCCACCACGCCCACGCTGAGCTGACGGGACCATTACCGTTCGACTATGATCGAACGGTCATGGGGAATGTCGTTCGGCGGTTGGCGCCGGCACAGGTCGAGCCTCGGCTCGATATCGCGGCCAGCGAAGCGGTCGAGACGATCGTGGGACTCGGGCTCGTCGCGTCGCCCGACGTTCGCTGCGATGCCTACGACGTGGGCTGCCCCTGGTTCGACCGAGTTCGGAGCTCACTCTCAGCCGAGCTGAGCGAAATGGCCGGGGCGTTCGAGTCCTGGGAGGCCTCCCACGCGCTCTGGCATGCCCTGATCGCCGCCGTCGCCGAGGGCCCGACCACCCTCGCGGACCTGCTGGCCCACCTGGAAGCGATGCCTGCGGACGAGTTCTGGCTCCAGGCCGCGGGCTACCACGCGCGACACGAGCCCTCGGAAGAGCTCCGCGAGGCCACGCTCTCCGCCGGTCGAGGTTCGCCCGAGCCGCTGGAGCGCCTGCTCGCCAGTGACCCGCACGCCGGCCACCGATGGCCGCGCGCCCTGCCCGGTGCCCTCGGCAGTGACGCCGGCGTCGCGCGCCGGCGAATCGTCGAACTGCTCTCGAGCTGGCACCGGGAAGTGTTCGCCCCGGAGTGGGCCGGGATCGCCGCGATCGTCGAGCGCGACGCCGACGAGAAGCGCCAGCTGGCCCGCGCGGCAAGCGTGTCCGCGGTCGTGGAAGAGGCGACCAACGGCGGGGTGTACGTGCCTGAGGCGGGCATCGGTCGGCTGCTGCTGGTCCCCACCTACCTGGGCAGGCCATGGGTGATCCAGGGCCGGCAGCGCGGCACGCTCGTCATGGTGTATCCCGCCGGCGAGGCGGCGATCACGGGCTCGCCCGACGAGGCCCGGCGCCGTCGTGTGCTGCGCCTGGCGAAGGCGCTCTCAGACGACACCCGGCTGCGGGCGCTGCGGCGCCTGGCCGAATCGAGCCGGAGCCTCGTGGAACTGGCGGACGAACTGGGCGTGAGCAAGTCGACCATGCACCACCACCTGGCCGCCCTGCGCTCGGCGGGCCTGCTGCGCTGGGAGGGGTCACATCGCGACAAGCGCTACTCGCTGCGCTCGAGCCCCCTGAATGGGATGTCGGGGCTGCTCGGCGAATACCTGAGCACGGTACACGCGAGGACGAGCTCGCGAAGGAGGCGAGGATGAACGACAGCGAGCTGCTCTCGATCCTCGCCAGACAGCGCTTCCTCGAGCGGCGGATCGAGGCCGACCGCGAGCGCCTCGCCGCATCCGCCAGACGCCGAAAGCCGATCCGGGTGCATCGCGGCCGCATCACCGTGGAGATCCACCTGTCGGGAGACGTCCGACCGGAGCAGGTCGACCAGGTCTTCGCGAGCCTGGCCAAACACCTCGGGTCGACCTAGCGCCGGTCGAGGATCCCGGCACTGAAGATCGCCACGAGTTCGGCCGCGGACGCGTGGCCGCACAATACGGTCATGCCCACGACACCGGGCTCGATGAAGATGCCCAAGCCGAGCGAAGACGCCAGGACGGCGTTCGCTGAGCTGGTCCCCAGCGGGCCCGCAATCACGATGAAGCCGATGTTCGGCAACCTGGCCGGCTTCGTGAACGGCAACATGTTCGCCGGGCTGTTCGGCGAGGACCTCTTCGTGCGACTGCCGGACGACGAGTGCGCCGCGGTGCGGAAGGACGGCGGCCGCGACTTCGAGCCCATGGCCGGGCGCGCGATGAAGGGCTACGTTCTCGTTCCGGCCGACTGGCGGGCGCAGCCGCAGGCCGTGGCACCGCTGGTGGAGCGCGCGCTCGAGGTCACCAGCCGGATGCCGGCCAAGGAACAGAAGAAGCCCGCCAGGAGCAAGAAGGCCTAGGCGCGACACCGACCGGCCTGCCCGCGATATGGTGATGCCCGCGATGGGCACCCCGACCTGGCAGGAGGGCCACGTCCAGGCGGACGGGTTCCGCATCCGCTACGTGCACGCGGGCGATGGACCGCCGCTCGTCCACCTCCACGGCGGCGGCGGCCTGACCCTGACGCCCGCCCACGACCTGCTTGCGCGCGAGCGCCGCGTCATCGCGTTCGAGATGCCTGGCTTCGGCGACTCGCCGGAGAACACGCGGCACCGGTCGATGACCGACTTGGCGCGAACGATGCTGGGCGGCGTGTCGGGTCTCGACATCGACGGGTTCGACCTCATGGGGACGTCGTTCGGCGGGAAGACCGCGCTGTGCGCCGCGCTGACCGCCCCGGAGCGAGTCCGGGCCCTCGTCCTGGAGTCACCGGCCGCGATCCGGCCGGAAGGCCACGAACGGCGCCCCCAGCCGGCGACGCCTCAGGAGCTCGTCGCCATGCTGCACGCCCACCCCGAGCGGGTCCCGCCCCGGCCGCCGTCGAGCATCGAGCAGCGTGCGAAGGTGGCGCCGATGGTCCGGCGGCTGATGGCACCGGCCCGCGACGCGGAGCTGGAGGCGGCGATGCCCGGCCTCCAGGTGCCGGTCCTCGTGGTGTTCGGCACCGCGGACCGCCTGATCCCGCCCGAGATCGGCCGGGTCTACACGCAGCTGCTGCCCAGCTGCCAGCTCCTCTATGTGTACGACGCCGGTCACGCGGTGGCGGCGGACCGGCCCGAGGCGTTCGCCGAGGCGGTCGGCGACTTCCTGGACCGCCACGAGGGGTACGTGGTCAGCCAGCGCAGCTCGGTGCTGTTCCCGTGAAGGCGGCGCTGTTCAGCATCGTGCCGTATCTCGGCCAGGCCGAGCGCGGCACGTGGCCGGTGCCGGCCCGGACGTACTCCTCGGAGGTCGCGGGGCGCTCGATGGACATGGCGCTCGAGCAGTACGAGCTCGCGGACCAGCTCGGCTTCGACTGGGTCACGCTGGCCGAGCACCACTTCGCGCCGCTGTCGCTCACCCCGAACCCGATGGTGATGGCCGGCGCGGTGACGCAGCGAGTGCGCCGCGCGAAGATCGCCCTCCTCGGCGCCACGATCCCGATCCTCAACCCGGTGCGCGTCGCCGAGGAGTTCGCCATGCTGGACACGCTCACGGGCGGGCGCGTCGTGGCCGGCATGCTGCGAGGCACGGCGAACGAGTACGTCACGTACGACGTCAACCCGGCCGAGTCGAGGGCGCGGTTCGAGGAGGCGATGGCGCTCATCATTCGCGCCTGGACCGAGCCGCAGCCGTTCGGCTGGCAGGGCCGGCACTTCCGGTTCCGGACGGTGGCGATCTGGCCCCGGCCGGTCCAGGAGCCCCACCCGCCGATCTACATGTCGGGGTCGAGCCCGGAGGCGGGCGAGTTCGCGGCGCGCCACCGCGTCAGCGTCGGGTTCGCGTTCACCACCCTGCCGCTGGCCGCGGCCGCCGCCCGCCACTACCGCGAGCGCGCTGCCGCGTGCGGGTGGGAGCCGGCGCCCGACGACGTGCTGTATCGCGTCACGGCGCACGTCGCCGACTCGGACGAGCAGGCGCTGGAGGAGCTGCGCACAGCGGGCGCGGACGTGCCCCGGCGCGGGTTCAGCGCGAGCAACCGCCCGCTGGACGACGCCGCGGCCGGCGCCGGCTACTACGGGCGCGACACGGCCACCCAGCGCGGACGTATCGACGCACAGGGCCGCCCGATGGCAGACCGGATCGAGAACGGCCAGCTTCTGGCGGGCAGCCCGGACACCGTGCTGGCGCAGGCGCGCCGGATCCGCGACGAGCTGGACGCTGGCATCCTCGAGGTCGTGTTCTCCCCGATGGGCCGGGAGCGAACCCTGCACGCGATCGAGCTCTTCGGGACGAGCGTGCTGCCGCGGCTGCACGAGCTCTGACCGTCCGGCGCCGGTTGCACGACCCCCGACACCGTGCTACCCTCCGGTTGAGGTAAGCGCTTACCACTCGACGGCGATCATCGCCGGGGGAGAGCAGTGGCGGAGTCGAGGCGGCCCAAGGGAACTCTGACGATCTACGACGTCGCCAGCCGGGCGGGTGTGTCCATCGCATCGGTGTCGCGCGTCCTCAACGGCCAGCGCAGCCCCCGTGCCGACACGGTCGAGCGGGTGATGCGCGCGGTCCGCGAGCTCGGCTTCGTGCCCGACGGCGCGGCCCGCGCGCTGTCGAACGGGCTCAAGGAGGTCGTCGGCGTCGTGTTCCGGCGCAGTGGCGAGACGCCTTTCGAGGACGAGGAGGAGAGCCTGCTCTTCATCGACGTCATCAACCGCGGCATCGAACTGGCGGCGCAGCAGCACGGCTTCGACGTCCTGGTCAGCTCGGTCGGCGTCGACGAGGAGAACGTGGCCACGCGGATCGCAGCCATCGCGGGCAAGACGGACGGGCTCATCCTCCACGACCGCATCCTGCCCGCAGCCGGCATCGCTCGTCTCGCCGGCATCGTCCCGATCGTCACGCTCGCCGGAAGCCCGACCCCCGCCTCGATGAACGTCCGCTGCGACAACGAGTCCGGGATGCGCGCCCTCGTCCACCATCTCGTCGCGGACCACGGGTACCGCAGCCTCGCGTTCCTCGCGGGGAACGCCGACAGCCCCGACAGCCGGGGCCGAGCCGAGACGTTCGCGGCCGAGGCGGCGGCGGCGGGTGCCCGGGTCCTGACGGGTCCCGCATGGCAGGGCAACTACAGCGCGGCGGGTGGCGCCAGGGCGATCGCGTCGGTCTTCCGAGCCGG
>DASQZW010000286.1:0-58095 GCA_035638495.1 Terriglobales bacterium
CCTCGGCCTGGCCACCTCGCTGGGCGCTCTGCTGGCGGCGCTGCTGTCGCTGCACGTCCAGTTCTCCGATGCGACCGGCCCGTGGCTCTACGAGTACGCGGTGGAGTGGGTGCCCCTCCTCTGCCTGGTCTTCATGAAGGCCGGCCGTACGTGGGGCCTCGACGGCGCGATCGCGCGGCGCAACCCCGGCTGGCGGCGTCGCTTCGCATGATGCCGGCGACCCCGCGCGAGGTCTACATCGAGCCGACCAACCGCTGCAACGAGCTGTGCACGACGTGCCCGCGCACGTTCTTCACCCGCGAGCCGGAGGCGGACCTGGACCGGGAGCGGTTCGTGCGCGTCCTGGACCAGTTCCCCGGCGTGGAGCGGGTGGTGCTCCACGGCGTGGGCGAGCCGCTGCTGGCGCGCGACCTGCCCGACATGGTCGCGGAGGCCAACCGGCGCGGCGCCCGCGTCCTCTTCAACTCCAACGCGCTGGCGCTCCACCGCCGGCTGGCCCGCCAGCTGGTTGCGGCCGGGCTCGACGAGCTGCGCATCAGCATGGACGCCGCCGACGCCGGCACCTACCGGGCGATCCGCGGCGTCGACGGATTCGAGAAGGCCATGCGGCGCGCCGCGGACTTCTGCCGGCTGCTGCGGGAGCTCGGCGCCGAGCGGCCGAGGGTGTCACTGGTCTTCATGGTCATGAGCGAGAACGTCGACTCCCTGACGCGGGTCATCGAGCGGGCCGGCGAGATCGGCGCGCACGCGGTGGTGCTGCAGCGACTCGTGTACTTCGACGTCGGGATGGCGGTCGAGGCGCAGTCGCTGATGGGCCGCGACCTCTCGGCGCTGACGGCCGCCTGGCGCGACGCCGCCGGCCGGGCCGGCGTGGAGCTGGTCGGCACCGGCGGCTTCTCGCCCGCGGACTCGCTGCAGCCAGTCGCGGCCCGGCGGCCGTGGTCGGGCTGCACCCGGCCCTGGCGTTCGACATATGTGACCGCCAACGGCAACGTCCTGCCCTGCTGCTTCGCCCCGTTCACCACGACGGACTACCAGGGCGTGATCCTCGGCAGCGTGCACGAGCGCCCGATGAGCGAGATATGGAACGGCTCCGAGTACGAGGCCTTTCGCCGGGCCCACGCCTCCGACGACCCGCCGGAGTGCTGCCGGGGCTGCGGCACCCGCTGGATGTACTGAGGGGCGCGGTCGGCCGCCCCGCGGCCGTCCCCCTGGCCGCGTCGGCTCTGGCGTTCGCGCTGGTCGCTTGGACGCTGCTGCAGCGCGCCGCGGCGCTCCAGGTCCCGGCGTACGACACGGCGTTCTTCGAGCAGCTCGTGTGGAACCTCGGCCACGGACGGGGCCTGGTCAGCGGGTTCTTCCCGGGCGGCTTCCTGGGACTGCACTTCTCGCCCCTCCTGGCGCTGCCGGCCCTGCTCGAGCTGGCCTGGCCCGACGCGCGCCTGCTCGCCCTGCTGCACGCCGCGGCGCTCGCCTCCACGGCGCCGGCGGCCTACCTGCTGCTCCGGGGGCTGCTGGGCGACCGCCCCGGCGCCGGGCTGGCCGCAGCGGCGCTGGGCGCGCCCGTGCCCTTCTGGCTGGCGCTCCAGGAGGCGGAGCGGGCCGGGTTCCACCCCGAGGCGCTGGCGCTGCCGCTGGTCCTGGTCGCCGGGTGGGCCGGCCTGCGCGGCCGGTGGCGGCTGTGCTGGGCCTGCGCGGCGGTCGCGCTCGCGTCGAAGGAGGACCAGGCGTACGCGGTTGCGGTGATCGGCGCGCTGCTTGCGGTGCACGGTCCCTCGCGCCGGCAGGGCATCGCGCTGGTCCTCGCCGCGGTGGCCTGGGCGGGGGCACTCGAGCTGGTGGTGATGCCGGCGCTGCTCGGCCCCGTGCCCAGCGACCTGAATTCCTACTACCAGTGGCTGCACCGCCCCACCGCCGCCCTGCTGGTCGACGCTCTGACCGCCCCGGCAGGCTGGCTGGCGTTCGCGGCCATGATCGCCTCGATGGCGGGCCTGCCGCTCGTGCGCCCCGCCTGGCTGGCGCTGGCGCTGCCGCCGCTCCTGGGCGACCTGCTCAGCGCCCACGTCCCGCAGCCGGAGCTGCGCCTGCAGTACGCGCTGCCGCTGGTCGTGCCGGTGCTGGTGGCCGGCGGCCTGGGCGCGCGCCGGCTGCTGGACCGGCCCCGGCCGGCGGTGGCGCTGGCGGCGCTGGCGCTGCCGGCCCTGGCGATCGGCGCCCTGTTCGGCCCGCTCGTCGGCCAGCGCCCGGCCCCCGCGGCGCCCGCGCTGGGCCGGCTCCTGGCGTGCACCTCGGCGCTGCCCGCCGCGGCGCCGGTCGCGGTGGACGACGACGCCGCCCCGCCGCTGGCCGCCCGGCCGCTGGAGCGTCCGCTGACGTACGGCGGGCCGTCCGACTGGGTCGTGGTGGACCGTGCCAGCCCGCTGCCGTCGTACGTCAACGCCGCCGCGCGGGCCCAGCACCTCGCGGCGCTGCCCACGGAGGGCCGCCGGCTCGCGTGCGACGACGGCCGCTTCCAGCTGTGGGGGCCGGCCGGCAGTGGCTGAGCAGCGGCTTTGCCGTACGGCGGCCACGTCATTTGCTGCCAGAGAGGTGGCTCCGGTACGGCAGTGCGGACACGAGGCGTCCCGATGACGCGCCACGACTCGATGTCGACGCACCGGCTCGCCGCCGTGGTCCCCACCTGGAACGAGGCGGCCGCCATCGGCGACGTCGTGCGCGGCCTGCGGGCCGCCGGCGTCTGCTGCGTGCTCGTCGTCGACGCCGGATCGGTCGACGGCACCCAGGAGGCCGCCCGGGCGGCGGGCGGAACCGTCGTCCACGAGCCGCGCCGCGGCTACGGCCGCGCCTGCCTGACCGGCGCCCAGGCGGCGGCCGGGCACGAGCTCGTCGCGTTCCTGGACGGCGACGGCTCCTGCCACCCCGGCGACCTGGCCCGGCTCGAGGACGCCGCCGCCAGGGCCGACGTGGTGCTCGGCCGCCGCCGGCGCACGGAGACGGACGCGCTGCCCTGGCACGCCCGCCTCGGCAACGACCTGGTCGCCGCCGTCCTGCGCGTGCGCGGCGGGCGGCCGGTGCACGACCTGCCGCCCTTCAAGCTGGTCCGGGGCGACGCCCTCGCCGGGCTCGGCCTGGACGACCCGGGCTACGGGTGGACCGTCCAGCTCGTTGGCCGGGCGCTCACGCATCCGGCGCTCCGCGTGGTCGAGGCGCCGACCACGTTCCGGCGGCGGGCCGGCGGCGAGAGCAAGGTGTCCGGACGGCTCGGCCCGTCGGTGCGGGCCGGCCGCGCGATGCTGCTGCAGGCACGCGCTGCCACCCGGCGCCGCGGGCTCATGGTCCTGATGGCCAAGGCGCCCCGGTCGGGCCACAGCAAGACGCGGCTGGAGGCGGATATCGGCTCGGACCTCACCGAGGGCTTCTGGACGGCGTGCCTGCGCGACGCCGGGGTCCGGCTGCGGCGCGCGGCAGTCGCCGCCGGTCTCGACGCGGCCGCGATGACCCCGTCGCCGGCCGACGCGGCCGAGGTCCGCCGGCTGACCGGCCTGCCCGCGCTCGTGCAGCGGCGCCCCGGTCTGGGCCAGGCGCTCCTCGACGTCTCCGACCTGCCAGCGCCGTTCACCATCGCGGTCAGCGCGGACGCACCGACGCTGCCCGAGGCGTACCTGCGGCGGGCAGCGCGCGTCCTCGAGCAGGGCCAGGCGGTCCTGGGACCGGGACCGGACGGCGGCTACTACCTGGTCGGCCAGCGGCGGGGTCTCTCCCGCCGGCGCCGCGAACGCGCCTACCTGGAGGCGCCGATGGGGACGACGGCCGTCCTGGCCCACACCCGTGCCGCGCTGGGAGACCCGGTGCTGCTGCCGCCGTGGCCCGACGTGGACTCGGCGGAGGAGCTGCGCGGTCTGGCGGAGCAGCTTCGGGGCGAGCCGAACTTGGCGCCGGCCGTCGCGGCCTGGCTGAGCGATCATGGGTCGGGTTTGGAGGAGGCGGGTTAGGTTGGCGAGGGTCGAGCTGGTGACCGCCGAGCGCGCACCGCTGCTGGCGCGGCCGTTCTACGCGGGCGGCGACCCCGGCCCCATCGGAGCGGCGCTGGCCAACGTGCCCGAGCTGATGGAGGTGGCCATGCCGTTCCTGGGCGTGGTCTACGGGCCCACCAGCGTGCCGGCGCGGCTCAAGGAGATCGTGATCCTGGCGGTGTCGTCCGCCAACGGCTGCCGGTACTGCACCCTGTCGCACACCGCTGTCGCGAGGCGCATGGGCTTCGCGCCGGACGAGCTGGACGCGCTGCTCGGCCAGGCACCGCCGCCCGACCGCTGGGACGCGGTCGAGCGCGCGCTGCTCGCCTTCTCGGAGGCGCTGAGCCACCGGCCGGCGGAGGCGGTCGACCTGCTCCGCCCCCACTTCGGGGAGCCGGAGATCGTGGAGCTGGTGACGCTCGGCTCGGCGACGGTGATGCTCAACCGCTTCGCGACCGCCCTGGAGCTGCCCGCGTGACCGCGGTTGCGGAGGCGGTCTCGGGCGGCCTGATCGGCGGCCGGCTCTGGCTCTACGCGAACTACCACTGCAACCTGACGTGCGCGTACTGCCTGACCGAGTCGGCGCCGGCCGTGGCCAGGCGGCAGATCCCTGTCGGCGGCCTGCCCGGGATCGCGGCCGAGGCGCGGGAGGCGGGCTTCACGGCGCTCGGCGTCACCGGCGGTGAGCCCTTCCTGGTCGCCGGCATGGCGGGCGCGCTGGCCGCGATGGCTGCGGAGCTCCCGACGGTGGTCCTCAGCAATGGGACCCTGTTCACCCCGCGCCTGCTGAACGAGCTGACGGTGCTGGCCGGGCGCGACGTCGCCGTGCAGATCTCGCTCGACAGCGCGGACCCCGAGGCCAACGACGAGATGCGCGGGCCGCGCAACTTCGCACGGGTCGTCGACGCGATCCCGCGCCTGCGCGCCCGGGGCATCCGCGTCCGGGTGGCCACGACGGGCGACGGCGTCGAGCCCGACGCGCTGGCCCGCCTCTGCGAGCTGCACCGCTCGCTGGGCGTGAGCGACGAGGACCACGTGGTCCGTCCGATCGTGCGCCGGGGGCGGGCCATCGACCACGGCCTCGGCGTCGACGCGGGACTGGCCGATCTGCCTGCCGAGCTGACGATCACGGCGGACGGCGCCTTCTGGAGCCCGTTCGGGCCGACCGTCCACGGCGGCCGCCTCGACACCGACCTGCTGCTGACCAGGACGACGCGTCCGCTCTCGATCCCGGCGGCGGCGATGCTGCGGATCGCGGGGGCAGCGACGTCGCGGCCCGCCTCAGGCCCCCCGCGCATCCGTTGAGCGTGAACCGCGCCCGCCCGTGGGGCGGCCAGCCGGTAGTCAGACTGAGAGGCGTCTGCCACCGGTACGGCACGGTGACCGTGCTGGACGGCCTGGACCTGGACCTGCCCGCGCACGGCTACCTCGCACTGATGGGCGCCTCCGGCGCCGGCAAGAGCACCGCCCTGGCGCTCATCGGTGGGCTCGAGCGCGCCCAGCGCGGGGAGGTCGTCGTCGGTGGCCAGGACCTGGACCGCCTGGCCGGTGACGCGCTCGCGGCGTACCGGCGGAGGACGATCGGTTTCGTCTTCCAGCACTTCGGTCTCCTCGAGACACTGACGGCGCAGGAGAACGTCGAGCTGGCCATGGCGCTGGACGGCGTGGGCCGGGAGGAGCGCCGGTCGCGCGCCCGCGAACTGCTCGACGCGGTACGGCTGGGCGCCCGCAGCAGCCACCGGCCGTCCGCCCTGAGCGGCGGGGAGCGCCAGCGCGTGGCGATCGCCCGGGCGCTGGCGAACCGGCCGCGCCTGATCCTGGCCGACGAGCCGACCGGCAACCTCGATGCGGCCGCCGCCGGCCACGTGCTCGACATGCTCGACGAGCTGCGGTCGGAGCACGGCTGCAGTCTGCTGGTGGTCACGCACAACCCGGTGGTGGCACGGCGCGCCGACGAGTCGTGCGAGCTGGTGGACGGGAAGCTGAGGGTGCCATGAGGTGGTCCGACGCGGTCACGCTGGCGCTCCGCGGCGCCCTGCGCCGGCCGGTGCGCACCGCGCTCACGACGCTGGGCGTGACGCTCGGCAGCGGCCTGCTGGTGGCGCTTGCCGTCGTCACGACGGCGGCCGACACGAAGGTCCTGGACCGCCTGGGCCAGGGCAACCCGCTGACGACGGTCAGGGTCGCGCCGGCGCAGCCCCGCCCGGGCCAGCTCGACAGTGACGCGCTCCAGCCCGGAGCCCCGCACGACCTCACGGACGCCGCCCTCGCCTCGATCCGCCGCGCCCCCCACGTGACGCGCGTCGTCCCGATCCAGACCAGCCGCGTGGCCGAGCTGTCCGACGAGGGCGGCTTGTCCCAGGACTGGATCATCGGGACGGACATGACGCAGGTGAGCACCCTGCCGATCACGCTCCTGGCCGGGCGCTGGCCGGCGGCGAACTCGCTGACCGAGGTGGCCGCGACGACCGACTACCTCTTCAAGCTGCACATCGACGGCGACAAACCTCGCCAGGCGCTCGGTCATCAGGTCACCCTGACCAGTCCCCGGATCGCCGCGGGCGACACGGGCCCGGGCCAGGGCCGGTCCTATCGGGCGGTGATCGTGGGCGTGGTCGGCCAGGACCTCACGGACGGCGACTTCATCGTCCCGGTCCCGCAGGTGGTCCAGAGCCGGCAGTGGGAGCAGGGCGGAGCCGGCAGCACCCAGTTCCCGGTCAACGGCTCGCCGTACGCCGGGGCGGTGGTCGTCGCCTCCAGCCTGAGCGACGTCCACACCGTGCGCGCGGAGCTGTACGGGATGGGCTACGCGACGAGCGCGCCCGAGCACCTCGTTGCTTCAGTACAGGAGTACCTGGGCGTCGTCAACGTCGTGCTCGGGTCGATCGGGAGCGTGGCGCTGGGCGTCGCGCTGCTCAGCATCGCGAACGCGCTGCTGGCGGCCATCCACGAGCGGCGCCGCGACATCGGCGTGCTGAAGGCGATCGGCGGGCGCGACCGCGACGTGCTGCGGTGGTTCCTGGTCGAGGCGCTTGCGATCGGCCTTGCCGGGGGCGCCGCGGGCGCGGTCGCCGGCGTGGTCATCGCGGAGCTGGTCGGCGTGGCCGTGAACCAGTACCTGGTCGCACACGACCTGGGGAGCCTGGACCTGGTCGGGGTGCCGGTGGTCATCCCGCTGCTGGGCTGGCTGGGCACGGGCCTCCTGGCGGTCATCGCCGGCGGGCTGCCGTCGCTGCAGGCCGCGCACCTGCCGGCGCGCGAGGCGGTCGTCGAGGCGTGAGGAAGCGCGTCGCGCTCGGCCTCGCGCTGCTGCTGGTGGCGGCGTGCTCGTCGGGGACTCCGGCGGCGGTGCCCCGGCGGCTGGTGAGCGCGCCGTCGCCCACGGCCGCGCCGCTCGTCTACGCGGCAGTCGGCGCAAGCGAGACGGCCGGGATCGGCGCCCAGGACCCGCGCAGCCAGGCCTGGCCGATGGTCTTCTACGACACCGCGCTGCCGCCGTCCGCGGTGATGTACAGCTTCGGCGTCCCGTTCGAGACCACCGAGGCGGCCCTGAACGGCGAGGTGCCGGCGGCCCTCGCCGTGGATCCGGCGCTGGTCACGGTCTGGCTCAACGTGGACGACCTGGCGGCGGGCGTGAGCGCCGCCGACTACGAGGCGCGGCTCGGTCAGCTCGTGCACGCCCTCCGCCGCGGCGGGGCGACCCGGGTGCTGGTGGCCAACACGCCCTACCTGGACCACCTGCCGCTGTACCTGAAGTGCCGGTCGGGCGGCGCCGGGTGTCCGTTCGCGGGCCCCGTCCCGGCGCCCGATCAGCTGAACGCGATGGTCGACGCGTACAACGCGGCGATCGCCCGCGTCGTGCAGCGGGAGGGCGCGGTGCTGGTCGACCTCCACGCCGCCGGCGAGGTGCCGGACGAGCATCCGGACTGGGTCTCGCCGGATGGCTTCCATCCCGACGCGGCCGGCTACGTACAGATCGCCGCCCGGTTCGCGGCGGCGCTCAGCGCGAGCGGCTAGGCGTACACGACCGTCTCGTATGCGGGCGTCGGGCGCTCCTCGTCGAACAGCTTGCGCTCGTGCATCCAGCGCTGCGACCGCTCGTACATCTCGCGGGTGTACGGCAGGAACACGATGCGCTCGCCCATGCCGAAGCCGCGGACGTCGACCTGGTCGCGCAGGTGGGCCGGAATCTCCTCCAGGTGATGGTGCTTGTACCGCTCCGGCTCCAGGTCCAGGTCCGCCTGCGCGCGCGCCAGCGCGCGGAAGTACCTCGCGACGTCCTCCGGGTCGGCGCCGTTGTCGAACAGGAATCCGATCATGAACGTCGTGTCGGCGATCCGGCGGAACCCCTGCTGCTCGAGGAGGGAGAGCGGCACGGCCCACACGTTCGCCGCCGGCACCGTGCGCTGCAGCAGCGCCTCGACGCGGTCCCACGGCATCCCGACGAACCGCAGCTTGATGTCCTCGGGGGCGAGGAACGACTCCAGCGCCTGCAGCGCCGAGAAGTGGCTGCCTGAGTGATACCCGACCGCAACCTCGACCCCGGCCAGGTCGGCCGGCTTTCGCACGGGCGACTCCGGCGGGACCACGATCGCGCCAGGCGTGACCGAATAGGCGTGACCCCACATGCGGCCGAACTGGGCGCTCGCCGCCTCGTTGATCGCCCAGTGGCACGCCGAGCTGATGTCGCACGCGCGGCCCGCCTCGTACGTCTCGAACATCCCGGTCGTCACGTCGACCGTGCCGGGCACCGCCGCGGTTCCGTCGGCGTGGACCGGCTTGAGCTGGTCGACGATCGCGCCCATCACCTCACGCGACACGAAGTCGCTGAACTCGTAGTCGAGTCCCTCGTCGCTGAAGTATCCCTTCTCGTGCGCGACGAGCTCCTGCAGCCGCCCGTGCTTCTGGATGCGGAAGGTTCCCATGCCGGCGACGATACCGCCGATCAGGCCACGATGGGCGCCGGCGCGCGGACCTCCCCGATCACGGGTCGTACCGGTCGTGGTGCCGCACCCAGGCCTGGGTGAACTCCAGCCCGTCCTCGTCCCGGCCCCTGGGGACCAGGTCGAGGAAGTGGTAGGCGCCGTTCAGCATGTCGATCCCGCGCCCGTGGCACGAGTACGTGTGGAAGAGATCGCCAGCCGCGTTGCGGAAGAAGACGCTGGCGCCCTCCCGATCGGGTAGGCCCGGGTCCGTGCGCCGGTAGTTGAAGTACGCCGTCGCGCTCTGCATCTCCTCGGGCCGGAACGACGCGTGGTAGTCGTAGTTGAAGTCGGTCCGCTCGGCGGAGACCCACTTGAACTCCCAGCCCATGCGCGCCCGGAATGCCTCGATCTTCGCCAGCGGAGCGCGCGAGATCGCCACGAACGTCACGTCGCGGTGGTTCAGGTGGACCGGTATGCCGTCGAAGTTGTCCGCCCAGAACGAGCAGTGCGGGCAGCCCTCGTCCCACTCCGGCGGATACATGAAGTGGTACACGACGAGCTGGCTGCGGCCCTCGAACAGGTCCGCGAGCGTCTCCTCGCCGTCCGGCCCGTCGAACACATAGGACTTCTCGACGCGCTCCCACGGGAGCTGCCTGCGCTGGCGGCTGAGCTCGTCACGCAGCCGCGTGAACTCCTTCTCCCGGGCGAGGAACGCGATGCGCGCCTCGAGCCACTCCTCGTGCGAGACCACCCGGTGGCCATCGATCTGCTCGGTCATGACGGCTCGAACGTACGGCCACGGCTCCAGCGGGGTCATCGTGGGCCGCGCCGAATCTCGCGACCGCCAGTTGTCCAGCTGGACAATCGCGGTGCTACGGTGCCCTCGTGGACCACCGTGCGCGCATCCTGGAGCACCTCGCGACCCACGTCGAGGCGCTGGCGGCGGAGACGACGGCGGCGGTCCTGGAGGAGATCGGCGGCTTCGGGCCGGTGCGGGACGAGCGGCTGGCCGAGGAGGTGCTCGTGCTGGCCCGCCAGGGCATCGGACTGCTCGTCGAGGTGCTCCGCCGGCCGGAGCCGCCAACGCCCGAGGAGCTGTCGTTCGTCCGCGAGCGAGCGGTCAGGCGGGCCCGCCAGCTCGTGCCGCTTTCGGCGCTGCTGCACGCGTACCTGATCGCCAACCGGACGGTCGGGCGGTGCATCGCCGAGCAGGCCGGCGGCAGCGTGGCCGCCGCGCGGGCAGGGCTGGAGATCACCGCGATGACCTTCGAGCACACCCTCCTCACGACCACCCTGATGGCCGACGCGTACCTGGAGACCGTCCAGGGCGACCTGGCCGACCTCGAACGGCAGCGCGGCGAGGTCCTCGACGCGCTGCTCGGCGGCGGCGGCGACGCGGCCGCGGACGTGTCACGCCGCGCGGCCGGCCTCGGCCTCGAGCCGAACCGAGCCCACATCGCGGTCGTGGCGACGTCCACCAGGCCGTCGGTGGACGGGGCGACCGCTCCGTGGCGCCGGGTGGCGGAGGCCATCAGCCGGGCGGCGGCGCTGCCCGACCGGCAGCCGTTCGTGGTGGTGCGCGGCGGGGAGGTCGCCGCCGTCCTGCGGCAGGCCCGCGCCGACGCCGTCGTCGCGATCCTGGAGCGGGCGGCCGCGGCCCTTCGCGAGGCCCGTGGCGAGGGGCTGACCGCGGGGATCGGGCCGGCATTCACCGATCTGGCCGAGCTGCGGACCAGCTACGAGGAGGCCCGCAGGGCGCTGCGGCACGCCAGCCGGGCGCGGCCCTTCGTCGTCGGGCCGGACGAGGTGCGGCTGTTCGACGAGCTGGCCGTCTCGGCCGGCCGCACGGTGTCGCGGCTCATCCCGGAGCAGACGCGCGCCGCCCTGCAGGACCCGGTCCTGCGGCGTCACTGGAGGCCTTCTCGGCCGCCAACCTCAACGTCGCCGAGGCGGCGAACGCGCTGTTCATCCACCCGAACACCCTGCGCTACCGGCTGCGGCGGATCGCGGACCGCACGGGCCGCGATCCCCACGTCCTGGCCGACCTCCTCGAGCTGACCGCGGCCGCGCGCGTCCTGGCAGCCCAGGGCCGCGCGCCCGTCTGACCTCCTACGTCTCGAGCGGCATCAGCTCGGTGACGAACCGATCGAGGAACTCCTCGAACGGCTGCGCGCCCGCGGGGCGGACGACGAACTTGGTCAGCCCAGCCTCGACATACCCCTCGAGCAGCCGGTGCAGCGCCGGCCACGTGCCCGCCACCAGTTCCGCGGGATCGACGTCGGGTCGGCGCGCGCGCGACGCCGCCGCGATCTCGGCCGGGATGCCGTCCACGGCCACCGACAGGCTGACACCGTAGTGGTCCGGCTCGATCTCGCGGCCCGCCTCGGCTGCCGCAGCCTGGATCGTCTCCCGGGCGACGCGCGCCTCCGCCGGCGTGAGGAAGCTGCCGAGCCACCCGTCGGCCAGGCGGCCGACCCGGCTCAGCGCGGCCGGGGCGCGGCCGCCCAGCCAGATGTCCAGCGGCGGGTCAGGACGCGGACGGACCGTGGCGGACACGACGGTGTAGAACTCACCCACGAAGTCGACGGACGGCTCCTCCAGCGTTGCCCGGAGCAGCCGCAGGGACTCGTCGAACACGGCGCCGCGCCGACCGGGCGTCACCGGGAACAGCACGCGCTCCTCCAGTCGGGCCGGCTCCAGGCCGAACACGGGGAGCACGCGCTTCGGCGCCAGCGCCGCGATGGACGCGAGCTGCTTGGCAACCAGCACGGGGTGGCGGCCGGGCAGGATCGCCACGCCGGTGCCGACCTTGAGCCGCGTGGTCCGAGCCAGCGCGTACGCCATGCCGACGAACGGCTCGACCTGAGCCGAGTACACCAGCTCCGACAGCCACAGCGAGTCCACCCCGGCGGTCTCGAGGCGCTCCACGACGCCGGGCAGGTCCGCGGCGCCGGTGGTACGTCCGAGACCGACGCCAATTCGAATCTTCACCCCCTCCATGTGACCACAGGTATCCTCGCGCTGTGACCGGCCGGCCTGGGACCGGATCGCGGACCGCTGGCATGGTCGGGCGTGAGCACGAGCGTAGGGTCATCGCCGAGGCGTTCCGCGCCGCACGATCGGGCAGGCCGTCGGCGGTGCTGATCACGGGTGAGCCGGGGGCCGGCAAGACCCGCCTCCTGGAGGACGCCGCCGGCGGTCTGGCGACCGCGGGGGCGATGGTGCTCACCGGCTACGCCCTGGACCTGGGCGAGGGCGCCCCGCTCTTCCTGCCGCTCGCGCGGGCGCTGGCGGGTGTCTGGCCCGGGCTGCGGCGGGCGGAGGCGCCTCCCGACGACGCGGCCCGGGTCCTGGCGGCGGCCGGCATGGGACCGCCGGGCACGCCGGCGCCCGACCTGCTCGCCCTCCCGCCGGCGGGCGAACGCCTGCGGCTGCTGGACGCGCTCGTGGACGTCTGCCTGCGGCTCGCATTCGACCGGCCGCTCGTGCTCGCGCTGGACGACATGCAGTGGGCGGCGCCGGAGCCGTGGGACGCCGTCGCCTACCTGGTCAGGGCGGCCGGATCCGCGCCGCTGCTCGTCCTCCTGGCGGCGCGCGAGGAGGTGCTCGCGAGCGCGACGGGCGCTCCCGCCGCCGCGATCGAGGAGCTGCGCCGGCTCCGCAGGCTCACGATCCTGACCCTGGGCCGGCTCGCCCTGCACGACGTCGAGCGGCTGGTGGCGGCCTGGCTGGGCGACCCGGCTGCGCCCGAGCTGGCCAGGCTCGTCGGCAGGCGCAGCGAGGGCAACCCGTTCTTCGCCGAGGAGACGCTCGCCGACGTGGCCGAGCGCGGACTGCTGATCCGCTCGGACGGCGCGTGGCGCCTCAAGCCGGAGGCTCGCGCCGACCTGGAACGTCCGGCGATGATCCGGCTGACGGTCGCGCGGCGCCTGCAGCGGCTGCCCGACCCGACGCGCCGGGCCCTGGCCGCGGGCGCCGTCCTCGGCCGGGACTTCTCCGCGGCCACGGTCGCCTCCATGCTCGACGTCACCCCCGAGGTCGCGGAGGCCGCGCTCGACCCGGCCTGGGCGGCCAGCGTCGTCTCGCGCTCGACGGCCGGCGTGTTCGCCTTCCGCCACGACGCGCTACGCGAGACGATGTACGAGCTGGCGGCCACCGAACGCCCGGCGCTGCACGCCGCGGCCGCGGCCGCGCTGGCCGCCGGTGCCGCCGTGGAGGCGCCGGAGGACCTCGCCGTCATCGCCCGGCACTGGCTCCGGGCGGGCGACCGCGGGCGCGCTGCGGCCGCCGCCCGAGCCGCGGCGGAGGCGGCCCGCGGCCACGCCGCCCCCGCCGACGCGCTGGTCAGCGCCCGCCTGGCCCGGGAGCTGACCGACGGGATCAACGGACCGGGCGCCGGCGACCTGGTGGCCGCGCGGCGCCTGCACGCGGAGGCCGCGGAGGCCGCCGGCGAGTCCGCCGAGGCGGACGCGGCGCTGCGCTCGGCCATCAGGGCGGCGGAGGCCGCGGGCGACCGCGCCAGCCGGGCCGAGCTGCACCTCCTCCTGGGAACCGCGCTCCGGCGGCGCGAGGCCGCGACGGACGCGGATCGCGAGCTCCGCCGTGCGCTCGAGCTGGCCCAGGCGCTGCCGGCGGGTGAACGCCTGACCGCCGAGGTCCAGGTCGAGCTGGCCACGCTGAACGGGCTGACCCGGGGCCGGTACCAGGACGGACAGCGCCAGGCCGCCGCGGCGCTCGGCGCCGCGAAACGGCTCCGGGACCCACGGCTCGAGGCCAGGGCCGCCCTCGCCCTGGCGAACGTGCAGGTCAGGACGGATGCCGCGGACGCACGACCGCTGCTTGAGCGGGCGCTGGACCGCGCGCTCGCCGCGGGTGAACCGGCCGTCGCCATCGAAGCCTGCGCGGCTCTGTGCAACTCGTACTACTGGACCGGTGAGCTGGCCGCGTCCGAGCGGTCGGCGCGGCGGCGCCTGGCCCTCGCCAGGCGCGGACTGGACGTCTTCAGCCTCCGGCACGCCCACTCCTGGCTCGCGCTGCTCGCCTGGTCTCGCGGCGACCGGGCGGCCGCGGACCACCTGCTGGAAGAGGCGGAGTGGGCACTGGCCCGACTCGCGACGCCCGAGCCGCTGGGGTTCGTACGCGTCGTCCAGGGGCTGGTGCACTGGCGCGCCGGCGAGCTCGACGCTGCCGCCGAGCGGCTGGGCGCGGCACTGGCGCTCATGGCAGACACCGACCCTGCGACCCAGGTCTGGTATGGCGGGCTGCCGGTCCTCGTCCACCTCGAGATGGGACGCGAGGCCGAGGCCCGCGTCGGGGTCGCGCTCCAGGAGGAGCGCCTGGTCGCGCTGCCCGCGGCAGCGCTGCCGGCGCGTTCGGCCCGGACGGTGCTCGGCCTGGCCTACGCGGGACTGGGCGAGCGCGACAGCGGCCTGCGCTGCGAGCGGGCGCTGCGGCCGTTCGCCGGCGACTTCCACTGGTGGCCCACCGCGCGAACGCTGGCCGCCCTGGCCGCGCTGCGCGGCGACCAGCGGACCGCGCTCGCCGACCTGGACGCCGCCGAGGAGGTGTGCCGGCGTGAGGGGCTGCTGCCGGATCTCACCCTGGTCATGCGGGCGCGATCGCAGCTGCGGGCGGGCGGGGGAACCCGGGCCGCGCCGCCCGACGGCCTGTCGGAGCGCGAGGCCGAGGTGCTGCGGCTCGTGGCCAGCGGCATGACGAACCGCGAGGTCGGCGGCGCCCTCTTCCTCAGCGAACGAACGGTGACCAACCACCTGACGCACATCTTCGGGAAGATCGGTGTCGCCAACCGCGCCGGCGCGACCGCCTACGCGCACCGCCGCAACCTCGCGTAGGAGGTATCTCCCATCCCGGCTTCGGCCGGTACCGCGCTGACCGTGGGATTTCGACGATGACCGCCGGCGGCGCGCGGCTCAGCATGGCGTGATGACCACTCGGAACATGACCGGTGAACTCCTGCTGGAGCGGTTCGACGCGGCCGGCACGGCATACCGGACCGCGCTGGCCGAGGCCCCGGCCGAATCGCTGGGCCAGCGGCGGCCCGGCGAGGCCTACACCCTGGGCGGACTCGCCCACCACGTCAACGCAGTCCTGAGCCACTATCTCGGCACCGCCGAGGCCGTCCTCGCAGCGCCGCCGGGCGCAACCACGGCGGCGCCCGACTCCTCGCGTCTCCTCGAGGAGGCCGGCGCCCGCGCCGGGCAGACGCCCGGCGCGTCCGAGCGCGACGCGGCACTGGCGCAGACCGACGAGCTCCACGCGGCGGTGCGCCGGCTGCTCGAGGACCTGGACGCCGGCCAGTGGGGACGGGCGACGCCAGTGCGCTTCGACTCCGGCGAGCCGTATCCGACCCGACCGGCGGACGTCCTCGGGTGGCTGACCGACCACTACGCGGAGCACTCGGCACAGGTGACGGGCCTCCTGGCCGACTGGCGGACGACGGCGGCCGTCGAGGCCCTCGGACGGGCGTTCGAGACCCGCGACGCCGGCGCGGTCATGGCGTGGATGACCGAGGACTGCGTCTTCGAGAACACCACGCCGGCGCCCGACGGCGAGCGACTGACGGGCACGGCCGCGGTCGGCGACTTCTGGAAGCGCTTCTTCGCTTCCACGCCGAGCGCGCGCTTCCGGACCGAGGAGGCGTTCGCCGCGGGCGACCGCGCGGTGGTCCGGTGGACGTTCGACTGGGACGAGGGGCCTGACAACCGCGGGCACGTCCGGGGCGTGGACGTCATTCGGGTCCGGTCGGGCCTCGTGGCCGAGAAGCTGGCCTACGTGAAAGGCTGACGCGGAGCTGTCGATATCGGCCGATCCAGACCGTCGGTGAGATGAAACCGGCCGGAGACGAGGCGCCGCGAGACGCCGCCGGCCGGCTCCCGACGAAGGAGTCGTTCCGATGGTCCTCCAACGATCGCGACCGGAGTGGGCGCTGGCGCTCACGTCCGTGGCGTTCTTCATGGTGGTGCTGGACTCGCTGGTGGTCATCACCGCGCTCCCGGCCATCCACCGCGAACTCCGCGCCGGCCTGTCCACCCTGGAGTGGACGGTCAACGCGTACAACCTGACCGCGGCGGCCGGAATCGTCACCGCGGCGGCGCTCGGCGACCGCCTGGGCCGGCGCCGGGTCTTCGCGGCCGGCCTCCTGCTGTTCGCCGCGGCTTCGGCGGCGTGCGCGCTCGCGCCGTCCGTCGGCTTCCTGGTTGCCGCCCGCGCCGTCCAGGGAGTGGGCGCCGCGCTCGTCATCCCGCTGAGCCTGACCATCCTGACCACGGCCTTCCCGGCCGAGCGCCGCGGCGCGATCGTCGGGATCTGGGGCGGCCTGGGGGGCCTCGCCGTGGCGGGCGGGCCCCTCGTCGGTGGGGCGGTGACCCAGGGCCTCGACTGGCACTGGATCTTCTGGATCAACGTGCCGATCGGGCTGGCCGCCGCGGCCCTCGCGGTGTGGCGGCTGCCGGAGAGCCGCGGGCCGGCGACGCGGCTCGACCTGCCGGCGGTGGCGCTCGTGACCGGAGGCGCGGTGGGCGTCGTATGGGGACTGGTCCGCGGCAACGACGCCGGCTGGACCAGCTTCGAGACCGTGGCCACGCTGGGCCTCGGCATCCTGCTGCTGGCCGCGTTCGTGGCGTGGGAGCTGCGGGCGCCGGAGCCGATGCTGCCGATGCAGCTGTTCCGGAGCCGCCCGTTCGCGGCGGCCAGCGCCACCGCCTTCCTGATGTCCGCCTCGATCTTCTCGGCCGCGTTCCTCGCGTCGCAGTACTTCCAGCTCGTGCTCGGCTACTCGCCGTTCGGCACCGGGCTGCGCTTCCTGCCCTGGACCGCCACGCCGGTCGTGGTCGCGCCGCTCGCCGGCATGCTGTCAGACCGGGTCGGCCGCCGGCCGCTGATGGTCCTGGGCCTGCTCCTGCAGGCCGGTGGGCTGGCCTGGATCGCGCTGATCGCGACCGCGGGCACCGGCTACGGCCAGCTGGTCCTGCCGCTGGTGGTCGCCGGCGTGGGCATTTCGATGGCGCTGGCGGCGACCCCGGCCGCCGCAATGAGCGCGGTGGCGCCGCGCGACATGGGCCGCGCGTCGGGCGCGACGAACACACTGCAGCGCTTCGGCGGCGTCTTCGGCATCGCGGTCGCGTCCGCGGTGTTCGCCGCCAGCGGGCACCTGGGAACGGCCGCCGGATTCACCGCCGGGTTCCGTCCCGCGCTGGCGGTCGTCGCCGGCCTGTCGGCGCTGGGAGCGGCGTGCGCCCTGGCGGCCGCCGGGCGCCGGCGGCTGGAAGCGGTTCCGGTCGTGCATTCGGCCGCGGCGTGACGGGTGCCACCATGGGGCGGTGATGCCGCCCCATGGTCCGCGCTCGGCGCTGACGCGACCGTCAGAGCGGCGGCAGCACCGTCACCCGGTCGCGACCGAGGCATGCGGCCGCCGCCTCCCCCTGCCGCAGGTCTCCCGTGCAGAACAGAAGGGTGTTCCCGCGCCGCTGCTGATGCCGGTTGACGACAACCGCCGTGCCGACATGGATGGCATCGAGCGCCCGCAGGAGATTGCCCCGTGCCGCTGCGACGGCTTCACGCCGGGCCGCGGCGGACAGGCCGACCTTGCCGACCGACGTCAGGACCTCGCCAGCGATCTCCAGCAGCTCATCCCGCTCGCCGGCGGTGATCTGCCCGCGGTGGAAGCGCGCTTCGATGGCGATCGGGATCTCGATCGCCGCCAGTACGGACGTGATCGGCAGGCCGCTCATGGCCTCCTCCACGTGGCTGAGCTCGCCTTCGCCCACGCAGAGCCTGACCAGCGCGCTGGAATCGAGATACGTCGCGATCACCGGTCACCGCGCACCCAGTCGAGATCCTCGTGCAGCCGGCGGGTCCCACTTCCGAGACGTTCCCATCGATGCCGGAGCCCCACGCCGTCGTAGCGACGCGCCGGTAGCTCTTCGAGTACGGAGCCGAGGCCAAGCCAGCCCTCGTCCGAGGCCGTGCCCCCGAGGCCCCGCTCGATGGCTCGAGCGGCGGTCTCGTTCAGGGATCGTCCCTCCTCCCTGCTCCTCTCCCGGAGCCTCTCCAGAAGCGGTGCGGGGAGCCGCAGCGTAGCCTTGGCGAGCATAGTGCCATTATAGTGGCACTTTGGCGGCGACGGAAGATGGTCCGCGCTCGGTACTGACGCGGGGACGCGCGGCCGTGTCCCTGCTCTTCCTGCTCTATGGGACGATCCTCGGCACCTGGACGGCGCGCATCCCGGCGGTCAAGCAGCACCTGGGACTCGGCGACGGGCAGCTCAGCATCGGGCTGCTGGCGTTCGCGGCCGGCGCGATCGCCGGTATGCAGGCGGCCGGGCCGCTCGTCGACCGGCTGCGGAGCCGGCGGGTGATGATCCCGGCGGCCATCGCGGACGCCGCGCTGCTGGTCCTGCCCGCGTTCGCCTTCGACCTCGGCAGTCTGGCGGTCTGCCTGTTCGCGTTCGGCGCCGTCCACGGCACGCTCAACGTCGCGATGAACGTCAACGCGGTCGAGGTCCAGCGGGCGAGGGGCCGGCCGATCATCTCGTCCTGTCACGCCGTCTACAGCGCGGGCGGCTTCCTGGGGGCGGGCATCGGCGGGCTCTTCGCGTTCGCCGGCGCCGGGGCGGGAGCCACGTTCCTGAGCGTGGCCCTGCTCGCGGCCGGCGTCGCGATCTGGGCGGCGGCGTGGGCGCTGCCGGCGGAACTGGCACGGCTGCCGGAGCCCGAGCCCGGCGTCCGCCGCGGCGCCGGTTTGCGGACCGCGGTGCTGTTCCTCGGGGTGCTGGTGTTCTGCTGCCTCGTGGGCGAGGGCGCGGCGGCGGACTGGAGCGCCGTGTACCTCCGCGACAGCCTCGGCACCGCCGCGGGCTTCGCCGCGGCCGCGTACGCGGCGTTCTCGATCGCGATGATGGCTGGCCGCCTGGCCGGCGACCGGCTCACCACGCGACTGGGCCCGGTGCGGCTGGTGCGGGCGTGCGGCGTGCTGGCCGCATGCGGCCTTGCCGGCGCGCTGCTCACCGGCCGGCCCCTGGCGGGCGTGGCCGGGTTCGCCTGCCTGGGCGCGGGCCTGTCGTGCATCGCGCCGCAGGTGTTCGCGGCGGCCGGCAGCCGGGACCCGGCGCGTGCGGGACAGGCCATCGGCCGGGTGGCGGGGCTGGGCTTTCTCGGCTTCGTGGCCGGCCCGGTGCTGATCGGCGGCGCGGCGCAGCTGTTCGGCCTGCCCCGCGCCCTGCTGATCCCGGCGGCGCTGGCGCTCTTCGTGGCGGCCGCCGCGCCGGCCCTGCGGGCGCCGCGCGGCGCGTCGGCGACGTAATCGGCCTCAGTGTGACCATCGTCGTCACTCGGCACTCTGATGGCGTCGCTCCAGGCCGCCAGTCGCGAGCGAAGCGGCTGCGATGAGCAGTCCGAGCTCGGCCTGGCACGAGCAGCCGGTCGGGCTCCGGCGTCACGCGGGCCGCAGCCAGTCCTCGGCCGGCCGACGGCCCGCATCCGGATCGCAGAGCCAGGCGTGCAGCGCCGCCACGAGCTGACCGGGATCGCGCCGGGACCGAGGAAACGTCCGGCTGCTCGTATACAGCAGCGTCGCCTTCCTCCGTGTCGACTCCTCGGCTCGAAGGAAGAGCCGGCGGAAGTCCTTCACGTTTTCGGTGACCAGCCCGCGCGACTCCTGCCCGGCCCAGATGAACAGGTCGGCATCGGCCATCGCTCGAAGATCCGGGCGCTCGGCGACCGCGACGACATCGTGGCCGCGCCTCCGCAGGGCCTCGGCTACGGACGGGGCATGCACCTCGTCCAGGAGTAGCGCCACCCCAACGGGTCGGCGACGTCCGGCCGCGTGGCTCACGCCAGCAGCCGTTGCTCCGCCAGCCAGGCCGCCTCGGCGGCCCGGGACTCCTCGTCCGCCTGGCTGATCTCGTCCTCGATCTCGTCGGGGTAGGCCGAGTAGTAGTGCATCGCGATCCGGACCTGGGCCTCACTGAGCCTCAGCACGTCGATCGCGGCCGCCACCGCGTCCGGCCCCCGCTCGTCGATCTCGCGGAGGAACTTCACAACCTCCCATACGTCCGGTCCGAACGCCAGGGCTGCCCGCCTTCCGCTGGGGCCATCCTTGAACACCAGCCCGGGATGCTCGGCCATCCGCAGGCCTTCGTCGACGAGGCGCTGGGCCAGACCGGACGGCGTTGCGCCTGGCGTCGCCTGAGCTCGGCGTCGCAGCCGGGCCAGGAGTCGTTCGTCGAATCGAATGGACAGCGGTGCCGTCATGTAGTGCATCATACACAACGCGCTACGTGGTGCGTCTCCCTGCACGAGCCGGCGTGGTCGGTGCCGGAGGACGCCGCGGCCAGGACGTTGCACACCGGAAGACGTGATCGGACGGCGATTGCGCAGCGCCAGGCAGTCGTTGTTGTCGAAGGGCGACCATGGTCTACTCTCGTGGCATGCCGGTCGAATACCACGTCGGCCCGCAGGACCTGATCCCGGAACAAGGCGGTGTCCTGGCCGTCGCCGGTGACGTCGAGGTCGGCATCTTCCGGGTGGACGGCGAGCTCCGCGCGTACGAGAACCGATGCCGCCACCAGGGCGGCCCGGTCTGCACGGGCGAGATCCTCGGCCGCTACGAGGCGATGCTGAACCCCGACGGCACACTCGCCGGCGAGCGTTTCGTCGACTCCGAGCCGCGCCTCGTCTGCCCGTGGCACGGATGGGAGTACGACCTTTCGACCGGCCGGTGCGCCGCCGACCGGCGCTACTCGCTCAAACGGTTCGACGTGTCGGTGCGCGAAGGAGAGGTCTATGTCCGTGTCTGACGTGCACCGGGCCACGGTCGTCCCGGATCGCGGCTTCTCCTTCCTCGCCAACGCCCGGCGCGAGGTGGAGCGCCGCGGGCTGCGCGACGTGCCGATCGTCGACTGCGACTGCCACCTCTACGAGACGACGGCGATGCCGGAGATCGTGCGGTACATCGAGAACCCGAACGTCCGGCGCTCGTTCGAGCGGTCGTCGATCGGGATGCTGATGCACGCGATGCTGCCCGGCAACCTCGGCGACCGCTCATCGTCCGGGCGCATCAAGACGGACCTGGACTCGTGGCTGCCGGTCGGCGACCGGTCGGATGTCCATCCGCTGGCGGGCGGGCTGCTGCACTCGATGGACCAGATGGCGATCGACTACTCGATCCTGTTCCCGACGCCGATGCTGACGCTGGGAGCCCACCCGCAGCCCGAGATCGAGGTCGAGCTCGGCCGCGCCTACAACCGGTGGCTGGTGCGGGACGTGCTGGTGGCCAGCCCGCGCATCCGGACCATGGCATATCTCCCGCTCTCCAACCCGGAGGCCAGCGTGGCGTTCGTCGAGGAGTTCGCCGATGCGCCCGGGGTGGTCGGCTTCATGGTCACGGCCGTCCGCTACCAGCCCATCCACGAGAACCGGTTCATGAAGGTGTTCGCGGCCCTGAACGAGCGCTCGCTCCCGCTCGCGTTCCACTCCGGGCCGAACTGGTCGGAGCGGCCGTTCGAGCAGCTGAACCGCTTCCTGTCCGCGCACGCGCTCGGCTTCCCGTTCTACGCGATGCTGCAGCTCACGAACCTGGTGATCAACGGCATTCCCGAGCGCTTCCCGAACGTGCGCTTCGTGTTCATGGAGGCCGGCCAGGCGTGGGTGCCCTTCCTGATCGCCCGGCTCGACGGCGAGTACCGGATGCGGTCGTCGGAGGCCCCGCTCCTGCGGCGCCTTCCCAGCGCGTACATCCGCGACATGTTCTTCACGACGCAGCCGTTCGAGCAGCTGGACGACGTCGATCACCTGCGAGCCGTGTTCGAGATCATGGCAGCGGACACGCAGCTCCTCTACTCCAGCGACTATCCGCACCAGGACTTCGACCTGCCGACGCTGATCTGGGACCTGCCATTTCTCAGTGAAGACGCCAGGCGCAACATCCTGGGAGGCAACGCGATGCGGCTGTTCGGGCTGCCGGTGCCCTCGTGAGCAGGTCCGGCTTCCGGCTCGGGATCTACGTCTTCAAGGACGCGGAGATCGTCGACTTCGCGGCGCCCCACGGGGTGTTCTCGGTGGCGAGGCGATTCGACCCCGAACTCGAGGCGTTCCTGGTCGCCGACGCGCTCCGGCCCGTCCACGCCCAGGCCGGGTTCACGGTGCTCCCGAACTACGGCTTCGGGGACCGGCCGGCGATGGACGCGTTCCTGATCCCCGGCGGGTTCGGCACGCGCCAGGAGATGCACAACGGCCGCCTGCACGAGTTCATCCGGTCGCTGCCGGACGACACGCTGCTCACCAGCGTGTGCACCGGCTCGTGGGTGTACGGCGTGATGGGCCTGCTCGACGGCCTTGCGGCGACGAACCGCAAGGAGCCCGACCGGGTGGAGGCGTCGGGCGCCGGCATGACGCCGATCGACCGTCTGGCCCGGATCGCCCCGGCGTGCCGCATCAGCCGCGCGCGCGTCGTCGACGCCGGCCGGATCGTCACGGCGGGCGGGATCGCGTCGGGGATGGAGATGGGCTTCCACCTGCTGCGGCGCGCCGGGTACGGCGAGGAATTCCTGTCGGAGGTCGCGCGCGTGATGGAGTACTCGGCGGCATACGACCTCTATCGCCACGACCTGGAGGTCGTGGCAGCGCCCACAACCGCGGGCAGCACCTGACAGTCGAGGAACCTGCTCGCCAGCCGCAAGATCGGGCCGGGCCACCGGGCCATCGTGGACGCCTCGCCCCGGCCCCACGCGTTCAGGTCGCCACCGGGAGAGGGCCGGCGGCTCGGCCCGGGAACGGCGGCAGCTCGATCGCGTCCGCCTTCGTGAACTGTCCGGCGACGAGCGCGCGCATCGGCCACCGCGTCACCCAGCGCATCGACAGGGCTCGCATCCGGATCATGAGGTCGCTCATCGGTGCGAAACCGCCGACGCCGCCGGGCGGCAGCTGCATCGCCTGGGCGACGTACGCCCGCAGGCGCTCCTGGTACCGGGGGAACGCGATCCGGTGGTCGCCCCCGGCCGCGACCAGCTCGGCCACCAGGACGTATGCGCCGACGAGCGCCAGGCTGGTGCCCAGCCCGCTCAGCGGTGACGGGCAGTAGCCGGCGTCCCCGAGCAGCACGACCCGGCCGCGCGACCACTCGGGGAGGTGCACCTGACCGACGGAGTCGAAGTAGAAGTCGTCCGCCCGGCCCATCGCGTCGAGCAGCCGGGGCACCTCCCAGCCGGCGTCCGCGAACCGCCTCTCCAGCTCCTCCTGCTGCGCGGCTCGCCCGATCCGCTCGTACCGGTCGTCCTCCGCGCGGAAGCTCAGCGAGGCCTTGATCTCGCCGCCGTCCCGCCCGGGCCGGGCGCTCGCGACCAGGCCGCCTGGCGCGTTGTACATCAGGAACCAGCCGCCCAGGTCGATGTCGGCGGGCGCCGTGTACCAGGCGTTGTAGAGGGCGAGCGGGCGGAGGCACGACGAGTCCGGTCCGAACGCGAGGCGCCGGACGGTCGAGTGCAGCCCGTCGGCACCGACGACCAGCGCGAACCGGCGCGTGGGCGCCCGTTCGAACGCGACCGTCACGCCGCCGGCGTCCTGGTCCAGGCGGGTGATGGTGTCGTCGAAGAGGTACTCCGTGGCCGGCAGCGACGCCTCGTAGAGCACCCGGCAGAGGTCGCCGCGCAGGACCTCGATCTCCGAGACGATACCCTCGCCGCCGAAGGCGTCCGCCGGCATCCGGGCGGTGATCCGGCCCCTCGTGTCGACGTACGCGAACCCTTCCTGCTCGAGCGCCACCTCGCGCACGCGGTCGAGGAGGCCCATCCGCTCGGTCACGGTGCGACCGGCGCCGCGCAGGTCGACCGCCTGTCCCCCCGGTCGCGGCGCCGGGGCGCGCTCGACTACCGTCGGATCGAACCCCGCCGCGCGTAGCCAGTACGCGAGGGCCGGACCAGCGATGCCAGCGCCCGAGATGAGCACGTCGTTGTTTCCCATATCAGGTAGCGTACGTCGTATTTTATATTCATGCGCACTAGGGCGCGACACGAACAGCGTATCATGTGGACGAACTCGATGAGCACTAGTGCACCGGGCTCCGCCGCGACGTCCCGCTACCGCGAGATCGCCGCCGACCTGCGCCGGCAGATCGAGTCGGGCGAGCTCGCCCCCGGCATGCGCGTGCCGTCGACGCGAGCCATCGTCGACCGGTGGGGCGTGGCGATGGCCACCGCCACCAGGGTGCTGACGGAGCTGCGCCACCAGGGCCTCGTCCGCGCCGTGCCCGGCGTCGGGACCGTGGTCGAGGGCGGCGACCGGCGGCCCGCCCGGACGTCGCCTCCGCAGCGGCGGCAGGGCGCCCCGGAAGGGACGCTGACGTCCGAGCGCATCGCCGCCGCCGGAGTCGCGATCGCGGATGGCGAGGGCCTTAGCGCGGTCTCGATGCGCCGCGTCGCGAGCGAGCTCGGCGTCGCCACGATGTCGCTCTACCGGCACGTCCGGGACAAGGACGACCTGCTGCTCCGGATGCTCGACGCTGTGCTCGGGGAGTGGCGGCTGCCCGAAGATCCCCCGGCGGCGTGGCGCCCGCGCGTGGAGATCGCGGCCCGGCTGTTCTGGGACGCCTGCCGCCGGCATCCCTGGCTGGCGCCGGCGCTGTCGATCACCCGGCCGCAGCCGGTGGCCGCGGGCCTGCCGTTCGCGGAGTTCCTGCTCGCCACCCTGGACGGCCTCGGCCTCGACCACCAGACGACGTTCACGGCGTACATCACGCTGGTCAACTACGTCCGCGGCACGGCGATGAACCTCGAGATGGAGGCCGAGGCGGAGGCCGCCACCGGCGTCGACAACGAGGAGTGGCTCGATGCGCAGGAGCCGGCGCTGCGTGCCATCGTCACGGCCGGCCGGTTCCCCGTCTTCACTCGCTTCATCTCCCAGGAGTACGACTTCAGCCTCGACGGCCTGTTCGAGTTCGGGCTCGGCCGGCTGCTGGACGGGCTTGCTGCGCTGGTCGCAGAGGGAGCCCCGGGCCGCTCCGGCGCCTGACGAAAGCACGGGTCCTGTCAGGCGTCCGTCAGGGCACGGTCACTGGCCGGCCGCGCTCGAGCACGCCACGCTGGGTGCATGGCCGACATCGCACACTGGGCCCACCGCACGCTCGACGAGCTCGACGAGCGCGGCGAGGGGCTCGCACGAGACCTGCGCAGGCACGCACTGGGCGTCGCCGCGCTCTCCCTCGCCCTGGCCGCGCTGCTGGAGGCGGTGCAGGTCGTCGCGACGATCGCGGCCGGCGGCCACTACACCGCCGGCGCCGGCCTCCGCGACACGGTCCTGAAGCTTCCGTGGGCCCTGCTGGTCTGCGTGGGCCTGTGGCTGGGCATCGTGATCGGGCACAGCCGCCCGGCGGTGACCGGACTGATCGGCCTGGTGGTGGCGCCGCTGGCGTCGCTGGGCGCGCGCGCCACCGCCCAGGCCGCGTCCGGCCTGACGTTCGCGACGAGCGTGTCGCAGACGCCGTCGCCGCTGGCCGTCGCGGGCCTCAAGGGCCTGGAGTACGCCGCGCTCGGGTTCACGGTCGCCTGGCTGCAGCATCGACACTGGGCGCGGGCGACCCACCACGTGGCGGCCGGGCTCGGCGCCGGCGCGCTCTTCGGCGGGGCGATCCTCGCGCTGACCGCGGCCGGGCAGGCGCTCACACCGGTCGTGCTCGTGGGGTGGCTCGTGAACGAGGTGCTCTTCCCGGTCGGCTGCGCGCTGATCCTCTTCCGGCTCGGACCGCGGCGAGGCCGGCGCGCGTCATGACCGGGATCGCCGGATCCCCCGCCCATCATCTCGGCGACCGGCTGCGCCCGGTACTGGACACGACGATCGGCGGCGTCCTCCGCGACGCTGCTGAGCACGACGCGGCCACCGTGGCGCTCGTGGAGGGCACGCCGGACCCCAGTCGGGGCCGGCGCTGGACGTTCGGCGAGCTGCTGGCGGAATCGGAGCGGGCCGCGCGCGCTCTCCTGGGCCGGTTCGCGCCCGGCGAACGGGTCGCGATCTGCGGGCCCAACTCTCCGGAGTGGCTCCTGGTCGAGTTCGGCGCCGCCCTGGCCGGCATCGCGCTCGTGCCGCTGAACCCCGCCCTCGGCGCTCCGGAACTGGCGCACCTGCTGAACCGGTCGCGAGCGCAGGGCATCGTCATGGCGGCCGGCCACCGGGGCAGCGACCCGGTGGATACGCTGGCGCACGTCCGCACCCGCCTGCCCCAGCTGCGCGAGGTGGTCTCCCTGGCGGACTGGGCCGACTTCGCCGCTTCCGGCTCGGCCACCGAGCGGCTGCCGGAGGTCCGGCCGGACGACCCGGCCCAGATCCACTTCACGCCGCGGACGGCCGGCCCCCCGAAGGGCGCGGTCCTGCGCCACCGCGGACTCACGAACAGCGCCCGGTTCTGGATGGAGCTCATGCAGGCCGGCCCCGGCGACGTGTGGGTCAACCCCATGTCCCTGCACGCGATGGCCGGCTGCGTGCTGGTCACCCTGGGGGCGGTGCAGGGCCGCTTCGCGCACGTCCTGCCGCCGGGCTTCGATCCCGGGCTGATGCTGCGCCTGATCGAGTCGGAGCGGGGCACGATGTTCGGAGGCACGCCGCGGATGCTCCTGGCCCAGCTCGACCACCCGGACTTCCGGCACCGCGACCTGTCCTTCGTCCGGTCCGCCCTGGCCGGCGGCGCCGCTGTCCCACCGGCGGTCGTGCGGCGCGTCGAGTCGGCGCTGGACGCACCGCTGTCGATGGTCTTCGGCCGCACCGAGGCGTCGCCGTGCGTCACGCAGACGCGGCCCGACGACTCGCCGACCGACCGAGCGGAGACGCTGGGCCGCCCCCACCCCCAGGTCGAGGTCAGGATCGCTGACCCGCGAACCGGGGAGACCGTGCCCGCCGGCACCGCCGGCGAGATCCTCACCCGCGGCTACCACGTGATGACGGGCTACGCCGACGACCCCGAGGCGACGGCCGCCGCGATCGACGCAGCCGGCTGGCTGCACACCGGCGTGCTCGGGTCGATGGACGAGCGAGGGTACTGCCGCATCGACGACCCCCGCGGGGCAGAGCGGTAGGGAGCCAGCCAGGCTTCCCGGCGATACGATCGCTCTCAGAGGCGCCGCAGATCGGCGGCGGCACGAGGAGTGACACAGGCGTGCTCGAGGGGTCGGACGCCGAGTTCGGCGGGCTGCTCCGCAGGTATCGGTTGGCAGCGGGGTTCTCGCAGGAGGCGCTCGCCGAGCGCGCCGGCCTCAGCGTCGACGCCGTCGCCGCGCTGGAACGCGGGCGGCGCAGCCGTCCCCGGGCGTTCACGGTCCGGCTGCTCGCGGATGCGCTCGGCCTGGAGGCCGCGGAACGAGCCGCACTCATCGAGGCGAGCACCGCCCAGCCGGCCGCGGCCGGCGCCGGAGCAGAGCCGGCGCGCGCGCCGGCGCCCCTCCCCGTCCTCCCCGTCGCACTGACCACGTTCGTCGGGCGCGGGCCGGAGCTGATCGAGCTCCGCCGGCAGCTGCGCGTGGCGCGCCTGGTGACGCTGACGGGACCGGGCGGGACCGGGAAGACGCGTCTCGCGATCGAGCTGGCCGCGGCGCTCGCCCGGGAGAACGAGGGCCCGGTCTGGTTCGCCGCGCTGGACAGCTGCTACGACCCTGAACTGGTGGCGCCTGCCGTCGCGGCCGCCGTCGGCGTCGGCGAGGAGCGTGGCCGGGCGCCCCTGGATCTGGTCGCCAGGCGCCTCCGCGAATCGGATGGCCTGGTCGTCCTGGACAACTGCGAGCACGTGCTCGCGGCCGCGGGCGCGGTGGCACGGACGCTGCTGGTGGAGTGTCCGCGCGTCCGTCTGCTGGCCACGAGCCGGGCGGTCCTGGACATCCCCGGCGAGCTGACCTGGAGGGTTCCGTCCCTCCGCCTGCCCCCCGCGGACGCGGCCCCCGACCCGGAGGCGCTCGCCGCGATCGAGGCGGTGCGGCTCTTCGTCGAGCGGGCAGCCCTCGCCGACCCCTCCTTCCGGCTGACCGCCGACAATGCCGCCGACGTGGTGGGGATCTGCCGGCGGCTCGACGGCATCCCGCTCGCCGTCGAGCTGGCCGCTGCCCGGGCCCGCCTGCTGTCCCCTGCCCAGGTGCTGGCACGGCTCGAGGACGCCGCCAGCGTGCTCACCGGCGGCTCACGGATGGCGGTGCCCCGCCAGCGCACGCTGCGCGCCACGATCGAGTGGAGCTACGAGCTGCTGGAGCCGGCGGAGCGGCGAGCGTTCGACCGGCTGTCGGTGTTCACCGGCGGCTTCACGCTCGAGGCGGCGGAGGCCGTGGTGGGCGACGACGTCCTGGATGCGCTGGCCGGCCTGGTGGACCAGTCGCTCGTGATCGCCGAGACCGGACCGGCCGGTGACATGCGCTACCGGCTGCTGGAGGTGCTGCGCCAGTTCGGACAGGCCCGCCTGGCCGAGCGCGGCGAGTCCGCGGACGCGCACCTCCTGCACGCGGTGTACTTCGCGGACCTCGCCGAGGCGGTCGAGCCAGAGCTGATGGGCGCGAACCAGGCAACGTGGATGGCCAGCCTCCGGCGCGAGCGCGACAACGTGCGGGCGGTGCTGGCGTGGTCGGTGCGGGAGGAGGCGGACCACGCCGCGTCCGGCGCGGCCGACCGCGAACGAATCGGCCTGCGCCTGTGTGCCGCCCTCTGGTACTTCTGGTACGCCGACGGCGCGCTGGCCGAGGGTCGGCGGTGGCTGGAGCGGCTCTGCTCGACCGGCTACGCCTCGACCGGTCCCGGCCGGGCCACGGCGCTCAAGGCCAAGGCGCTGGGAGGCGCCGCCTGGCTGGCCCACGTCCAGGCTCAGCCCGAGGCCGCCGCCTCGCTGGCCGCGGCCAGCCTCGACACCATGGTCGACGACGACGACCCGGAGGTGCGCGTGAACGCGTGGTCCACCCTGGGCGCGGTCGCGATCGAATCGGCGGACTTCGATCGCGCCGGTCACCTGTTCGGCCGGGCGCTCGAGCTGGCCCGGGAGAAGGACCTCCGGTGGTGGATCGCGGCCATGCTGAACAACCTGGGCTTCCTGGCCTACCGGCGGGACGATCTCCCGCGCAGCGGAGAGCTGCTCGAGGAGAGCGTGGCCCAGCGGCGGGCGATGGGCGATGCCCGAGGCCTTGCAAGCTCGCTGCTGAACCTGGGGGCGATTCGCTTCGCCCAGGACGACATGCCGGCCGCGCTCGCGCACTACTTCGAGAGCCTGCGCCTGCTCCGGGAGCTCGGCTCCTCCACCTCGCTCACGGCGGAGCTCCTGGAGGACCTGGCCGGGGTGCTGCTCGCCCGAGGACGGCCGGAGCTGGGGACGCGCGTCCTGAGCAGCGCGCTGGCGTACCGCTCCGCGATCGGGGCCCCCGCCCACGACTGGCGGCAGCCGGCCCACGAGCGCACCGCCGCGGAGCTGCGCGATTCCCTGGGGTCCGACGCCTACGAGTCGGCGTGGTCGGCGGGCTCGACGCTCTCCATCGACCAGGCCGTCGGCGAGGTCCTGGGCACGCGGGCCTGACCCTGACGGGGGCCTGACGGCGCCGCGCCTGTCAGGGTGTCGAGGGCCTGCTGTCGGGGCATCGTCGGTGGCCGGCGTTCTGGGCGGCCCGGAGACTGGTGGTGATCGAGATGATCGTGCCCTTCCCATGCACCAGGAGATCCGTTGAGATGAGCTTCCAGGGAGCGCCCGACCGGGTGCTGACGATCCCCACCGCCCCCGACGCCGGCGCGGGAGCGAACTTTCCGATGAACGAGCCGGTGCTCGGCTACCGCGCGTGGCTGGTCGAGCGCGGTCGCCACGGCTGCCGGCTCCGGGGCGTGATGGTGCCGGCGGAGTGGGCCGGCGCCCCGTGCACCTGGACGGCCGCGGTGTGCGCGCCTCCCGCCGGGAGCGCGTCCCGGATGGTCCGGCACGACCCGGCCTGCGTCCCGCACCCCGACTGCACGTGCGGCCTCTACGCCTACGACAGCCTGAGCAGCGGCGGCTACGACGAGCGGCTCGGGCAGGCGTACGGCGCGGAGGTCGGGATCGTGTGGGGCGCCGTGGTGGGCGCCGGCCGCGTGCTGGCCTACCGCGACAGCTGGCGGGCGCAGTTCGCCCGTCCCGTAGCGATGCTGCAGGGATCCGGCGACGACCGCGACGTGCGCGGTGTGGCCGAGCAGCTCGGCGTCCCCGCGGTGCCGATGAGCGGCATCCACCGGGTGGCCGCGGAGTTCGGCCGGTCCGCGATGGTGCTGGCTGCCCGTTGATGCCCGCACGCGGGCGGGGGCCGGCCCGGCGGCCGGCGACCCCGTGCCAGCGGCTGAGCGAGCTAACGGGCCCGCTTGCCGACGGTGGTCCGAACGAAGTCCAGCAGGGCCTGGTTGACCCGGTCGGCGTGCGTCCAGGCGATCGCGTGCGGGCCGCCCTCGATGACGACCAGGTCCATCTCCTTGATCAGGCCCGTCAGCCGCTTCCCCGTGTTCGGGAAGGGGAGGACGCGATCGGCGTCGCCGTCCACCACGAGGATCGGCACGTCGATCTTCGCCAGGTCGCCGCGGAAGTCGGTCTCCCAGGTCGGGATGCACGCCACCGCCGCCGTCGCCGAGGCCGCCAGCGCGACGTTGAGGCTCGACTGGAACGTCGGGTCGGTGACCAGCTTTCCACCCAGGACGTCGATGTTGTAGAAGCTGTCGAGGAACCCCTTCATCCAGGACGGGGTGTCCGCCAGGGCCGACTTCACGAAACCGTCGAAGAGGCTGCGCGGCAGGCCTTCGGGGTTGTCGGCGGTCTTCAGCAGGAACGGCGGGATCGGAGACACCAGCACGCCCCGGGCGACCCGTGCCGAGCCGTACTTGCCGAGGTAGCGGGTCACCTCGCCGGTCCCCATGGAGTGGCCCACCAGCGTGGTATCGCGCAGGTCCAGGTGGTCCATGAGGGTCTTGAGGTCCGCGGCGAAGGTGTCGTAGTCGTAGCCGGTGGTGGGCTGGCTGGACTTGCCGAAACCGCGCCGGTCGTAGGTGATCACGCGGAGTCCCGCCTCCAGCAGGACAGGGACCTGCTTGTCCCAGGCGCGGCTGCTGAGCGGGTAGCCGTGGATCAGGACCACCGGCGGCCCGGACCCGTGGTCCTCGTAGTACAGGTCGATGGAGCCGGAGTTCTCTTTTCCGACACTCATGTAGGGCATGGGACTTCCTCCTCATGCAGTTGCGGTGGGCGGAGGTCTCGCAACCACGCTACGGGGGCCTTCCGGCGCTCGCTTCTGTCAAACGGCCGACTTTCTCGGATCGGGCGGGACTGGCAGGACGTCGCGCCGTGTCACTTCAGCTCCCGCACGCGGGTCTTCTCGGGGCTGCCGTCGGTGCGGCGCCGCCCCAGCTCCTCGTTGATGAGCCTGATCTCCTCGTAGGCGTTCGCGCGGCGCGCGTCGAAGCCGCGCGCCGTGGTCAAGCGCAGGAAGGCCTGGTGGCGGCGAGACAGGAGCTCGGCGTCCGTCAGGCCGGTGAGGTCCATGCGTCCGACTCTAGGCGCGCGGCGAATCCCCCCGATGCGGGGAACGACGGGTGCCCGCCCAGCTCCTACCTCGCCGGCTGGCCGGCGTCGGAGCCGGCCGGCTCCGAGGAGAAGCACGCGACGACCCGGTCGGCCAGACGGATCCAGCTCTCCCGCTCCGGGTCCGGCACCCCGGCGGTGTGGATCAGGTGGTAGCCGAGCGCGAGCGCCATGCCGAACCTGGCCAGCGTCGCGGGATCGACGTCGTCGGCCAGCTCGCCGTCGGCCCTGGCCTGCTCGGCCAGCCCGGTGACCACCGTCTCGATGCGGTCGAGCCGCTCGCGCACCAGCACGCCCACCACGGGGTCCCGCCACGCGGCCGACCAGGCCTCGACGAGCAGCCGGCGATCCGCCTCCGGGGTGTCGAGAGCCATCGAGCGCGCGATGCGTCCGATGACCTCCAGCGGCGGCGAGTGCACCCGCCGGCCCTGCTGGACTGTGTCGTACAGGAGGTGCAGCCGCATCTCGATCGCGGCGGCGAGCAGGTGGGCCTTGTCGCGGAAATTCCCGTAGATCGCGCCGTTCGTGAGCCCGGCTCGCTGGGCGACCGCGAGGACGCCGACGCGCTCGTAGCCCTCCTCGGCGATCAGCTGCGCCGCCGCCTCGATGAGCCGGGTCCGCGTCGAGCGGCCCCCTTGTTCGACCACGGGGCAGAGAGTACTCTCTCCGAGCGATCTCTGACGGAGACCAGCATCGAGATTCGAACACAGGAGATGACCATCCATGGCCGCTGACGGCCACGCCACCACCAGCGTCCGCTCCGAGCACGTCGCGGTGCACGGATACGACGTGCCGGTCCAGATCGGCGGCGCGGGTCCGCCGCTGCTGCTGCTGCACGGCGCGGGCGGCGCCGGGCGCTGGTTGGAGGCGCACGAGCGCCTGGCCGAGTCCTTCACGGTCCATGCCCCCGTCCACCCCGGGTTCGGGGGAACGCCGCTGCCCGACTGGGTGGACGGCGCCGAGGACGTGGCCTTCCACTACGTCGACCTGGTCGAGGCGCTCGCGCTGCGACGGCCGCTCATCGCCGGCGTGTCGCTGGGCGGCTACATCGCGACCGAGATCGCGGTCCTCCGGCCCGACCTGCCGGCCGGGCTGGTCCTCGTGGATGCTCTCGGCCTGCGGCCGGACCGGCCCATGCCGGACCTGTTCATCATGGAGCCGCTGGAGGCGGCCGCGCTGCTGTTCGCCGACCCGTCCAGGATGGTCGCCCTCCTGCCGGCCGACGGACAGCCGCCGGGTCTCGACTTCATCGTCCGCCAGTACGAGGAGATGGCAGCGTCGGCGCGCCTGCTGTGGCGGCGTACCTACGACCCGAAGCTGGAGCGCCGGCTCCACCACGTGACGGTGCCCACACTCGTGCTCTGGGGCGCGGGCGACCGGCTGCTGCCGCCCGCGCACGGCGAGAAGCTGGCCCGCATGCTCCCGAACGCTCGCTTTCAGCTCATCGAGGGCGTCGGGCACGTGCCGCCGATCGAGGCGCCGGGGGCGTTCGTCGCGGCGGTTCGCGAGTTCGCCGCAGGCCTGGATCTCGGAGCGTGAGATGAGCGAGACGAACGACATGGAGCTGTTCTTCTTCCACCTGATGCCGTGGCCGCACATCCCGGCCGACGTGCGCGACCGCTACCGCAGCTCCTGGGTCGTGCTGCCGAACGCCGTGTACGACCCGGAAGAGGGCAGCCGCGTCTACGACCAGTACCTGGACCAGCTGGAGTTCGCGGACCAGGTCGGCTTCCACGCCGTGTGCGTGAACGAGCACCACCAGAACGGCTACGGCACCATGCCCGCGCCGAACATCGTGGCGGCCGCGCTCGCCCGGCGCACCACGCGGGCCAGGATCGCGATCCTCGGCAACGGCATCGGGATGCACGAGAACCCCCTTCGCATGGCGGAGGAGGTCGCGATGCTCGACGTGATCACCGGCGGCCGCATCATCTCGGGCTTCGTGCGGGGCATCGGCGCCGAGTACTTCTCGCTCAACCTCGACCCGAGCCGGTCGCGGAGCCGGTTCCTGGAGGCGCACGACCTGATCGTGAAGGCGTGGACGGAGCCGGGTCCCTTCGAGTGGGACGGGCCCAACTACCACTTCCGCTACGTGAACGTGTGGCCGCGCCCGCTGCAGCGGCCGCACCCGCCGATCTTCTGCCCGTCTCAGGGCTCGAGCGAGACGATCCTCTGGGCCGCGGAGCACCGGTATCCGTACGTCTGCACGTACACGCCGATGGACCAGCTGCGGCGCTACTACGACCTGTACCGGGAGGTTGCGCAGACGCGGTTCGGGTACACAGCCGGCCGCGAGCAGTTCGGCTGGACGTCGATGGTCTACGTGGCGGACGACGAGAAGCAGGCGATCGAGGAGGTGCGGCCGCACGTGCAGTACTTCGCCGAGCGCTGCTTCCACCTCCCGCCGCACATGCTGATCCCGCCCGGCTACACGTCCTCGCAGTCCCTGCGCGGCATGCTCCAGGCCCAGGCCGCGGCGGCGGACGGGCCCCGCGACCGCTTCGACTTCGACAACCTGGTCCGGACGGAGCAGGCCCTGGTGGGCACGCCCGAGCAGGTCGGCGAGCGGCTCGTTCGCAACATGGAGCGCGCCGGGACCGGCATCTTCATGGGCCTCTTCCAGATCGGCGACATGCCGCACGACAGGGCCATGCGCAACATCGAGCTGTTCGCGGAGAAGGTGATGCCGCACCTGCCGCTGAAGGCCACGGGCGCCACCGCGGCTCCCTGAGCGCGGCCCGAGCGGCCTACTGGCTGCGCCAGAGCTCGCCGGTCGAGATGACGCCCGAGATCATGCCCCGGGCGCTGCCGCCATCCGGCAGCAGGGCCTGGCCCAGCCCGCCCACGGACTCGTGGGCGGCGACCATCCACACCGACGGCGCCAGCCACAGGTACGGGATGTCGGCCCCCAGGCGGGAGGCGGCGAGCCGGTAGCAGGCCGCGCGCACCTGCGGGTCGACCTGGGTGCGGCCGGCCTGGAGGGCGGCGTCGAGCAGCGGATCCGCGTTCCGAGCGAAGTTGAGGGCCTGTTTGCCCACGGGAGCGGAGGTGGTGCTGCTCCACCACACGAAGTTGGCGTCCGGGTCGGTCGCGTTGAACTGCCGCCAGCCGCACGCCTGGTACCTGCCCACGAAGGCGTTCAGGATCAGTGCGGCCTGCTCGACCACCACGATGTCGGCCTGGATGCCCGCGTCCTTCCACATCGCCTGGAGGAACTCGTTGCGCTGGCGCGCCCTGCCGGTGTTGACGCTGGCGAGTGTGAACGAGATCGGACCCCGTTCTCTCTGGTAGTCGGCGACCAGCGCTTTCGCCCTGGCGACATCGTGAGACGGGTAGCCCGTGGGGCCGTAGTAGGGCGATCCGGGCGCGAAGGGCCCGTCGGCCGGAACCGTGACGCCGTTGTACAGCGTGTCCACCACGCGCTGCCGGTCAGTCGCGTACGCGAGCGCCTGGCGGACCCGGAGGTCGTTCAGCGGGGGGACGGCGGTGTTGAGCATGATGCAGTTCTGGTCGGGCTCGCCGAGCCCGGAGTGGCGGTCGTTGATCTGGATGAAGCCGGGCCGGTTCAGGAAGTCGGCGACGTTCTGGGTGTCGCTGGAGTGCATGAGGTGGACGTCGCCAGCCACGAGGCTGTTCCCGCGTGAGGCTGGGTCCGGGATCGGCCTGAAGGTGATGGAGTCGAGGTATGGCAGGCCGGACCGCCAGTAGTCCGGGTTGCGAACCGCGGTGAAGTGGTCACCGGGCTCCCACTCCTGGAACACGAACGGGCCGGTGCCGATCGGCCTCGCACGCCCGCTGGTGTCCGCGAGCTGCTTCAGGCCCGCCATGTGGCCGACATAGGTGGTGAGGTACGACGGGAACGGCACCCACGGGACGTTCATGGTGACCTGCACGGTCAGCTGGTCGACGACCTGGGTCCGGTTCATGTTGAGCAGGAAGGGGCCGGTTAGCGAACCCCTCGCCAGGCCGTCCAGGTTGGCCTTGACGACGGTCGAGTCCAGCGGGCTCCCATCGTGGAACTTGATCCCCGAGCGCAGATTGATCGTCCACCGCGTGTAGTCCGCGTTGGGCGTGACCGACTGCGCGAGGTACGGCCTGACGGAGCCGTCGGCCGCCTGGACGCACAGGGGGTCGAAGACCGTGCGGGCGTAGAGGAGTCCCGTGGAGTCCCAGGCCCCCACGCGAGGGTCGAAGCTCGAGATCTCGGCCTCGGTGGCGAAGGTCAGGCTGCCGCCCTTCCGCGGGCGCGACGCAGCGGCCGCCCCGGCCACCGACGCGCAGGCCTCGAGAAGCGACGCGGCGGGCAGGGCCATCCCCGCGGCGGCCAGCAGGAGGCCGCCCCGCAGCAGGGTTCGTCGATGGAAGCGGTGATTCACCGGCATGTCCGGCACGCCCGACATTATGGTCCTCTGGTCAGCGAAATGGAGAGAGTGCTCTCTCCAACTTCTCGCCGTGAGTAGGCCCCGGCCCCTCGCGGAGCCGGGGCATTCCCCCCACCTGCTTGAGACTCTGGTCAAACGATTAAGAGAGAGTACTCTCTCCTGCAGCTCGGCGGGAATCCGAAGTTCGATCAGGGGAGTTCGGGATCACCGCCGGAGTGCCTGGGTCTACCCTTGTGCGGCGACCACTGACGTCGCAGCGCTCGGCAGGGAAAGGGGTTGAGATGAGGAACGTCTGGATTCGGGGTGCGGCGATGACGCCGTTCGGCAGGCATGCCGACCGCAGCGCTCGGGATCTTGTGGAGGAGGCCGCCGCCGGTGCGCTCAGCGACGCCGGTCTCCAACCCCGCCACGTCCAGTTCGCGTATGTCGCCAACGCGCTGGCTGGAGCGATCGGCGGCCAGCAGTGCATGCGCGCCCAGGCGGTGCTGCGCGGAACTGGTCTGATGGGCGTCCCGATGGTCGCGGTCGAGAACGCGGACTGCTCCGGCGCGACGGCGCTGCACCTGGCCTGGCAGGCCGTTGCTCACGAGGCCCACGACTGCGTCCTGGTGGTGGGCTACGAGAAGTTCGACCACGCGGACCGCGCGAAGTCGTATCGCGCACTCAACTCCGGCGTGGACCTCTCCGAACTGGCCGATCTGTTCGGTCCCGAGAACGACGGCGACCCGAGCATCATCCTGCAGTTCCACGGCGCCCATTCGAGGGGCGACGGCTCCGACATCTTCGAACCGACTCCGCTCGCGCAGGTCTCGGCGAAGAACCACTTCCATGCCTCGCTGAACCCGTGCGCCCACCATCGGGCACCGGTGAGCGTCGAGCAGGTGCTGGCGTCGCGGCAGGTCGCCGGGCCGCTCACCCGCCTCATGTGCGCGCCACTGACCGACGGCGCCGCCTGCCTGGTGGTCTGCGCCGCCGACTTCGCCGCGGGCCGTCGGGGCGGTGCCCGGATCGCCGCGTCGGTGCTGCGGTCGGGCCGCGGCGACGACCTGCGGGCGGTCTGGTCTCTCGGGCCCTCCCTCCAGCGCGCCTACGACATCGCGGGACTGGGGCCGGAAGACGTCGACGTCGCCGAGGTGCACGACGTGACCTCGATCGCGGAGCTCTTCGCGTGCGCCGCGCTCGGCTTCTACCGGTTGGGAGATGCGGCGCGGGTGATGGAAGAGAGGACGACGTGGCTCGGCGGACGTCTGCCGGTCAACCCCAGCGGCGGCCTCCTCGCGCGCGGGCACCCGCTCGGCGCGACGGGCATCTCGCAGGCCGTGGAGCTCACCTGGCAGCTCGAGGGCCGGTGCGGGGCACGTCAGGTCGAGTCCGCTCGGACTGCGCTCGCGCACAACGTGGGAGGCTGGATCGGCACCGACATCGGCGCCGGCGCGATTCACATCCTCGTCCGCTGACGCCGCAGCGCCTGCCTGCGGCTAGAAGTTCCCCATCGTGAGAGGGAGAGCGAAGGCGGACAGCACGCCCGCTTCGAAGCGCGTGATCGCGCTGACCCCACGGGCCGTGAGCGTCAACACGAGGAGCCCGAGCGCGCGGTACTCGCCGGCTCGCGGGTCGTGCGCATAGAGCGCGAACGCGGGTTGGCCGTTGGCCCTGGTCGCGACCAGCCGCGGGGGGACGCCCAGCGCGGTCCACGTCGCGGTGAAGAAGTCGGCCGCCGGCACGGATCCCACCCACTCGAACGGGATCGGCGGCATGGCCAGCAGGACGTCCTCGGCGAGCAGCGCGACGATGCCCTCCACGTCCCCTGCCTCGAAGGCTCGCGTGAACCGCTCGACCAGTTCATGCTCCGCGGCCGAGTGAGGCTCCGGGGCCCCCTCGCCTCCGTGTCCGGACGCCGGGAGGTGCCGCCGCACGGTGCCGCGGGCGCGCTTCAGCGCGCTGGTGACCGACTCCTCGGTCGATTCGAGGACCCGTGCCACCTCGCCGGCGCGGAAGCCCATGACGTCGCGCAGGATCAGGACCGCTCGCTGCCGCGCCGGCAGGAGCTGCAGGGCGGTCACGAACGCAAGCGAGATGCTCTCCTTCGTCTCGTAGCGGGCATCCGGCCCCGGAGCGACGTCCGGAACTCCCGCCAGGAGCCGGTCAGGCCACGGCTCGAGCCAGAGCGCCTCGCCCACGCGGGTGGGCTCGGGCAGGTCGACCCCCGGCATGGGCTGCCACGCCGGCGGACGGCGTCGCCGAGCCCGGATCGCGTTGAGACTGCGGGTGGTCGCGATCCGGTAGAGCCAGGTCCGGACCGACGACCGACCCTCGAACCCTTCCAGGCCCTGCCAGGCGGCGATCAGGGTCTCCTGCATCGCGTCCTCGGCATCGTGGAGGGAACCCAGGATCCGGTAGCAGTGCAGGCTGAGTTCGCGCCGGTACGGCTCGACGAGCTCGCGGAACGCCTCCTCGTCCCCCGTCCGGGCGCGGGCGATGACGTCCCCGGTCACCGCGCTATCTTGCACGACCTCCACCGCCCACTCTGGCGTCCGATCGGTGTCCACACAGCGACAGGACAGCGCCGGACACCGAGCCGGCCGGGTTCGGACGGGGCCGCTGTCCAGGACCAGCAGGAGGACCCATCATGCGTTTCAGAGCTATCGCGATCGCCACCGCCATCGCGGCCGGCGTCCTCGCGGGATCGACCGGCGCGGCCGGGGCGGACGGCGGGCCGACCGTGTCCAATCCCCGCGCCGTCGCGCACTTCGACCTGAGCGCCGGGCAGACCCCGGAGGACATCGCGATCGAGCCCGACGGCTCGGTAGACATCTCGTTCTCGGAGGCCGACGAGGCGGCGCGGGTCGGTCCCGACGGCCACCTGACGGTCCTGGGCCAGCTGCCGAGGTCGGGGGCCTGTCCCCAGGCCGGCGCCGCCCTCAGCCTGGGCATCGCCCGCTCACCCGAGGGCAGCATCTTCCTGGTCGACTGCGCGGGCAGCTCGGACACCGGGGTCTGGCGCATCCGGCCGGGCAGCGCGCCCGTGCAGATCGCCGCGCTGCCGGCCAACGGGTTCCCCAACGACATGGCGCTCGATCAGAGCAGCGGCCAGCTGTACATCGCGGACTCGGTGCTGGCGACTGTGTGGCGGGTTCCCGTCGACGGCGGAGCGCCGGTGGCCTGGGCGACCGACGCGTCCCTGTCAAACACCACGTTCATCGGTGCCAACGGCCTCGCCCTCCACGACGGCGCGGTCTGGGTCAGCAACACCGACCGGGGCACCATCCTGCGGATCCCGATCCGTGGCGACGGGACCGCCGGCCCGGTCCAGACCGTCGCGACCGGCCTGGGTCCGATCGACAACTTCACCTTCGTGCCCGGCACCGACGTCATCGTGGCGGCGCTGATCGTGGCCAACGAGGTGGTCGCGATCCAGAATGGCCAGACGCGCGTGCTGCTGACCGGCGCCGACGGCCTGTCCAGCCCCACCTCGGTCGCGATCCGGGGCGAGACGCTCTACGTGGGCGACTCCGCTGTCGTGACCGGCAAGGACCCCAACCTCCTCATCGCCCGCATCGACGAATGACCGACTCGCGCCCCGGGCCAGCAGCCGACTGGCTCCGGGGCGCCGTGCTCGCCGATCGGCGAGCCGATTCCCCGCTCACTGGCCGGGCAGGCGCAGCCGAAACGTCGCGCCCTGCCCGGGAGCGCTCGCGACGGTCGCCTCGCCGCCGTGCAGCTCGGCAATCTGCCTGACGATGTAGAGGCCGAGGCCGCTCCCGACCGTGCCGCTGTCCCTGGCGTGCTGCGTCCGGTAGTAGCGCTCGAAGAGTCGGTCCAGCTCCTCGGCCGGGATGCCGGGCCCGCGGTCGGTGACCTCGATCACGGCGTAGCCGTCCCGGCGCCAGGCGCTGACCTTCACGACGCCACCGTCGGCGGCGTACTTGAGCGCGTTCCCGAGCAGGTTGCGGATGGCGATCGCGATCTCCTCGGCGTCCAACCGCGCCTCGCCCGCCGCATCCACCTCCAGCAGCACGCCTCGCGCCCGTGCCGCCTCGCGCAGCGGGGCGACCGCCGAGGAGACGAGCTCGTCGAGGTCCCGGCGTTCGCGGTGCAGCGCCTCCGCGCGGCTCTCCAGCCGCGCCACCTCGACCAGCCGGTCGAGCATCGCGAGGCCCGAGGATGCCGCCCGGTCGATCGCCGCGAGGGCCGTCAGCGCCCGGTCGTCGACCCGGCCGAGGTCGCCGTCCTGGAGCATCGAGGTGTACCCGCGGATCGCGGTCAGCGGCGCCCGGAACTCGTGGCCGGTCAGCCGCAGGAACATCGTCTTGAGTTCGTCCAGGTCCTGGGTCTCCTGCAGCAGCGCACGGTTGTACCTGACGACGGTCTCACCGCTGAGCGACAGCGTGGTCGCGAATAGGGCCTCCAGAAGGGGCGCCGGGTCCTCCTCCTCGAGGACGCAGGGAATCAGCAGCGAGGTCAGGAGCAGGGAGCGGCGGTTGAGGTCGCCGGTCGTGTAGGCACCGGATCGCAGCAGCTCGGCGTTCAGCTGGATGAACTGCTCGAAGCCCGACCAGTCGCCGTCGACCAGTCCGGCGAGGAGGCAGTCGAGGAAGCGCTCCACGCGGGGCCGCACCTGCTCCGGGCCGTGGACGATGGAGTGCGGGTTGCGCGGGTCAGCCGCCCATTCGAGCGAGAGCAGTCGGTCGAGCACGACTGCGCGGTTGCGGGCGATGACGGCGCCCAGCCGGGCTCGTGGGATGTCGGGGATCGCGGATCGGGGATACAAGTGGCCGCCTTCCTTCTGGCTCCAAGTTACGAGATGGCCGACACGGAGGCCCGCGCTTCCGAACCGGATCCTGGCCCGGCCGGTAGCACTCTGGTCGCAGGATTCGCTGAGGCGGCGGAGCCGGATGTCGCTGCCGACACCGAACGATAGGAGTCGAGATGGGAAACGTGATCGTGATGAATCACCTGACGCTGGACGGCGTGATGCAGGGACCGGGCCGTTCGGACGAGGACACACGGGATGGATTTCAGCGCGGCGGCTGGGCGGTCCGGGGCGGCGACCCCGCGATCGTCGCCAGAATGGGTGAACGGATGGGCGGGGATCGCGCCTTTCTGTTCGGGCGGCGCACCTACGAGGATCTGCTGACCTCCTGGAACGCCCAGGGCGGCCCCTTCAAGGACGCGCTCAACGACACTCGCAAGTACGTCGCGTCGAGCAGCCCGGCGACGAGGCTGGACTGGCCGAACTCGACCCTCCTGCACGGCGACGTTCCTGCGGCCGTGGCGGACCTCAAGGAGCGCTCCGGCACGAACCTCGTGATCATGGGCAGCGGCGCACTGATCGGCTCGTTGATGGCGGCCGATTTGATCGACGAGTACCTGCTGATGATCCATCCCCTGGTGCTGGGCACCGGCCGGCGGCTGTTCTCGGGCGGCGCGCAGGCATCGCTGCGGCTGGTCGACAGCTTCGCCACGAGCACCGGGGTGTTGATCGCCACGTACGAGCCTGTTCGGGCATAGAAGACGAGGATGACGCTCGGTCGACGCCGAGGTGAGATGCTTGTGCCGCATGGGGGAACCCGAGACGGCCCAGACCTGGCACCACGGCGTCGTCGCCCAGTGGTGGGCGGAGCGCAACCTCGACGGTCCGGAGATCGAGTTCTTCCGGGCGCAGATCGAGCGCCACGGGCAGCCGGCCCTGGACGTCGGCTGCGGCACCGGCCGTCTTCTGGTTCCCTACCTGCGGGCCGGGCTCGACGTGGACGGCTGCGACGTCTCGCCCGACATGCTGGCCTGGTGCGCGGCCCGCGCCGAGCGTGAGGGCCTGGCGCCGCGGCTCCACGCGCAGGCGATGCACCAGCTGGACCTGCCGCGCCGCTACCGGACCGTGATCGCGTGCGGCTGCTTCGGGCTTGGCGGCAGCCCGGAGTGGGACCGTGAGGGCCTCCGCCGCATCCGCGCGCACCTGGAGCCGGGCGGCGTCCTGGTCATGGACTACGAGGAGCAGACCCGCGGCGATGAGGACTGGCAGCGCTGGCTCGCGGAGAAGGCGTCGAACCTGCCCGAGCCGGCGGCGGCGCCCCGGCTCCATCCCTCAGCGGACGGGGGCGAGATCGGCCTGCGGTCACGGCTGGTAGCGGTCGACCCGCGGGCGCGGGTCGTGACGCTGGAGATGCGCGCCCAGCGATGGCGCGACGGCCGGCTGGAGGCGGACGAGACGCACACGCTGCGGGTGTGCGTGTACTTTCGCGACGAGCTGCTGCGGATGCTCGCCGAGGCGGGGTTCGGCCCGGTCGAGGTGTCGCACGGCTACGGCGGCACGGACCCGGCGGAGAAGAGGTTCCTCGTGTTCGAGGCCGGGACGGCTCAGCCGGCGGTCACGTAGGCCGTCGTCCGGTCCCCACCGCCCCGTCCGCGGACGCCTGGGACGTAGACCGACCCGGTCGAGTCGAGCCCGTGACCGACCGGTGTCCGTAGAGGACCAGACTTAAGCTTGTCGATCGTGATCGAACAGATCGGCATCGTGACCGTGTGCGTGCGAGACCAGGACCAAGCCCTCGATTTCTACGTTGGCAAGCTCGGCTTCGAGAAGCGCGATGACGCGGGCGGCGACGCCTACCGCTGGTTGACGGTTGCGCCGCCTGGGTCTCAGACGCAGATCTACCTGGCGAAGGCAGGACCGGGTGAGCTTCACATCGAGGACGAGATTGGGGGCCAGACAGGGATCATGCTGCAGACCCGCGATGTGGAGACGACTTACCGCGAGCTGGCGGTCCGGGGCGTGAACTTCCCGCAGCCCCCTACGCGGCTGACCTACGGCGTCCAGGCTCAGCTCGAGGACCCGGACGGCAACGTGTTCTTCCTGCAGGAGTCTCCGGTCTAGCACAGTCGGAGCCGCGGTTCCACTGATACGCCCGACATGGCGGCGCAGGAGAACGGCGCCGGACGGCCCCGCCGCCACGACGAGGAGGGCCGTGCGCAGGGGCTCAGACATTGCCGCCACCTGGCTGCGACACCAGCGAGGCCGGGTGCCGACGCCGGCCGAGCAGCCAGGCCGCGATCAGAGCCAGCGCGATCGCCAGCGGGACGAAGACCGCCGCCTCGATGCCCTGGAATGTCCAGAACCGGTCGGCCGGCTGGTACCAGGCTCCCTGGAACAGGCCGGCGCCGTGGATGTCCGCCGCCGTCAGGGGACAGGGCGCCGCGGCCCGGGCGTCGCACACGACCAGGATCGCCCCCGTGGCCTGGTGGCCCGCACCGTCGACGATGGTCGATGGCGTCGCCTGCGGCCACGCGCCGGGAGGCAGCCCCGCTCCCACGCCTGGGTCCGCGAGGCCGAGGACGGGCGGCAGGAACCGCGGCCGGAGGGCCAGCGCCACCACCAGGCGCGGGCCCGTGAACGCCGCCAGCGTCAGGAGCGCCGCGGGGAGGATACGGACCGTCAGAGCGCCGAACGCGGCACCCGCCGCGGCCGCGAACAGGCTGTAGGCGGCCGGCACCATCCCCGCCTCGTCGAACGCCGGCCACATGCCCTGCGCCGGCGCCAGGCGGAGCGCCCACCATGTCCCCACCGCCGCGGCGGCGGCGCCGGCCAGCAGCGCGATGCCCAGGACGAAGGTGAGCGCCGCCAGCGCGCCGGGCAGCCGGTCCCACCCCAGCTCGATCGCGACCAGCGCCGCCGTGCTCGTCCCGACCAGGGCCGGCAGCGCGACGAGCGCGACCTGCGCCAGGAGCGCCGAGCCGCCTGCCGCACCGGCGAGCACGACGACCGCACAGGTGATGACGGTCGCAGCCAGCACTGCCAGCGTGAAGGTCGGATGCCACATCACGCGGAGTTTCACCCCAGCCAAGCTCACCGCCACGCAGGATAGCCCGCCTGCCGGTGCCATCGTCTCCGGTCCGGCGCAGCGGTAGTAGAGTGCAGTCGTGAGCAGGCACGAGCAGGACTCCCAGTCGCTCGATGCCCTCGAGCGGAAGATCGACCGCTACCTGGAGGCGCGGGTCGAGGACGGTAGGCTGCGCGAGCTCAGGCGCATCGGCTCCGCTGGCCCGGGCCTCGCGCTGGGGCTGGGCTCGCTGGGCATGGCCGTTCCGATCAACATCCTGACCGTCATCTTCGTGCATGGGGTGACCGTGCTCCCCGCCCTGCTCGTTCAGTGGCTTGCCATCGGCGGGATCAACATCGCGTACGCCGCGACCTGGGCGAGCGTGCGGCGGGCCATGCTGCGCCACCTGGGGGCCCCGACGGGCTCGCCGCCGGTGCCGTCGCCGGAGCCGGTCCCCGCGCCGCAGCCGGCGCCCGCTATCTCCGCGGCTCCGCGCGCCTCGCTGGCGGCCCCGCCCGACCCCCTCCTGCGCCTGCCGCTGGAGGTCCGTGCCAAGGCGGAGCAGATCCGTCTCAAGGCCGACATGTTCTCGCGCGAGTTCGAGAAGGCGCCGATGGGGTCGAGGAACCTCTACATCCTTCGCCGGATCCAGGCCGAGTACCTGCCGGCCACCCTCGAGTCCTACCTTGCGCTGGGTGGCGACGACCGCGCGCGCAGCCCCGACGGGCGCACCGGGCAGCAGGTGCTGCGCGACCAGCTGCAGCTCCTCGACGGGAAGCTCGACGAGATCGCCGACGACCTGCAGCGTGAAAACATCGACCGCCTCCTCACCAACGAGCGGTTCCTGGAGGAGCACTTCGGCAGGGGCGCCGGCGAGCTCGACGCCCTGATCCACGGCGACAAGGCGCCCTCGCGCTCGGGTCAGTAGCACTGAGCAGATGCTCGCGCTCGGTAGCCGACGTCGGCGGCCGGCCGCCCAGCAGGCGTCGCCGAAAATGGTGGCGGAATGGTTTCGGAGAGCGAGGACCAGAGGATCGCCCGCAGCCGGGTCGCCAGACCATTTCGTGACCACGGCCCTGCCCGAAACGAAAGAGGCCGCCTAGGTGGGCGGCCTCGGGAGTTGGTGAAGCTAGTTGCGGGGGTCGGATTCGAACCGACGACCTTCGGGTTATGAGCCCGACGAGCTGCCGCTGCTCCACCCCGCGAGGTGAGTATACCGCCCCGGGGTGGCGGCGTGCCGGGAGCGGCCGCGCTCAGCCGAATAGGCGGCGCAGGGCGTCCAGCGGACCGCCCGAGCTCGAGCTCGAGCTCGAGTTCGACGCCTTGCGCCGGGCCGCGGCCGGCACCGCGCTGCTGGGGGGCGGCGTCGTGATCAGGTACAGCTTCTCGTTGCTCCGCGCGTAGCCGTCCCTGCGGGCCTCCTCCTCCGCGGCGGCGCCCGACGTCACCGAGCCGATGTCCTTTCGATAGGCGTCGTTCGTGGAGCGCAGGGCCGCGTTCCGGTCGCTCAGGGCCGCCGCCTGCTGGCTGAGCGACCGGTTGAGGGATAACTCCTGGATCAGGGAGCCCACCATCCACAGGCCGAACACGGCCATCGCCGCCAGGAGAAACGTCTGGTGCGTGAGCCGAACCCGCTTGTCGACGATGCCGTTGCTGGCAGAAGCTCTTCGTGGGCGCATGCGAGAAGGGTCAAGTGATGCCGGCCGATACTCGACAACGTCAATATAACATCGGCCCGCCGACCCGCCAATGGGTCACTTGTACCCCCTCGGGTGGGAGTCGCCGTCAATCCTCCGGATCGCCGCGCGGTTCCCACTGCGCCGCGAAGCGGTCGCGGAAGCGCTGGCCGGCCGCGCGCAGCGCGTCCTCTGGGTTGACGTCTCGCCGCCGTGCCAGGCCGACCACGGCCAGCAGCAGCTCGCCCGCCTCCCGAAACGCATCCTCAGAGTCCGCCGCGGCCGCCAGGGCCCGCGCCCGCTCGGCGATCGCCTCTACCTCGCCTCCCGCCGGCGCGGGGTCGAACCCGACCCGCGCCGCCCGCTTCTGCATGCCCGACGTCCACGCCAGCGCGGGCAGCGTCACCGAGACGCGGTCCACCGGGGTCTCGGACCCGCGGCCGTCCCTCGCCGCCTCCTCCGCCTTGCGCCGCTCCCACACGCGCAGGACGTCGGCGGCGTCCGCGACGCGCTCGTCGCCGAAGACGTGCGGGTGGCGGGCCACCATCTTGGCGGCCACGGCCTCGGACAGCCGGGCCGCGTCGAAGCCGCCCCGCTCCTCGGCGATCGCCGCGTGCATCGCGACCTGGAACAGCACGTCGCCGAGCTCCTCCATGAGCTTGCCGTCGTCCAGGCGGCGGTCGATCACCTCCAGGAGCTCGTGGGTCTCTTCCAGGAGGTACGGCCTGAGCGACTCGTGCGACTGCTCGCGGTCCCAGGGGCAGCCGTCAGGAGCCCGCAGCCGGCGCGCCACCTCGAAGCTGGCGCCGATGCCCTCCGGGTAGGGTCGCCCGCCCTCAGGCATTGCCGACCCGCACCGCGGCGTCCTCGTACAGCTCGGCCATGGCGTCCAGCAGGTTCATGAGCTCGTCCCTCCAGCCCTCGCCCTGCCGCCGCAGCAGCAGGCGGTTGGGCCGCACGCGCAGACGTCCGCTGAAGCGGCGCTCCAGCGTCTCAACATCCAGCAGGCGCTCCGGGTCCACCTTGATCGCCGTGTCGCGGCCGTCGGTGGCGATCGAGCGCAGCCCCAGCCGCTGCCCCTTTAGCTTCACCCTCAGCGAGTAGACCAGGTTGCCGAGCTGCGCCGGTGGCGGCCCGTAGCGGTCCCGCAGCGAGCGAAGCACGCCCTCCAGCTCAGCCTCGTCTTCCGCCGCCGCGAGCTGCCGGTACGCGTCGAGGCGCAGCCGCTCGTCCCGGATGTACGAGCGCGGCACGAAGTGATCGAGCGGGAGGTCGATGCTCAGCTCCGGGGTCGACAGAACGTCGCCGACGCGCGATTCCTCCGCGCCCGAGCGGAGCTTCGCCACCGCGCCCTGCAGCATCTGCAGGTACATCTCGAACCCGACCGATGCGATCGCGCCGTGCTGCTCAACGCCGAGCAGGTTCCCGGCGCCGCGAATCTCGAGGTCGCGGAGCGCGATCTTGAACCCCTGGCCCAGCTCGTGCAGGCCCGACATGACGTCCAGCCGCTTGTCGGCAGCCTCCGTCAGCGACTTCGCAGGGTCGTAGAGGAAGTAGACGTAGGCGCGCTTGCCCGCCCGGCCGACGCGGCCCCGAAGCTGGTAGAGCTGCGACAGCCCGAAGCGATCGGACCGCTCCACCACCATCGTGTTCACGTTCGGGATGTCCAGCCCTGACTCGATGATCGTGGTGCAGACCAGGACGTCGTACTTGCCCGCCGCGAAGTCGACCATGACGCGGGCCAGGTCGTCCTCCTCCATCTGGCCATGCCCGATCGCGATCCGCGCCCTGGGCACCAGGCGGGTGATGCGCTGCGCCGCACGGTCGATCGTGCGGACGCGGTTGTGGACGTAGTAGACCTGCCCGCCGCGGTCGAGCTCGCGGTCGATCACCTCGGCGATCAGCTGCTCGTCGTCGGCGGTCACGTACGTCTTGATCGGCTGACGGTCCTCGGGCGGCGTCTGGATCACGCTCATGTCTCGGATGCCGACCACCGCCATGTGGAGCGTGCGGGGGATCGGCGTCGCGGAGAGGGAGAGCACGTCCAGGTTCGTGCGCATCCGCTTGAACCGCTCCTTCTGCATGACGCCGAACCGCTGCTCCTCGTCGATGATCAGCAGACCGAGCCACTTGAACCGCACATCGCGCTGGAGCAGTCGGTGCGTGCCGATCACGATGTCCACCGCGCCGGCCTTCACCCCGGCCAGCGTCCGCTTCTGCTCATCCTCAGTGCGGAATCGGGAGAGCACCTCGATCGTCAGCGGGTACTTCGCCAGCCGGTCGCGGAACACCTGGTAGTGCTGCTGGACGAGAACGGTGGTCGGCGCCAGCAGCGCGACCTGGCGGCCGCTCATCACGGCCTTGAACGCGGCCCGCAGCGCGACCTCCGTCTTGCCGAAACCGACGTCGCCGCAGAGGAGCCGGTCCATCGGCCGCTCCGACTCCATGTCCGCCTTGATGTCCGCCAGCGCCTGGATCTGATCGGTCGTCTCCTCGTACGGGAACGACTCCTCCAGCTCCGCCTGCCAGGGCGTATCGGGTGCGAACGCGAAGCCCGGTCTGCTCTCCCGGCGCGCGTACATCTTGAGCAGGTCGTCCGCCACGTCCTCGACGCTCTTGCGCGCGCGCGCACGGGCCCGCTCCCAGTCGCCGGTGCCGAGGCGGTGCAGCGGCGGCCGGTCCTCGCTGCCGCCGACGTACTTCTGAACCCGGTCCAGGCTCTCGACCGGCACGAAGAGCTTGTCGCCCTCGGCGTACTCGAGCTCGAGGTACTCGCGCTGGATCTTGCCGTCCTGCTCGGGATCCTCCGCGTCGATCAGGCGCATGCCGTTGAACCGGGCGATCCCGTGGTCCACGTGCACCACCAGCTCGCCTGGCTCGAACTCGAGGTGCAGCGTCACCTCGCCCCGTGTCGACCGGCGCGAGGGGCGGGTGGCCACCCGGCGGACGCGGCCGAACAGCTCGGCGTCGCTGAACAGCTGCACGCCGAGGTCGTCGCTCCGGCAGCCGGCCGCGAGGTCGACGTCGGCCCGGTACAGGCCCGGCTCCGGCGCCAGGTCCGCGTTCAGGTCGACCTCTATCGGGGTCGCACGGACGCCCGCCTCCCGCAGGAGAACCTCCGCCCGCTCGCCCTGCTCGGTCGCGAGCACGACGGTCATCGTCCGGGCCGCCTCGGCCAGCTCGGCGACGGCGCGCGGGCGCCCGACCACCGGCTCCAGCTCGCGCCAGCCGAGGTCGGCGGCGCCCTCGACCTCGGCCGCCGACGCCGTCAGCACCGAGCGACCACCGCGACCCAGGTTCACCGTGCGGTCGATGCCCACCATCGGCGGGACGAAGCCGACCGGCAGCTCGCCGTCGCGGGACTCCGCCTCGGCCAGCATGAGCGTCTCGTCCTGCAGCTCGCGGGCGTCGGCGAGCTGGCGCTCGGGCTCCAGGTCGACCACCACCGCGTTCTCGGGCAGGTGGTCCAGGAGCGACGGCAGGCGCGCGTCCAGGTAGGCGCCGTACAGCTCGACACCGGGGAAGGCTCCGCCGGCGGCCAGCCGCTCCAGGTCCTCCTCCCACTCGGCCCGCACGTCCGCGCGCAGACCGTCCAGCGCAGCCGCGGACCGCAGCGCCGCCGCGGCGGCGGCGCCCCGATCAGGTCCGAGCAGCAGCTCGCGGCCGGGGCGCACGGTCACCTGGGGCACGGCCATCACCGAGCGCTGGTTCCTCGGGTCGTACAGCCGCAGGGTCTCCAGGTCCGAGCCGAAGAACTCCGCCCGCACCGGCGACCGCGCCGCCGCCGGGAACACGTCCAGGATGCCGCCCCGGAGGGCGAACTGCCCGGCCGTCTCGGCCAGCGGCTCGCGGGCGTACCCCAGCTCGACCAGGCGGGCCGCGAGCTGCGTCGGATCCGACTGCAGGCCCGGCTTGAGCACCAGGGTCGTCGCCGACAGGTCCTCCCGCCCCACCGTCATGCGCATCAGCGCCCGCCGGGACGAAACCACCACGCACGGCTCGCCCGTGTCGCCCGACGCGGCCAGGGCCGCCAGGGCCTCCAGCCGGAGGGAGACCGTCTCGTCGAACGCCGGGGGACGGTCCAGGAACGATACCGTCACCTCGGCGAAGTGGTAGACGGAGGGGTGCCCGGCCAGCCAGAGCCGAAGCTCCCCGATCGAGCGGGCCGGCCCCGGGCAGAGGACCAGGGTCGGCCGGCTCGTCGCCGCCGCGCCCCGGGCCACCGCCGAGAGCAGCACCGGCCATGCCGCGCGCGGCAGCCGCCCAGCGCGCAGCCCGGCGCCGGGCCGCTCCAGCCAGCCCCGAAGGGCTCCATCGAACGTCCGTTCCCACAACGCTGTCACGATAGCTCCTCGCAGCCCAGAGATCCAGCCCGGTTGTAAAGATCCATGGCGCGGGTCAGCCCCTCCTCCAGCGCGGTCTGGAGCGCCCCCGCGGCGCCGTCGACGATCTTGTCGATCACCTCCGCCTCCTCCCGCGAGAAGCGCCCGAGCACATGGCCGGCGCCAGCACTGGAGCCGCGGACGGGCTGCTTGCCGACGCCGACGCGGAACCGGACGAACGCGTCGCTGTGAAGTGACGCGATGATCGACCGGATCCCGTTGTGGCCGGCGGCCGATCCGCCGATGCGAATCCGCAGCCGGCAGAGCGGCAGGTCCATCTCGTCGTAGACCACCCAGACGCTCTCGGGGCCGACGTCGAGGTCGCGCGTCGCCTCGAACACCGCGCGGCCGCTGAGGTTCATGTACGTCTGCGGCTCGAGGAGCCAGACCCGGCGTCCCGCTACGTGGCCGCAGCCGGTCCGCGAGCGCCAGCGTCTGCGGGACAGCTCGATCCGGTTCCTTGCCGCGAACCGCTCCAGGCAGGACCAGCCCAGGTTGTGCCGGGTGCGCGCGTACTCGGACCCCGGGTTGCCGAGGCCGACGACGATCAGGTCTGAGTCGGGCGTCTGCGCGGGGAAGGACATGGGCACACGGGGGCCTGCGGCAGGGTGCCGCGACCCGCTGTCGGCCAAATTGTACGGAGCCCGGTGGCTACAGCCGGCCGGGGGCGGGCCGCAGGCCCGAACGGGCCAGGCACGCCAGCGTGAGCCGGGTCATCTCCCGCTCCTCCGGCGGCGTCGCGTGGTCCCAGCCCAGCAGGTGGAGCAGGCCATGGACCGAGAGCAGCGCCGCCTCCACCTCGGGCGGGTGACCGAACGCCTCCGCCTGGCGGCCGACAGCCGGCCACGACAGCGCCAGGTCGCCCAGGTACCCGCCGGCCGCGTCGCCGCTCGGGAAGGACAGCACGTCGGTCGCATGGTCCTCGCCCAGGAACTCCCGGTTCAGCCGGCGCAGCTCGCGGTCGCCGGTCACGCGGACCGTGAGCGCCGCCGCGCGTCCCGCCGGCGCGGCCGCCGCCGCGACCGCCGCCTCCTCCACGGCCCCGCTCAGGACGGCGCGCAGGAACGCCGGGGCGATCGGCGCGCGCACCGCCTTGACCACCTCGACCTTCACCGCGACACCCCGAAGTCCGACAATTGACCTCCCGTGATCGGCATTCTCGCGTTCCTGCACCAGCGCTTCGCGCTGGCCCTCATCCTGTTCGCTGCCGCGCTGGGGGTGTGGGGCACCGTGGCCTTCATCACCCGGCGGCAGGTCAGCGCCGGGTTCCGCTCCAGCTACGTCCTGATGATCGGCCTGACCGGCGTCCAGGGCGCGATCGGTCTGGTCCTCCTGACCATGACGCAGCCGAAGGAGCTCCTGCACGTGGTCTACGGCGGGTTCGCGTTCCTGTGGCTGCCCGGCGTCTACTTCTGGGCCGGGCGCGGGACCAGGGCGCGCGAGGCCGCGTTCCTGACCATCGCCTGCTGGATCGTGGCCATCGCGTTCGGCAGGGGGATCATGACCGGCGCATGACGGGCCCGGCCCCTGAGGGACGCCGGGTCCGGTCCCTGTGGTTACATGGGTAGCTCGATGAACCGCATGGCGGAACGTCTCGCCCGCGGGCCCGTCCTGTTCGACGGCGCGATGGGTACCGAGCTCCACGCTCGGGGCGTCGCTCCCGGCCGCTGCCTGGAGGAGCTGAACCTGGTCGAACCGGTGCTCGTCAGCGGCACCCACCGCGACTACATCACGGCCGGCGCCGACGTGATCGAGACCAACACGTTCAACGCCAGCCGCTTCGGCCTCGGCGAGCACTACCTCGAGCACCTGGTCCGCGAGATCAACCTGGCGGGCGCGCGCCTCGCCGTCGAGGCGCGCAACGCGTCCGGCCGGCCCGTGCTGGTCGCCGGCAGCATCGGCCCCCTGGGCCGGCCGATCGAGCCGGTCGGCTCGATCAAGCGCAGCTCGGCCCAGCGCATGTTCCAGGAGCGGATCGAGGCGCTGATCGAGGGCGGAGTCGACCTGCTGGTCTTCGAGACGTTCAGCGCCCTCGGAGAGCTGGAGCTGGCCGTGCGGGTCGCCCGCGAGGTCGCGCCCGACCTGCCGGTGGTAGCGAGCCTCAGCTTCGGCGACGAGAACAGCCCCGAGGACGCCGCGGCCGCCCTGGTCGCGGCGCTGGCGCCGCTCGGAGTGAGCGCGATCGGCGCCAACTGCGGCAGCGGCCCGCAGCCGGTGCGGCGCGTGGCCAGCCACCTGGCCCAGCTCGAGGGTGCCCCACCGATCGGGGCCTGGCCCAACGCCGGCCTGCCAGAGCGGGTCGGCGGCCGCCTCGTCTACACGTCGGGGCCCGAGTACTTCGCCGACAGCGCCGTCCGCATGCTCGAGGACGGCGTCTCGATCCTGGGCGGCTGCTGCGGCACCGGCCCGGCGCACATCGCCGCCCTGCGCGCGCGCCTGTCCGAGGCCCGCTCGGGCGTGGTCGAGGTGCGCCGCCGGCAGCCCCGCGAGGACGAGGCGGTCCAGCCGCCGGTGCCCACCTCCCGCCTCGCCCGCGAGCTCGTCCAGCGCCGGTTCGCGATCTCGGTCGAGCTGACCCCGCCGCGCGGCATCGACCCGGGCCGCATGCTCGCGGGCGCGCACCTGCTCAAAGAGGCCGGCGTCGACTACGCCAACGTCACCGACTCCGCGATGGCGCGCATGCGGATGGGCGTGATCGCGTGCGCGGCGCTGGTCCAGCAGCAGGTGGGCCTCGAGGCCATCGCCCACTTCACGTGCCGCGACCGGAACGTGATGGCGATCCAGTCCGAGCTGATCGGCGCGCACGCGCTCGGGATCAGGAACATCATCGCCCTGCGCGGCGACCCGCCCCGCGTCGGCGACAACCCGACTGCGACCGCGGTCTGGGACGTGAACGCGGTAGGCCTGATCACGATCATCGCGAACCTGAACCGCGGGCTCGACGCCAACGGCACCCCGATCGGCGCGAGCGCCGCGTTCCACGTGGGCGCCGCCGTCAACCCGGGGGCCGAGGACCTGGAGCGGGAGATCCGCCTGCTGCGCCGCAAGATCGCAGCCGGCGCCGACTTCGTGGTCACCAACCCGATCTACGACCCGCGCGCACTGGAGCGGCTCCGCGAGATCGCGGCCGAGGTACGCGTGCCGATCCTGGTCGGCGTGCTCCCGCTCCGCTCCGTGCGGCAGGCCGAGTACCTGCACAACGAGGTGCCCGGCATCAGCGTGCCGCAGGCCCTGCGCGACCGCCTCGCGGGGGCGGGCGACCGGGCGGAGCACCTGGGCGTCGAGCTGGCGGTCGACTTTCTCGAGGCCGCGCGCGCGCAGGTCCAGGGCGCATACGTGATCCCGTCGCTGGGCCGCTACGACCTCGCCGCCCGAGTGGTCACACGGACGCGCGAGCTCGTCGGCTAGGCTGACCCCGGCTGGCTAACCGAGCGGGTGCTGGGCGCGCAGCCTGTCGAGCCGTTCGCGCTTGGCGCTCAGCGCGCGGCGCAGCGCCTGCGCGAGCTGGACGTCGTTCATCGGGACGACGCGCAGCCGCGCCTCGAGCTGCCGTACTTCGACTTCCGCGTTCGTGAGTTCCAGGTCGATCGCTCGCATCTCTTCGTTTCCCCCTGAGCACATTCTGGCACCAGCCACCAGTTTTCTCAAGCAGTCGCTTGAGAAATGCAGCGAGGGGGTCAGCGCCGGTCAGGACCAGGAGTCGGACAGCCGGTCGAGCAGGGGCTGCAGCTCGGCCGGCAGCAGGTCCTCCTGCACCACGGCCTCGCGGCCGTGCATGCGGAACCGGTAGACGAAGCGATCGGGCCCGGACGGAGCCGACGGCGCGCGCCCGAGCCGCTGCTCGATCGCCGCCCGCTCCGGGGACTCGAGTTCCGCAACCGGGACGCTGGCGCGGACGGTCAGGCCGCCGAAGCCGCCCGAACGTTCGACCTCGAGGTTGTCCTCCGCGCCAGCAGCCCCCTCGCTCATGAAGCCAGGGAGGCGGCCGTGGGCATCTGGGACGCCGTCAGGACGCCGACCTGGCCCCACGCGTCCGCGACCGCCTTGGCCTCGACGGAGGCGGGGCCGTACAGCGCCGACGCCGCGATCAGCGTCGCCTGCGCGAACGTGTGGAACTGCGCGTCCGGGGGCACCGCCCGCAGCGTCATCACCTGGTACCAGATCCTGCCCGCCCGCTCCCACGCGTTGCCGCCGATGGCGGTCGCGGCCAGGTAGAACGCGTGGTTGGGGATACCTGAGTTCGTGTGGACGCCGCCGTTGTCCGAGGTGGTGTTGACGAACCCGCTCATCGTCGCGGGCTGGTCGTCACCGTCGTAGGCGGTGCCCGGCGCCTTCATCGACCGCAGCGCGACGCCGTGCATGGCCGGCCCCAGGATGCCCTCGCCGATGAGCCAGGTGGCCTGGTCCGCCGTCTGGCCGAGCTTGTACTGCTTGACCAGGCAGCCGAACACGTCCGAGATGGACTCGTTGAGCGCGCCCGACTGGCCCGTGTAGAGCAGGTTGATCGTGTTCTGGGTCACGCCGTGCGTCAGCTCGTGGCCGACCACCTCCACGGCCGACGTGAAGCCGGTGAACATCGTGCCGCTCCCGTCTCCGAACATCATGCGCCGGCCGTCCCAGAAGGCGTTGTCGTACCTGCGCCCGAAGTGCACCTCGCCCAGGAGCGACATGCCCGCGTCGTCGATCGAGTCCCGGGTCAGGACATCCCAGTAGAACCGGTAGGTGTCGCCCAGCGAGTCGTAGGCCTGGTTGGCCGACTCGTCGGCGCACTCGGGCTGGCCCTCGTCGCGGAGGACCACCGTGGCCTGCTGGTCGCTTCGGTTCTGGGCGTCGTAGATCGTCCGGTGGACGACCCCCCGGCCGCCGGGCGCGGCGACCGCCCTGCGCAGCGGCTGTGCGGCGAGCGCGGCGTTCTGGGCGCGCGTGAGGCGGATGGAGTGGTCGACGGACAGGGTGCCGATCGCCGCCTCTCGCTCCTCCGGCGTCCCTGTCCGGAGAATCCTCTCGAAGACGTGCGGCGGGACGATCGAGCACATGCACCCATGCATACGGTTGCACCTCCTGGGTGTCGCTTCGCCGTGGGGGGCGACTGCTGTGGGTCGAAACGCTACTCGCCTGGCAGGGACGGGACATGGGCGAGTCCGTAGCCCGACCCGGGACAACCGCTCAGTCCAGGTTGATCGCCTCGCGCAGCTTCTCGAAGAAGCCCTTCGACACCTTCTCGGGCTTGCCGGTCAGGCCGCCCACCTTGCGCAGCAGCGCCTTCTGGTCGGCCGAGAGGTCCTTGGGCACCACGACCTGGACGACGACGAACTGGTCGCCCCGGCGACCGTTGCGCACGTTCGGCATACCCCGCCCTGGCAGGCGGAACGTCTGGCCGTACTGCGTGCCCGCCGGCACCGTGATCTCGACGTCGCCGTCGAGGGTCGGCACCTCGATCTGGTCGCCGAGGGCGGCCTGCATCATGTTGACCCGCAGCTCGTAGACGATGTCCTGGTCCTGCCGGCGCAGCGTGGAGTGGTTGCGCACGCGGAGCACCACGTACAGGTCGCCGGGCGGGCCGCCGCGATAGCCGGCCTCTCCTTCGCCCGAGAGGCGGATCTGGGAGCCGGTGTCCACGCCCGCCGGGATGCGAACCCGCAGCCGCTTCGGGCGCTCGACACGGCCCTGCCCGCGGCACTCGCCGCAGGGCGAGCGGAGGATGCGCCCGGCGCCGCCGCAGGTGGGGCAGGTGCCGATGTTGACCACCGACCCGAAGATGGACTGGGCCTGGCGCCGCACCTGACCGCTGCCGCCGCAGGACTCGCACGTCTCGGTGCCGGTCCCCGGCTGGGCGCCGCTGCCGGTGCACGTTTCGCACGTGACGAGCCGGGCCACGTCGATGTCGCGCTCGACGCCCGTGAACGCCTCCTCGAACGAGATCGTCAGGTCGTACCGCAGGTCGTCGCCCCGCGCCGCCCGGCGACCGCGCCCACCGAAACCCCCGCCGAAGAACGTGTCGAAGATGTCGCCGAAGCCGAAGCCCTCGAACCCGGTCCCGGTTCCCTGGCCGACGCCGGCGTGCCCGAACATGTCGTAGCTGCGCCGCTTCTCCGGATCGGAGAGCACCTCGTAGGCCTCGCTGCACTCCTTGAACCGCTCGGCTGCCTGCGGGTCGTCCGGGTTGCGGTCCGGGTGGTACTGCATCGCCAGCTTGCGGAAGGCGCGCTTCAACTCGTCCGCGGAGACGTCACGGCTGACGCCCAGGATCTCGTAGTAGTCGCGCTTGATTGCCAAGGCGGTCTAGGCTGGTGGCCGCGCCACCTTCACCAGCGCCGGCCGCAGCACGCGGTCGTGCATCCGGTACCCGGCGCGCAGCTCGGCCACGACCGTGTCCTCCGGGTGCTTGGCCGTCTCCTCCGAGGCGACGGCCTCGTGCTGCTTGGGGTCGAACGTCGCGCCCAGCGCCTCGATGCGCTCGACGCCGACGGAGCCCAGCACCTCTTCCAGCTTCTGGAACGTGAGGCGGACTCCCTTGAGCCAGCTCTCGTCGAGGCCCTCCGGCGCGTGGCTCAGCGCGCGGTCCGCGTCGTCGAGGACGGGCAGCAGCCGCTCCGCCACGGTGGCTGCGGCGTACTTCATCGTGTCGAGCTGCTCCTGGCGCACGCGCTTCTTGTAGTTCTCGAAGTCGGCGGCCAGCCGCAGGTGGCGGCCGTTGGCCTCCTCCAGCTGCGACGCCAGCGCTTCGATGCGGCGCTCAGCCGTCCGCTCGGCGGCCTCCTGCTCTTCGGTGACCTGGGTGCCCTGGGTGCCCTCGGTGGCCTCATCGGCCTCGGCGGTCGTCGCGGGCTTCGCCTCGGGCGCCTCCGGCTTCACGGTCCGCTCGCTCCCGCCGGTCTCCGCGGCGGGCTGGTTCGCCTTCGACTTCTCCTGGTTGCCGCCGGACACAGGCCGATCGGCCGAGGCGGCCTCGACGGCCGGCGCGTCCGGCCTGGGCGTGGAATCGTGGTCTGTCCTTCGCTTGGTCGCCATCGCTCGTTGTTTTGATACCGCGGGCCGGCCCCCGGTCAAACCCCGGCCCCCGTTCGGGTGCGCAGGCCCCAACTCTAGTGGATGCCGCGAGGGCGCAGCCGGCGCCTCACGCGTACACCTCGCTCATGCGCTCGCTCGCCCGCCGCGCGACGGCCTGCAGGCGGGCGACCACCTGGCCGTAGTCCATCCGCGTGGGTCCCAGCACCCCCAGGACGCCGCGGATTCGGCGGGTGGGCCCGTACGTGGTGAGCACGACGGTGCACGAGCGCAGCTGGGTGGCCTGGTTCTCGGACCCGATGACGATCTGCATCTCCGACTCGCCGACCAGCTCCTGGAGCAGGGTGGCCAGGTGGCGGGTCTCCTCCAGCACCTCGAGCACCTGGTGCAGCCGGGAAGCTTCGGCGAACTCCGGCTGGCGCAGCAGGTTGCGCACGCCGTCGTGCAGCACCAGCGTCTCGACGCCCTGCTCGAAGAGCTCGAGTGTCTGCGACAGCCGGGTGACGATCTCGTTCTCCAGGCCGCGGCCGAGCCGCTTCAGCCGCAGCTCCAGGCCGTCACGGTCCTTGCCGACCAGCTCGCGGTTCAGCTTGTTCGCGAGCCGGCTCAGCTCTGCCTGCTCCACGGGCCGGCTGACCGACATGATCTGCTGCCGGATCAGGTTGCCCTCGACGAGCAGGATCACCAGCACTTCGGTCGGCTCCAGCGAGACCAGGTCGACGTGCTTGAGGCGGGCCTGCGGACCGTGCGGCAGGGTGGCGATGGCGGCGTTCTGGGTGACTGCCGCGACGATGGTGGCCACGCGCTCCAGCAGCGCCTGGGGGTCGGCCGGCGCGGTCCGCAGCTCGCCCTGGATGAACGTCTCCAGCTGGGTAGGCACCGCCTGCAGGTCCATCAGGAAGTCGACGAAGTAGCGGTACCCACGGTCGGTCGGGATGCGGCCCGCCGACGTGTGCGGCTGCACGAGGTAGCCGAGGTCGGCGAGCTCGGACAGCTCGTTGCGCACCGTCGCCGAGCTGAGGTTGAAGAAGTGACGGCTGACCAGCGCCTGCGAGCCCACCGGAATCGCGGATACGGTGAACTCGCGGACGACCGCCTTCAGGATGTCCTGCTTGCGTGGCTCCATGGTTCTGGCACTCCCGGACCGAGAGTGCCAGTCAGTTTACCGGCCCTGAGGGGCGAACGTCCGCTCCACCTCTGCTTTCGGCTCGGCTCGTCTGGTGCGTTCGGTGCGCCTGGTGTGAGGACCGGCGAAGAGGGGCTGGCGGGCTAGCATCGGCTCGCCTCTGGGTGGCAACTGCCACACAAGTGGGCCAATCTCGACTTTGCCGCGCGTGAGTG
>DASQZW010000287.1:0-4373 GCA_035638495.1 Terriglobales bacterium
TCCGCGGAGGAGATGACGGACCGCCAGCTGGAATTCCTGCTCGGCGGCATCCGCGGCCTGTGCAAGATCCCTTGACACCGCGGTACCGTTCAGTAACATTACCGATCGGTAGGGTCGCGCTCGCGGCCCGTTCTCTTTCCGGAGTCGGACGCTACTTCCCTGAGAAGGGTGGGGGGGCCAACGGTCGGCGGGGCACATGAGCCCTGCCGACCGTACCCATCGGCCGGCCGAAGCCGATCACCCGCTCGCGCGCATGCTCCGCGACGCCGCGTTCGGCGTTCCCCCCGCTGTCGACATGGAGATAGAGGCGCTGCCCCGGGTCGAGGGCGCGACAGCGGCCGTGGTCGCGTTCGGCGGCCACGTGGTGGTCGCCGCGGACGTCCCGCCGGAATGGGTCGCCTCGCGGTGTCCCCGCGGTGAGCTGGTCGCGCCCATCCGCCCGCAGTTCCTGGCGGCGCTGTCCGAGCACTGCGGCTGCACGGACTTCAGCCACACGATCACGTTCGCCATCGCGCCCCTCGCCGGCGCTCCCGAGATGCCTCTGTTCCCTGCGCGGGACGTGCCGAGCGCGCGCGTGGCGCGGTCGCTGCGCCTCCGCACCGAGGTGCGCGCCTACCAGACGGCCGGCGGGACCGGACTGCTCGTCCTGGGTCGGGGTCTGGCCGGGCGGTGGGAGTGCGGGATCGAGGTCCGCCCCGAGGCCCGGGGCCGGGGGCTGGGCAGGGGCCTGGCGCGGGCCGCCCGCCGCCTGGTCCCGCCGGGCGAGCCGGTGTTCGGGCAGGCCGTGCCGGGCAACGTCGCCTCGGTCCGGATGCTGATCGGCGCCGGCTTCACGCCTGTGTGCTCCGAAGTCCTGCTCTGGTAGCGAGCCACGGAGCGGCCCGGAGCCACGGCGGCCCGGGCGCTCCTTCGCGTCGCGCTACTCGCGCCGGGTGCGCTCGCGGTCGCCGCCGCCGCCGCCGCTCCGGCTGCCGCCGAAGCCGCGCCCGCCGCGGTCGCCGCCGCCCCGACCGCCCCGGAAGCCACCGCCCCCGTTCCGGTCACGCGGCTCGCGCGGCGGAGGTGGGGGCAGCGACATCGCGGCCGCCACGGCGTCCATGTCGATCTGCTCCTCGATGGGCTCTCCGCGCGCGGTCAGCTCCTCGATGGCCTCCTGCCGGCTCAGGTTCAGCCGTCCCTGGCTGTCGATCTCGACCGCCTTGACCACGATCTCGTCGCCCACGTTGACGACCTCCTCCACCCGCTCGACGCGATGGTCGGTCAGGCGGGAGATGTGGACCAGGCCGTCCTGGTTCGGCAGCACCTCCACGAAGGCGCCGAACGACATGATGCGCACGACCTTGCCGCGGTAGATGCGGCCCACCTCGACCTCGTCGGTGAGGCTCTTGATCCAGTCGATCGCCTTCCGCGCGCTCGCCTGGTCTGTCGACGCGATGAAGATCTTGCCGTCGTCCTCGACGTCGATCTGCGCGCCCGTCTCCTCGACGATCTTGCGGATCACCTTGCCTCCGGGGCCGATCACGTCGCGGATCTTGTCGGGGTTGATCTGGATCGTGGTGATGCGCGGCGAGTACGGGCTCATCTCCCTACGCGGCTCGGGGATGACCTCGAGCATCTTGCCGAGCACCGTCATGCGCGCCTCGCGCGCCTGCTCCAGCGCCTCGGCCATGGTCTCGCGGGTGAGACCCTTGATCTTCATGTCCATCTGGAGCGCGGTGACGCCGTCGCGGGTCCCCGCGACCTTGAAGTCCATGTCGCCGAGCGCGTCCTCGACGCCCTGGATGTCGGTCAGGATCGCGTACCGGCCCTCGCGCGTGACCAGCCCCATCGCGATGCCCGCCACCGGCTTGCGGATCGGCACGCCCGCGTCCATCAGCGCCAGGGTCGAGCCGCACACCGACGCCATCGACGTGGAGCCGTTCGAGGACAGGATCTCGGAGACCAGGCGCATCGTGTACGGCCAGTCGTCCACGGAAGGGATGACCGGCACCAGAGCCCGCTCCGCCAGCGCGCCGTGGCCGATCTCACGCCGGCCGGGGCTGCGCAGCGGCTTGGCCTCGCCCGTGGAGAACGGCGGCATGTTGTAGTGGTGCATGTAGCGCTTGTTCTCCTCGAGGCCGAGGCCGTCGAGGCGCTGGGCGTCGCCGACCGTGCCCAGCGTGAGGATCGTGAGCGCCTGCGTCTGCCCGCGCCGGAACATGCCGGACCCGTGGGTGCGGGGCAGCACGCCGACCCGCACCTCGATCTCGCGGATGTCCCTCAGGCCGCGGCCGTCGACGCGCACGCCCTGCTCGATGACGCGCTGCCGGACACGGTCCTTGACCTTCTTCTCGTAGACGGCGCTGATCGTCTCGCCGGCGTCGGGCCAGCGCTCCAGCAGCGCGGTCTTGACTTCCTTCTTGAGGGCCGACAGCCGGGTCTCGCGCTCGGCCTTGTCCGTGCCGTACGCGGCCTCGTCCAGGCGCCCGGCGACCTGCTCCTGGACGGCGGCGACGATCTGCGGGTCGTACTCGGGGGCCGTGAACTCGACCTTGGGCTTGCCCGCCTGCTCGCGCAGCTGCAGCAGGGCGCGGCAGATCTCACCGATGGCCCCGTGCGCCATCTCCAGGGCGTCCACGAGCAGCTGCTCGCTGACCTCCTTGGCGCCCGCCTCCACCATCAGGATGGCCTCCTGGGTGCCGGCGACCACCAGGTCGAGGTCCGAGCGCTCCATGTCCGGCTGCCGGGGATTGACCACCAGCTGGCCGTCGATGTAGCCCATGCGGACGGCGCCGATGGGGCCCTGGAAGGGGATCTCCGAGATCGTCAGGGCCGCCGACGCGCCGTTGATCGACAGGATCGCGGGGTCCGATTCCTGGTCGACCGACAGCACGGTCGAGACGACCTGCACGTCGTTGCGGAAGCCGTCGGGGAAGAGCGGCCGGATGGGGCGGTCCGTGAGCCGCGACGTCAGGATGGCCTGCTCGCTCGGCCGGCCCTCGCGGCGCAGGAACGCGCCCGGGATCTTGCCGGCGGCATACAGCTTCTCCTCGTAGTCGCAGGTCAGCGGGAAGAAGTCGATGCCCTCCCGCGGCTCCCTCGACATCATCGCGGTGCAGAGCACCACGGTATCCCCCCGGCTGATCAGGACGGCGCCGCTGGCCTGCTCGGCGACCGCGCCGGTCCTGATGGTGACCTGTTGACCGGCCACCTCGAACGTTTTCGTGACTTCAGCCACGTGTCTCACTACTCCTCTGCCGGGAGGCCAGGGACCCAAAAGCTGAGCTCGAAGCGCATCAGGCCTCGAGGCCAGGTTTCAGGTGCCGGACCCCCCGAAACAATTCGAGCGGGTTGCCCCGCCCGCACTCACTATCTCCTGAGCCCCAGCTTCGATATCAGCGCCCGATAGCGCCCGACGTCGGTGCGGCTCAGGTAGTTCAGCAGCCTGCGACGCTTGCCAACCAGCAGCAGCAGACCGCGACGCGAGTGGTGGTCCTTCTTGTGGGTCCTGAGGTGCTCGGTGAGCTGCAGGATCCGCTCGGAGAAGATGGCGACCTGGACCTCGGGGGAACCGGTGTCGGTGCCATGGAGGCCGTGCTCCGCGGCCAGCTTTGCCTTGAGTTCGCTCTCGACTGCCAAACTGGTCGGCAATTATACCGATTGGCCGTTCTCTCGACCGCCGCGACCGTTCGCGTGCAAAAGGGGCGTGCAAGTGGACCACGTGCGGACCGGAAGCGGGATGCTGAGAGGGACAAACAGGCTGGTCGGGTCACTCCCGGGCCGATTGGGAGATTCGTCTGGCAGATCGCCGTTATTCCTTGGCGGATTCGGACCATTCGTCTGACGCGTCGCCCTATGGCGACCGCTCACGTGCACAAGCGGCGTGCAAGTGGACCACGTGCGGACCGGAAGCGGGTGCTGAGAGTGACATTCGCCCAAACCCGGCCGGCCGGCACCCGGGCGCGGGCCGGCTCAGGCCTGTGGGTCCGCACCAGCGCCTGGCGAATGCCCGGCCAGGGCCGGGAGCGCTTCCGCAACCTCGCGCAGGAGGTGCACCGGCAGGTCGGTCGGGCGCGCCTCCAGCTGGGGCAGCGCCGCCAGCATCGCCCGCGCCTCGTTCTTCGTGCGCGCCGCGCCGGCGGCGATCAGGCCCTCGCGGAGCGAGCTGGCGGCCGCGGCGGTCGGGTGCTCGGCCAGCCGCCTCGCCAGGAGCTCCGCGCCCGCTACGGTGTCGTCGCGGCGTTCGGCCTCGACCACCGCCAGCGCGCCCTCGCGGGCGACCAGCCGCAGCCGGTGGGAAGCCCCGAGCAGGCGTCCCTGCCAGTGGTCCGGGGCCACCAGCGCGGCGGCCGCGCCGGCGGGCAGCGCGAGGCGCAGCCGCCGCCCGCGGTGGG
>DASQZW010000288.1:0-5632 GCA_035638495.1 Terriglobales bacterium
CATCGAGTGCCCACAGTCTGGTCTGCGACTTACTGGATGTCAAGACACGCTCGGCGGTCGTGTCTCACACGACAGATCAGTCGGCCCGGCGCAGCCCCACGAGGATCTCGAAGACGATCAGCGGCGACTCGATGTTGGGCACGTCGTTCGCGATCAGGTCCGCGTACATGAACGTCTCGTCGATCCGGGCGATGATGCTGGCCAGCCGGTCGGGTCCCAGGGGCGCGCGCCAGCCCGCCTCCTTCTCCTGCCGCCGGACCAGGTCGGCCAGGGCACGGATCATGCCGAGGTGGACCCTGCCGTTGGCCTCCAGGAGCACCCGCGACGCCACCTCGGGCTCGGACCGGACGAACGTGCGGAGGCCCGGGCTGCTGGTGATGCGGGCGATGTGGACCGCGTGCACGTCGACCAGCCGCTGCGGTCCCGACGGCGTCGGCACGTCATCCTCGGCGCGGCGGAGGTTGCGCAGTCCCAGCCAGAGGAGCACGTCGGTGAGCAGCGCGTCGCGACTCCCGCGCCACCGGTAGAGCGTGGCCCGGCCGATCCCGAGCTGTCGGGCCAGGGCGCGCATGTCGAGCGTCCCCGTGCTCAGGAAGATCCTCGCAGCGGCACGGATCACGCGCTCCTCGGCGGCCGGGTCCTCGACCCGGTTCATGGCTCGCGAGAGGTACCCGTCGTCCATGCCACCCTCCATGGTGCGCGTTCGCCGCAGGAGGTCAACGGCCACGCGGCGACGCGCGCTCGAGGCGGAGGGCGAGAACCGCGCAGGCGTCCACCGCTCGCCGGGCGAGCGCCAGCAGGTCCCCCTCGATCGGCACTCCACAGGCTCGGCACGGGCAGCGACACCCGCTCGGCTGGGCACTGGTGGTCGGGCGGCGAACCAGAGGGGACTGGGCTGGCTCACCCCGCGCCTCCCTCTTCGGGCCACCCCGCGACCAGGACGACCGACCCGTCCTGCGCGACCAGCCGCGTCGGCAGGCGGTACTTCCTGAGCCAGTCGGCGGCGCGGTCGCCCCAAACGATCGAGGCGGTGGCGGCGGCATTGGCGTCGACACAGGTCGCGGCGCCGACGGTGGCCGTTCGCCACCGACCGGCCGCCGGCATGCCGGTCGCCGGGTCCACGATGTGGTGTACGTCCGTGTCCCCGCGCCGCCATCGCCGCACGGTCGTGCTCGAGGTGGCGAGCGCCCCGCCGGCCAGGCGGATCACCTGGCCCGGGCCGTCGAGCGGCGCCGCGTGGTCTTCCGCCACCAGCACCCGCCAGCCGTCTTCGGGGGGCGGGCCCGCCATGGCGATGTCGCCCCCGAGGCTGACCAGCACCCCGCAGCCCGCGGCCGCCGCAGCGGACCGGGCGGCCAGGTCCGCGGCGAACGCCTTGGCGGTCGAGCCGAAGTCGAGCTCGACGCCGGCGGGCACGCGGAGGAGCCGCCGGGACGCGTCCAGCTCGACGCTGCGCCAGCCCGGGACGGGCTCGACGCGCAGCGGAACGGCGCCGGGATCGCCGTCCGCGACGAGCGCGAAGTCGCGGTCGTACCCGATGCGCCGCATCGCCGTGCCGACCGTGGGGTCGACGGCGCCGCCGGTCATCCGCGCGGCGCGGAGGCTCGCCGCCACGATCTGGGCCAGCAGGGTGCTGACGGGCACAGCCCGGCCGGCAGCCCCCTGTGCCCGCACCAGCTCGGAGTCCGGACGGAAGCGGCTGCACGCCTCGTCGACGGCCGTCAGCTCGCGCTCGACGGCGGCGCGTGCGGCCTCCAGCGAGCGATCACCGGCGGCGAGGACCCGGACCCCGGTGCCCAGTGCGGTGAATTCGCACGCCCGGACCACTGCGACCGGTCCTCTGCTACGAACCTCCCGAGACCGCGTGACCGCCGCCGCCTCCGCCGCCGAGGTTGAAGAACCCGCCAGGAGGCGACTGCGGCTGGTCGGACGATGAGGACTGGTCGTCGGGGGAGGTTGCGGAGGAGGAGTCGGATGCGGCGGCGGTCGTGCGGCCCGCGAAGCTGGCGGCGGCCAGGCCGGCGGTCAGCGCGACCAGGCCGGCCGCCAGGAGGACCAGCCCCATCGTCCAGCTGCGCACCTTCCGGAGCCCGCGGTCGCGCTCCTCGGCCGTCGAGCGGGGCGGGCGCTGCCACATGCCTCGACCGTAGCAGCGCTGGATTGGAGTGCCCTGAGAACCGTGAGCAGTCGTGAAACCGCCGGCGCGTCATCGCTGCCGTACCGGGGCCACGTCTGGGGCAGCGCATGAGGTGGCGGCCGTACGGCAACGCCGTTTCGCAGCTGAGCGGCCGTGCTTAGACTGCGGCTATGCCCGCCCGTGGTGCGGAGATCCGCGAGGAGGCGCTGGACCGCCTCCTGCGGCTCGACGACGACAGCGCACGCCTGGCGATGCTGCTCGACCGCCACGCCGCGCTCGACGGGCTCGTGGCGGCGGTGCCGCAGGCCACGGGCACGGACGTCGGGTTCGTCGGCGTCCCGGACGGCGAGGATCGGATCGTGCTCCTCCACCGGGCCGGAGCCGCGACCCCCGCGCTCGACCGCCTGGTGGTGCCGGCCGGCTGGGGCCTCGCCGGGCGCGTCATGGACAGCCGCCGGCCGCACTGGGTCCGCGACTACCTGACGGCGGACAGCATCGCCCACATCGAGCGCGTCGACAGCTCCGTCGCGGCCGAGGGCGTGCGCGCGATCCTCGCCGTGCCGATCCTGCACCAGGGCCGGCTGCTGGGCGTCCTCTACGCCGGCCAGCGCACGGTGACGTCGTTCGACGGGCGGACCGTCGACGCGGTGCTCGCGGCCGCGAACCGCGCCGCCACGGCGGTGACCATCGCCGAGCGCGCCCGCCACCACGCCGAGGTCGCCGTTCAGGAGGAGCGCCGGCGGCTGGCGCTCGAGCTCCACGACTCGGTCGGGGCCATGCTGTTCGCGATCGGCGCGGGCGTTCGCGGCCTGGGCGGTGAGCCGGCGCTCGAGCCGGAGGTCCGCTCCCGCCTGGCCGCGATCGAGCGGCAGGCGGGCGAGGCGGCGGCCACGCTGCGGCTGTCGCTCCAGACCCTGAGCGCCCCGCCCGAGGAGCTCGCCCTCGGCGTCGCGCTCCGCTGCGACTGCCGCGCCTTCGAGGAGCGGACCGGCCTGCTCGCGCGCGTGATCCTGCTCAGCGAGGTGCCTCCGCTGCGCGCGGGCGCGACCCGGGCGCTCGCCGACTCCGTGCGCGAGGCGCTGCTGAACGTGGAGAAGCACGCCCGCGCCCGTTCCGTCATCGTGACCGTCTCGGCGCAGCGCGGGGGCGTACTGGTCGTGGTCGCGGACGACGGCGTCGGCATCCCGGCCGCCGGCGTCGAGGGCCGCGGGCTGGGCCTGCAGTCGATGCGGGACCGGCTGGGCCGGCTCGGCGGCGGGGTCCTCGTCGACGCCGGAGAGGACGGCGGCGCGACCCTGCGCCTGTGGGTGCCGTGCTGAACCCGGTCCGCGTGCTCGTGGTGGACGACCACCCGGTGGTCCACGACGGCGTCGCGCTGCTGGTCGAGCGGACGCGCTCGGTCACCATCGCCGGGTACGCGCGCTCGGGCCGCGAGGCGATCGACCTGGCCGGGCAGCTGAAGCCCGACGTGGTCCTGCTCGACCTGCGGCTGCCGGACATGCTGGGCTCGGAGGCGGTGCGGGCGATCCGGCGCCGCGCCCCCGGCGCGGCGGTGCTGATCTTCACCGCGCACCCCGACCACGCGGCGCTGCAGGCGGCCCGCGAGGCGGGCGCCGCCGGCATGGTGGTGAAGGACGTCACCCGGTCCGACCTGGCCGAGGCGATCACCCGGGCGGCACGCGGCGAGACGCTGCCGTGGGACCCCGATGGCGCTGAGGCCACGGCCGCGCGCCTGGCTCGCTTCGGTCTGACGCGCCGCGAGTACGACGTGCTGCGCCGCGTGGCGATGGGCGAGACGAACGCCGAGATCGCGGCCGCGACGTTCCTCTCGCGGAACACGGTGAAGACGTACCTGCAGAGCGCGCTCCAGAAGCTGGGCGCGCGCAACCGGGTGGAGGCGATCGCCCGGGCCAGCGAGGGCGGCCTTCTCTGACGGCCCTGATTCGCGCAGATATCTCCTTTTGGGTGTAGTGACGGCAGCGGCCGCTCCGGACACTGCCAGGTGGGATGAATGCGAACCTGTCGAGCAACCTGCTCGAGACGACCAGACATCACGCGGATCGGGTCGCGCTGAAGCTGGACGACGTCCAGCTCACGTACCGGGACCTGGACCGCGCCAGCGCGCGGCTGGCCGGCTGGCTGCGCGACCGGGGCCTCCGGCCCGGCGACCGTGTCGGGATCATGCTGCCCAACGTCCCCGACTTCGCCGTCGCCTACTACGGCGCGCTGCGGGCCGGCGCGGCGGTCGTGCCGATGAACGTGCTGCTCAAGCAGCGCGAGGTCGCCTACTCCCTCGGTGACTCCGAGGCCGCGCTGATCCTGGCCTGGAACGCGTTCGCCGAGGCCGCCGAGGCCGGCGCCGCCGAGGCCGGAACGCGGTGCGTCCTCCTGGCCCCGGGCGACCTGGACGCTCTGACCGCCGGCATCGACCCGCTGGCGGAACCGGTGGATCGCGCGCCGACGGACACCGCGGTGATCCTCTACACGTCCGGCACGACCGGCAGGCCCAAGGGCGCCGAGCTCACCCACGCCAACCTGACGCGCAACGTCGACGTGGCACGGCGACTGTTCGGGCTCGACGCCGACTCGGTCGTCCTGGGCGCCCTGCCGCTGTTCCACGCCTTCGGCCAGACGTGCGGCCTGAACGCGGGCGTCGCCTCGGGTGCGACGCTGACCCTGCTGCCCCGCTTCGAGCCCGGCCGCGCCCTCGAGGTCATGGTCCGCGACGGCGTCACCGTGATGGAGGGCGTCCCGACGATGTACGCCGCGCTGCTCCATCACCCGGAGCGCGAGCGCTTCGACCTCTCCACGCTCCGCCTCTGCGTGTCCGGCGGCGCCGCGCTGCCCGCCGAGGTGCTGCGCGGGTTCGAGGCCGCGTTCGGCTGCGCCGTGGTCGAGGGCTACGGCCTGTCCGAGACCTCGCCGCTGGCCTCCTTCAACCGCACCGACCGCGAGCGCAAGCCGGGTTCCATCGGCACCGCGGTGGAGGGGGTCGAGATGCGGGTGGTCGACGGCGACGGCAGCGAGGTGCCCGCCGGCGAGGTCGGCGAGATCGTCATCCGGGGCCACAACGTGATGAAGGGCTACTGGCGGCGGCCCGAGGCCACTGCCGAGGCGATCGACGGGGACGGCTGGTTCCGCACTGGGGACCTGGCCCGCCGCGACGAGGACGGCGACTTCTTCATCGTCGACCGCCGGAAGGACATGATCATCCGCGGCGGCTACAACGTCTATCCGCGCGAGGTCGAGGAGGTGCTGTACCAGCACCCGGCGGTGCGCGAGTGCGCGGTGGTGGGCGTTCCGCACGCCGAGCTCGGCGAGGAGGTCGGCGCGGCGGTGGTGCGCAAGCCGGGCGCGCAGGCGGACGCCGAGGAGCTGCGGGAGTTCGTCAGGGCGCAGATCGCGGCCTACAAGTACCCCCGACACGTCTGGTTCGTCGACGAGCTGCCGAAGACCGCCACCGGCAAGATCGTGAAGCGCGACATCGAGATCCCC
>DASQZW010000289.1:0-26133 GCA_035638495.1 Terriglobales bacterium
CGCGCGGGCCCTGCGGGACGGCCAGCCGGTCGCGGCGGGCGCGCTGGCCAGCGTGGGGCTCCTGGGCGCGCTGCTCCTGCTCGGGATGCTGGCGCACCAGCTCGTGACGGCGCCGCCGGCCGTCCGCGACGTGGACCGGCAGCGCGGCCTGGCGGCGTAGCGGCGGCGGCGGAATTCGACCTGCCGAAGCGCTCAGGGCGGCCTGGATTCAGCCCGCGCCGCTGGCCTCGTCCTCGTCCCGGACCGGGCCCCGGTTGAGGGCGCGGATCACCACCTTGAGCGCCTGCAGGACCGACTCGCGGTCCGCCTCCGGGATCGCGCTGAGCATGCCCTGCAGCTTGCTCGCGCGAAACGCGGACAGGTCGCGCGCGAGCGCTCGTCCACGGGGGGTGAGACGCAGCCGGACCAGGCGCGCGTCCGCGGTGTCCCGGTTGCGCTCGAGCCAGCCGCGGCCCTCCATCTGCACGGCCAGGCGGCTGATGGTGCTCTTCTCGAGCCGCAGCCGGACAGCCAGGGCGGTCTGCGACAGCTCCTCGCCGGAGCTGAGCTCCATCAGGGCCTGGTGCTCGCTCATCGAGACCGGCTCGCCGCCCCCGGTGGGGTCCGTGCGGTGGACGCCGAACTCGCGTACCAGCGCGAGCAGCTGGTCCTGCGCGTCGGCATAGACGGCCCGGAAGCTCTCCTCCGACGCCTCCAGGTCGGCGTGGATGCGGGCGGCCGTCATGGCCGGCGCCACCAGGCTGGCGAGCAGCGAGAGCGTCTCCAGCTGCCGCTCGGACCAGCGCGTGGGCACGCAGCGCCGGACGCAGATCACGCCCTCGCCGCGGCCGCCCACGAACAGCGGCACCGCCATGGCGGCCCCGATGCCGCGATCGGCCGCCGACGGCAGCGCCTCCGGCCAGGTCGTGTAGTCCTCGATCACCTGCGGGCTGCCGGTCTCGAACGCAATGCCCACCGCGCCGTCGCCCCGGCCCCGGGTGCAGCCGTGGGGCGCCGAGCCGGGAGGGTCGCAGGCCATGAGAACCAGCAGCTCGCGCTCGGGCACCCACCAGAACAGGAGCGTGGAGTCGGCACCGGTGAGCTGGCGCGACCGCTCCACCGCGAGCTGGGCCAGTCGCTCTGGCTCCAGGACGCCGCTGGTAGCCACGGCGACCTCGTACAGCAGTCGGAACGTATCGTGGGAGGTCGACATCCCCTCTCCGCCCTGGCCCCCGCCGGGCCGGAACTCCTCAGATCGTACTCCAGCCCGCGCCGCCGCCCGAGGCGCCTCGGCAGCGCGATGGTTGCAGACTACATCGGTTGCATGATACAACTGCCGATGAAGGGCAGGGCGTGGCGGGAGTGGGGGAGACGACGATGGCGAGTGAACGGTACGCGGCTGGCGACGACACGTCCGTGGCGGTGATTGACCTTGCACCGAGCGAGGGGTCAAGGCACCGGCCCGGCCTGGTAGCGAGCGCCGCGGACTCGCTGAATCCTGACATCGACAGCCAAAGCCGAAGGTCGTGGAGCCGATTCCAGGACGGCGGGCATCCTTCATGCCTGCCAAACGTCGCGGCGGATGCGGAACCCGCAGAACCCCGCGCCATGCTGGAGCGCACGCTGACCTGAGGCTCGGAGGGCCCATGGGGGAGGGCTTTGGGGGAGGGCGTCGGCCCTCCCCCTCCCGTTTCTAGGTGATCTGGCCGCGGACGCGTTCGCGCAGGCGGCGCATGCCGCGCAGCCACCGGTCGTAGTCGGACGCCTTGCGCCGGAAGTACTCGGCGACTTCGGGGTGGGGCAGGATCAGGAAGCGCTCCTCGCGCAGCCCGTCGACCACCGCGCCGGCAACCTCGTCGGGCTCGAGCGCGCCCGCGTGGAGAAAGGACGTCCGCTCGGCTTCGCTGCCCAGCATCGCCGTTCTGACGCCCTGCGGGCACAGTGCGGACACCAGGATGCCCTCGTCGCCGTAGGCGATGCTGAGCCACTCCAGGAACGACAGTCCAGCCGCCTTGCTGACCGCGTAGGGCGCCGAGAAGACGTGGTTGAGGAGGCCGGCGGCCGAGATCGTGCCCAGGAAGCAGCCCTCGCCGCGCTCCAGCATGCCGGGCAGGACTGCCCGGGCCGCGTAGATGTGCGCCATGGCGTGGACCGCGAAGCTGCGTTCCCAGACGTCGTCCGGCGCCTCGGGCCCGCCACCCAGGCCGACACCCGCGTTCGAGCAGTAGACGTCCACCCGGCCGTGCGCCGCGAGAGCGCCGGCGACCAGCGCCTGGACGTCCGTCTCCACCGTCACGTCGGCGGCGACGGCCGTCCCGCCGACCTCGGCGGCCACGGCCTCGGCGGCCTCACCCTTCAGGTCCGCCACGACGATCGCCTTCGCGCCGTCGGCCGCGAAGCGCCGGCACAGCGCGGAGCCGATGCCGCCGCCGCCGCCGGTCACCACCACCACTCGTCCGTCTACGTCCATACCGCAGACTATGGGCGAACCGTGCCGGCGAGCGCGCCGCCGGCCGGGGGGCCGCGCAATCAGTGGCCGAACGCCTCCGCCAGCCAGTCGGCGACGACGGTCGGCACCACCTTCACGTCCAGCACCAGCGGCCGCCGCCGGTCGTCGAGCCAGCGCGCCAGCACGTCCAGGTCACCGACCGTCCGGACCGTCGATCCCTCCGCCCCCGCCGCCCGCGCCAGGGCCGCGAAGTCCGTGTCCCGGAACCGCACCAGGTCCACCGGGAAGCCATCCGGACCGAAGTGGTGCACCTCTGCGCCGTACGCCGCGTCGTTGAACACCACCACCACCATCGGCAGGCCCAGCCGCGCCACCGTCTCCAGTTCCTGCAGCGCCATCAGCGTCCCGCCGTCGCCCAGCGCCGCCACCGTGAGCCGGTCCGGGCGGGCGACCGCGGCGCCCACCGCCGTCGCCAGTCCCAGACCCACCGCCTGGAACGCCTGCGTCATGACGAAGCCGCGCTCGTCCGGCACGCGGCAGTACATGGGCAGCCAGCCCATGAAATGGCCGCTGTCGACCGCGATCAGCCGTTCGTCGGGCAGCCGGTCGTCCAGCGCGCGGGCCAGCGTGCGCGGGTCGAGCCGCTCACCGTCGCTCGCGTCCGCGTAGGTCTCGTCGCGCCAGCGCCGGCGCGCGATCTCCGCTCGCAGCTCCGGCGTCCGCCAGCCCGAGCGTGACCGCCCCCCGAGCGCCGCCAGAATCGCCCGGGCCGCGTCCGCCGCGTCGCCCACCAGGCCGACGTCGACACGGTGGTGCGCGCCGATCGCGTCCGCCTCCACGTCCACCTGCGCCACGCGGGCGGCGGGGGAGAGGAGCCGGCCGTGCCGCGTGGTCCACATGTTGAGCGTTGCGCCGAAGGCGACCACGACGTCCGAGGACCGGATCAGCTCGCTGGCCAGCGGGGTCGCGAAGCCGCCCGAGATGCCGAGCGACCATGCGCTGCCCGCGAACAGGCCGTTGCCGACCGCCGAGGTCGCGAGGAGCGTGCCGGCCGCGTCGCCGAGCGCCTCGATCGCTTCCCGGGCGCCGGCCAGGACCGCGCCGCGCCCGGCGATGAGCAGCGGGCGCTCGGCCGCGGCGAGCAGGCCGGCGACCTCGTCGACCGCGGCGGGGTCGGGCGGCGGCGCCACGACCGGCAGCGGCAGCTCGGGCAGCGGCGCCGGCCGCGTCCGCGCGGCCTGCAGGTCGATCGGCAGGCTGAGGAGCACCGGCCGCCGCTCCGCCCGGGCGCGCCCCCACGCGCGCACCACGTCTCCGACCGCCGTCTCGGCCGACTCCAGCCGCGCGTGGGCCGCTCCCAGGGCTGCGGCGAGCCCGGCCTGGTCGATGCGGAAGTTGGAGCGGACCGCCGCGCCCGGGGCGTCGGCGGCCAGGAGGAGCAGCGGCGTCCGGCTCTTGGCCGCCTCCGTCAGGCCGGTCGCGGTGTTGGTGACGCCCGGCCCCTGGTGCACCGTGCACACGCCGACGTGCCCGGTCAGGCGCGCGTAGGCGTCCGCCATCACGATCGCGGCGCCCTCGTGCCGCGCGGCAACGAACTGGACGCCGCGCTCGACCAGCCCCAGCGTGAGCTCGAAGTTGCCGCTGCCCAGCAGGCCGAACGCGTGAGTCACGCCGAGCTCGGCGAGCGACTCCGCGATCGCGCCGGCAACGCGCACGCCGCCCTCCGCGTCCTGCACGCCGGCATCGTAGCCGCCCGGAGCAGGTACTACAGGTACTACAGGTAGCGGTACACGTCCTCGAGCCGCAGGCCGGTCGCCAGCATCAGCACCTGCACGTGGTAGAGCAGCTGCGCGATCTCCTCGGCGGTGCGCTCGCGCCCCTCGTGCTCGGCGGCCATCCACACCTCGCTGGCCTCCTCCACGACCTTCTTGCCGATCTCGTGGGTGCCCGCGCGGAGCGCCGCGACCGTCCTCGACGAGCTCTGGCCCCGCTCTGCCTTGTCCGTCAGCTCGTGGAACAGCCCCTCGAAGGTCTTCATTCGGCATCGACGGGAACGCCGATCAGCCCGGACAGCTCGGCCAGGACCCGGCCGGTCTCCGGTGAGGACCCGCCGTCCTCCAGCGTCGCGTCCACCAGCCGCCGGATCTGCCGCACCGCGCCCGGCACGTCCAGGTCGTCGTCCAGCCGGTCCCGTACCGCTTCGGCGTACGGCCGCGGGTCCGGCCCGCTCGGGCGCCGCACGGCGAGCAGCAGCTTGGTCAGCAGCTCGACGCCCGCGTAGAGGTCCTCGTCCCGCCACTCGTACCCGTAGCGATGGTGGTAGCGTGCCTGCACCGCCAGCCGGACCGCCCGTGGATCGGCTGCCTTCAGGAGGTCGCGGGCCAGGACGATGTTGCCCAGCGACTTCGACATCTTCTCGCCGTGATAGGCCACCGGCTGCGTGTGCACCCAGAGGCGGACGGACGTGCCGCCCTCCAGGCAGTCGTTCTGCGCCTGCTCCGACTCGTGGTGGGGGAAGATCAGGTCGGTGCCGCCGCCGTGGATGTCCACGCGGCTGCCGAACGCCTGGCGCGACATCACCGAGCACCCGATGTGCCATCCCGGACGCCCGGTGCCGAAGGGCGACTCGTACTCGGGCTCGCCCGGCCGCGACGGCTGCCAGAGGACGAAGTCGAGCGGGTTGCGCTTGCCCGGACGATCGGGGTCGCCGCCCCGTTCCCGGGCCAGGTGCAGCATCAGCTCCTGCGAGTAGCACGAGACCCTGCCGAACTCGGGGGCCTGCGCGACGTCGAAGTAGACCACGTCGCCCTCCCTGTAAGCGGACCCGCTGCGCAGCAGCTCCTGGATGGCCGCGATGACGTCCGGCAGCGCGTGCGACACCCGCGGCTCCATCGCCGGCAGCGCGTTGAGCGCCTTCATATCCGCGGAGAACTGCGCGATCTCGGCCTCGACCAGCGTCCAGTACTCGGTGCCGAGCTGCTCGACCCTGCCCAGGATCGGATCGTCGAGGTCAGTGATGTTGCGAACCAGCAGGACGTTGCGGCCCAGGTCCATCAGGCGCCGCGCCAGCACGTCGTACGTGAGGAACGTCGCCACGTGACCCAGGTGCGTGGAGTCGTAGGGCGTGATCCCGCAGACGTAGATGTTGACTTGATCGCTCGGAGGAACCTCGGCGAGCGCCTGGCTCTGGGTGCAGAAGAGGCGAACCGTCACGGCCACCAGGGTAAGGTCTCCCCGGAACCCGCAGACGGCTGGGCCGGGGAGCGAACCCTCCTCGCGGCATGCACTGCCCTGCCGCTCCGCCAGCCCAGCCCGCCAGGGAGCTTGACACGTGCGGCACGTGCGAGTCCATGGGCATCCGCGCACCTCACCGGCGACGGGGAGAACGAGCGCCGGCGCATCATCGGTGGATGGGCAGGTCCAGCGGCCCGCAGCGCCTCCTGCGCGGTGTGCCCGCCGCGCCGGGCATGGCGTTCGGCCTGACCCACCGGCTGGACGCGCCGCTGCCGGACGCGGGGGAGACCGTACCCGAGGAGGCCCGCGAGGGGGAGCGGGAGCGCGCGCTGGCAGCCCTGGAGGCGGCCGCCGGGCAGCTGGACGCCCTGGCCACGCGGCTCACGGGCCAGGAGTCGGAGATCGTCGCCACCGGCGCGCTGCTGGCGCGCGACCCGGCCCTCCTGGAGGCGGTCGAGCAGGCGGTCGCGGCGGGCCGGCCCGCGCCCGCGGCGCTGGTCGAGGCCGCCGACGCGCTGGCGGCGCCGCTGCGCGAGCTCGACGACCCGACGTTCGCGCTGCGCGCCGACGACCTGGGCAGCGTCGGGCGGCGCGCGGCGAGGCTCGCCGTGGGAGCGCCGGCGGTGGACCGTCCGGCGGCGGCGGGCCGCACCGTGCTCGTCGCGACGGACCTCGGGCCAGCCGACGTGGCAGAGCTGGACGCCTCGGTCGCCGGGGTGGCCCTGGGCGCCGGTGGGGTCACCTCGCACGCCGCGATCGTCGCGCGCTCGCTCGGCCTGCCCATGGTCGTCGGCCTGGGCGCGGATCTGGCGGGGATCGAGGACGGGACGCCGGTCCTGGTCGACGGCGGCCGGGGCCGGTTCGTGGCCGCGCCACCCGAGGAAGAGATCGCGGCCGCCGAGCGCGACCTCCAGACTCGCGCCGACGCCCTCCGCCGCGCCGCCGCGGAGCGGGACCTGCCCGCGGCCACGCGGGACGGCAGGCGCGTGCGCGTGCTCGCGAACGTGTCCAGCCGGGTCGAGGTGGAGGCGGCCCTCGCCGCGGGAGCGGAGGGCGTCGGACTGCTCCGCACGGAGCTGGCGTTCCTGGAGGCCAAAGGCTGGCCCACCCGGGGTGAGCACGAACGCACGCTCCGGCCGATCCTCTCCGCGCTGACCGGTCGCCTGGCCACCGTCCGGCTGCTCGATTTCGGCGGCGACAAGACGCCGCCCTTCCTGCGCGGGGAGTCCGGCCGGGGCATCGAGCTGCTGCTGGCGGCCCCCGACGCGCTGGCCGCGCAGGTCGAGGCGGTTGCCGCCGCGGGCGGGGGCGTGGAGCTCCGCGTCCTCGTTCCGATGGTCACGGAACCCGGGCAGCTCGGCGCGGTCCGGGACCTGCTGGCGGGGACGGGCGTGGTGGGGCCGATGGTCGAGGTGCCGGCGGCCGCCACCCTGGCGGACCAGCTCGCGGCCGTCGCCGGCTTCCTCAGCGTCGGCACGAACGACCTGGCCAGCCTCGAGCTCGGGCGCGGGCGCGACTCGTCCGCGCCGGCCCCGGCGCACCACCCGGCCGTGCTGCGGCGGATCGCCGCGGTGGTCGTGGCGGCCCATGCCGCCGGCATCCCCGTCGAGGTCTGCGGCGAGGCGGCCTCCGACCCCCGCGCGCTGCCGCTGCTCGTCGGCCTGGACGTCGACGAGCTGAGCGTGGGCGCGGCGCGGGTGGGTGAGGTACGGGCCGCGGTACGCGCCATGGATTACGCGCGCGTCCGCGATCTGGCGGCGAAGGCGGTCGACGCCACCAGCGCCCTCGAGGTGGAACGGCTGCTCGCCGAGCCCCGCTGACGGCGCTCGTTCGACACGTACGAACGCGGGTGGTTCCGCATGAGCCGAAACGCACGATGACCCGTCCTCGCGCTGCCTGTAGCGTGCGCGGAAACCGCGCCGTCGGGACACGAATCCGGTGCACGGCTCGGGCGCCGGTTCGCAGTGCCTCGTCACGAGGCTTGGGGAGGACTACGCGTTTGATATTCCTCGACATCACGTCAGGACCGAATTGGCTGAACGCGGGTGACAACGCGTGGCAGCTGACGGCGGCCACGTTCGTCGGACTGCAGAGCGTGCCCGGTCTGGCCATCCTGTACGCGGGGCTGATGAAGCGCAAGTGGGCGCTCAACTCGGCCCTGATGGTGCTGTATGCGTTCGCAATGACGCTGGTCGTCTGGACGCTGTTCGCGTACAGCATGGGCTTCGGGAAGCCCGTCGGCTTCAACGGCGGCAACTTCCTCAACGGCATCATCGGCATCCCGTCGCCGGTGCTGCTCCCGGGCAGCGAGCAGGGGCAGGCCAACATCCCGCTGCTCACCGGGCTGATGCCCGCCTTCCACTTCCCGATGTCCAGCCTGGTCTACTTCCAGTTCGTGTTCGCCGCCATCACGGTGATCATCCTGGGCGGCGCGCTGCTCGGCCGGTTCAGCTTCAAGGCCTGGATGCTGTTCGTGCCGATCTGGATCACGCTCGTCTACACGGTGGGCGCGTTCAGCCTGTGGGCGGGCGGTTGGCTGTCGCAGATGGGAGCGGTCGACTACAGCGGCGGCTACGTCATTCACGTCGCGGCCGGCATCTCGGGTGTGGTCGCTGCGGGCGTCGTCGGTCCGCGGCTGCTCAAGGATCGCCAGAACGGCTCGCCCAGCAACCTCGTCCTGGCCATCGCCGGCGGCGGCCTCCTCTGGCTGGGATGGAACGGCTTCAACGGCGGTGACCCGTACTTCGCGAACGCGGACGCCGCGGCTGCGGTCCTCAACACGAACCTGTGCACCGGCACCGCGATGGTCGCGTGGATGTTCATGGACGTGTTCCTGAAGGGCAGGCCGACGGTCGGCGGCATGATCAACGGGATGATCGCCGGCCTCGTCGCCATCACCCCCGGGGCCGGCTACGTCAACGGATGGGGCGCGCTGATCATCGGCCTGGCCGCAGGGATCATTCCCTGGGTGACCATGTACAAGATCATCCCGGCGATCAAGGCGCTGCGCGGCATCGACGACACGCTCGGCATCATGCACACGCACCTGTTCGCCGGCGCCCTGGGCGGCCTCATGACGGGCCTCCTGGCCGACGGCGGCATGATCGTCTACACCGCGACCGGCAAGGACACTCCGGTCGCGGTCACGGGCCTGTTCTACGGCAACCCGCACCAGTTCTTCGTGCAGGCCCTCGCGCTCGGGTTCATCGTCCTCTACGACGGCATCGCGACGTTCATCATCATCAAGCTCGTCGGCCTCGTGGTGCCGCTGCGAATGCCCGAGGCGGAGCTGGAGGTGGGCGACCAGGCCGTCCACGGCGACGTGGCGTTCGACCTCCTGCCAGTGGGCGGGGAGGCCTGACACACAACCGCACACCAAACACCCTTACCGACGCCGGAGGGGTGGGCTGGCCGATGGCCGCCCACCCCAGGCTTCGGCGGTGCGCTGCACGTGGGGGAACTTTGCGACTGAGCCTCTCGGTTCCGGACGCGCTCTGGCTGCGAGTCTGCGAGGCGTATCCGGCGACACCGCCCTCCCGACTCGTCCAGGCGGCGCTGGACTGGCTGGTCGCGGAGGCCGAGACCGGCTATAAGACGGGTCCGCCGCCCGGGGCGGGCGAGCGGTTGAACCGGCACTCGCTGCGTCTGCGGGACCAGGCTCGCGCTCTCTACGAGGCGGGCTACCAGACCGGGCTCGAGCTGGCCGACGTGCTGGAATGGTGGGCGCTGGAGCCGCTGGCCGCCGCCGACTGGCGGCTGGAGGCGCTGGTCCGTTCGGGCCGCGCCGGCGCGGTCGTCGAGGAGCTCCGCGCCCGGTTGGCCGCGAGTGACCTCGCGGCCGCGCGCGACCTGGCCGCGGAGCTGGTGCCAGGTCACGGCGACGTCCGCCGCGCGGCCACGTTCGCCGGCGGGTTGGTCGCGGGCCTTCGCGACTGCTCGGTCGACGCGACCGTCCTCGCCTGAGCGTGAAGCTCAGCGCGTACGTCCCGGAGGAGCTCTGGGAACGCGTGCAGGCGCGGTTCCCGGGCTCACGGCCGTCCCAGGTCGCGCAGATCGCGCTCCGCCGACTCGTGGAGCGCTCCCGCCCCCGCTTCGCGCCCGCGCCGGCGCGGGAGGACGAGCCCGAGCTGCTGCGCCGCCGCGCCCGCGTGGCCGAGCGGCGCCAGCGCGCCTACGACGAGGGCTACGAGACCGGCCTGGCGCTCAGCGCGGGTCTCGACTGGTCGGACCTCGAGCGCCTGGCCGCAGCCGGCTGGACGGTCGACGGCGCGGACGCCGCGGACGCGGCCCAGCACGAGAGCCTCGCCCATCGGGCCGGCAGGCGGGACGCGCTCCGCGACGTCTGGCTGGCGGTGCTCCAGGCGGCGCAGCCGCCCGTTCCGTGAGACGGAGGAGGGGCGACGCCGTGCGCCGCCCCGCCGGAAGGAGAGAGAAGAGATCCTGCCTCGGTGGGTCCAGCTTGGCATCCGAAGCGGCGCCGAACCACTGGTGACCCACACGAAGGGACCCGTCCGGGCCTGATGTGGTCGTGCGGAGGCGCCTGGCGCCCGGTGGCATCTCGTCACAGTGGCACGAATCGTGCGAGCAGCCAGTCGTCGGCACGAGACGATGCGCGTTCGTGCCGCGTCCGGATACCGTGCGGATCGGGAGAGGGAGCAGGCATCCGACCGGAATCTCACCCTTACCTGCGCGGAGGGTTGGGCGCGCCGCGTGAGGCCGCCCACCCTGCGTGCGACCAACCGGCGGACAAAGCGCGGTGCTTAACGAGTCGTTAACCGAAGATTCGCGAGTCGCTAACCCCGCCGGGCGAATCCTGATCGGCATGAGCGGGTTCGACGTCGACACGGCGCGGTTGCGGCAGCTGGCCGCGGCCTTCGACAGCGAGACGGGGCCGCTGGCGCAGCAGACCGCTGCCTTCGAGGCGCAGGCGCGCGCGGTGGACGCCGCGTTCGGGCTCCTGGGCGCCTCAGATGAGGTGTACAACGCCTACATCTCGAAGCTGAACGAGTTCGTGGCCGGCCTCCACAACCTCGTAGGCGGCCTCCGCGCCGTCGCCGGCGGGCTGTCTGGTGACGCGCAAGAGTACGACCTCGCCGACGAGCTGACCGCCCCCGGGCTGTGACCGCCGTGAGTGGGCCCCATCGTCAGTTCAACCTCTGGGATCCCGTCGGCGACTCTTCGGCCCTGCGCCGCGCCGCCGGCGCGTGGCGGCGCATGGCGACCTCGCTGCGCCAGCTCGACGCCCGGCTGAGCGGGCGCGTGGGCGGCAGCAGCGGCTACTGGTCGGGCCAGTCCGGCGACGCGTTCCGCGCCTGGTACCCGGTCCACCTCGGCCGCCCGCTGCTGGACGAGGCGACGTCGATGGACGGCATGGCCGGGCAGCTGGAGCAGGCGGCGGCGCAGATCGACCGCGCCAACGCCGAGATCCACGAACTGGAGATCGAGATCGCGGCCACCCTCGTGCTGGGCGGTCTGCTCGCGATCGTGACGGCAGGCGCGTCGGCGGCCGCCGCGGGGGCGGCCGACGCCGCGATGGCCGCCCGCGCCGCGATGATCCTCGACCGCCTGGCGACGATCCTCCGCGTCATCGCGACCGTGCTGCGCGGCTTCTTCTCTTCGCTCTTCCGCGAGTACGTCGAGAGCCTGGTCTACAACACCCTGATAACGGGGGTCGTCAAGACGGTCCAGAACCCGGACCACAACCCCGTCGAGGGCTGGTCCGCCTGGGACGCGCTGGGCATCGTCGTCACGGCGGGCATCCAGGCGCCGATCAACGTCGGCGTCGCGCGGTTCTTCAACGTCGTCGGTGCGGCCCGGGCGGGCGAGCCGCTGCTGTCCGAGCCGTGGAGCGCGGCGAAGCAGGCGGCATCACCGCTGACGATCGGCCGCCTGACGATCGCGGGCGGGTGGGCCTCGACGGCCGTCCGCGAGGGCGTCGAGAGCGCGATGGCCGGCGCGCTTACCTGGGGCATCCGGGACGGCGTCGAGAACTGGTCCGGATACCAGCACCACAGCTGGGCCGACATCGCCCGCGACGTGGCCATCGGCGGCGGCCTCAACCTGATCATCGGCGGCATCGCCGGCGGGCTGAGCGGCGTGCGCACGTTCAACGCGCTGAGCCATCGCGGCCACGTGGTGGTGACCAAGCTGATCGGCCGGCCCCTGGTCAACGGCCCGACGACCGCGTTCATCAGCCGCCCGCACCTGCACTCGTGGCTGTTCGGCGGCCAATCGGCGCTCCCGCTCGCGGGCGTCGGCGGCGCTCCGGGCCTGCGCATGCCCGTGGGCGGGCCGCCGCCGCTGGCGACGGCCGGCGGCGTGACCATCGTCGTGCGGCCGGGCGACTCCCTCTGGCAGCTCGCGCAGGAGGCCTACGGCGACGGGCGCTTCTGGCCGGTCCTGCTGCGCGACAACCGGAGCGCGATCGGTGGCCCGAACATGATCTTCGTCGGGCAGCGGTTCGACGTCCCGGCGCTGCCCACGGAGGAGCTGCGGAGGCTGCTCCACCGCCTCGAGGCGCCGGCGGCGTGACGCGAGTCAGCACTACTTGACGTACGCTTTTCGTCCTCGCGACGCCCTGCTTATCATGCAATGGTCAGTATCAGGTCAGGGGAAGGAGGTACGACGTGCCCGAGGAAGACGAGGACGATCGCACGTACAAGGTGGTCGTCAATCACGAGGAGCAGTACTCGATCTGGTTCGCGGATCGTGAGCCGCCCGAAGGCTGGCGCGAGGTGGGCAAGCAGGGCTCGCGGAAGGAGTGCCTCGACTACATCAACGAGGTCTGGACCGACATGCGGCCGCTGAGCCTGCGCAAGCAGATGGAGGAGGCCGCCAGCCGCCAGGCTGGCGACTAGATGGACGGGGGAGTCGGCTCCCCTCCCTGTCGGCGTTTCCGCGGTCGAATCCCGTTGTGCGAGGATTCCGCCATGAATTTCCTGCTTCGCGTGCTGCTCGGCCTGGTGGTGGTCGCGCTCGCGTTCGTGGTCACGGCCAGGATCATCCCCGGCATCCAGGTCCATGGCGGCGTCACCGCCTATCTGCTCGTCGCCGTGGTGTTCGGCCTGGTCAATGGGATTCTCGGGCCCGTGCTGCGGCTCGTGACGCTGCCGATCAGCATCCTGACGCTCGGCCTGTTCCTGCTCGTCCTGAACGCGCTGCTGCTCCTGCTGACCGCGTGGCTGGTGCCGTCGGCGCTGACGATCGACGGGTTCCTGAGCGCGTTCATCGGTGCCATCCTGATCGGCCTGGTCTCCTGGGTGCTGAACCACCTGCTGGCCCAGCCGCTGGAGCGAGCGCTCAGGCCCCGCTGACGCCGCCGGCCGGCACCACGAGCGCGGTGAAGACCCGCTCCTCGTCGACCGAGAAGCGCCCGGGGAGTGGGTTCCATGGAAACACCTCCAGGGCCTTCGGCTGGAGGATCCGGGCGCTGAAGCAGCCGCGCTCGTGCTCCACGGTCAGTTCGGCGTCGAGGTAGTCGAGCCACCGGCCCGCGACCGGGTACCACGCCTTGTAGACCGACTCCTTGGCGCTGAAGACCACCGTTCCCCAGTGGTCGCCGGGGAGCGCGGCCGTCCACCGCCGCTCGGGCTCGGTGCACACGAGTTCGGCAACGCCCGCGGGGAGCGGCGCGCGCAGCTCCGCGTCGATGCCCAGGCTGCGCACGTCGGTGGCGCGGGCAACCGCGGCCGCGCAGTAGCCGTGGCAGTGGGTGATCGCGCCGACCACCCCCGGCGGCCACAGCGGCTCGCGGTGTGGCCCCGCGAGCACGGGGAAGTCGGTCCAGCCCAGGCGCGCGAGCGCGCGGCGCGCGCACGTCCGACCGGCCGTGAACTCGCGGCGCCGCTTCTCGACCGCTCGCTCGACCAGCGCCGCCTCCCCGGGCGGCAGTTGCGCCGTCCAGTCCGCCTCCCCGGCCTCGACCGTCACGACCGCGGGAGGCAGAAGGCCGGCGATCACGGGTAGGGCAGCACCTGGCGCAGGCGCGAGGCAGGGGCGGGCCGGGTCCCGTCGGGCCCGTGACCCAGCGAGACCTCCTCGAAGCGGACCTCGTGCCGCCACGACGTGCGCGGGACGTGCAGGTGGCCGTAGACGACGGCGCGCGCGCGGAACCGCTGGTGCCAGTCCTCGGTCAGCTTGGTTCCGCACCAGAGCGAGAACTGCGGGATCCGCGGCAGGAAGACGAGGTCCTGGCGGAGCGGAAAGTGGGAGATCAGGACCGTCGGGTAGCGCTCCGGGATGGCGTCGAGGCGCTCCGCGGTCCGATCCACGCGGCTGCGGCACCAGTCCTCACGACTGGGGAATGGGTCCGGGTGGAGCAGGAACTCGTCGGTGCAGATCACGCCCGCGTTTGCCGCGTCATCCAGCGCCTCGGCCTTCGTCGAGCCGGGCGGCCGGAAAGTGTAGTCGTACAGCAGGAAGAGCGGCGCGAGGACCACGGACTGGCCACCGCCGTCCGTCCACACTGGGTACGGGTCCTCCGGCGTGAGCACGTCCTGCCCCCGGCAGACCTCGACCAGCTGCAGGTAGCGAGACTCGCCGCGCACCTGGTTGGGGTCGGACGGCAGCGTCCAGAGGTCGTGGTTGCCCGGCACCCACACCAGCTGACGGAACCGCGGGCGCAGGGTCCGCAGCGTCCAATCGAGGTGGGGGATGGTCTCGCCGATGTCGCCGGCCAGGATCAGCCAGTCGTCGGGGTGCGAGGGAATCGAGGCCACGGCGCTGCGGGTGGCCGCGCTCGCGACGTGCAGGTCGCTGACTGCGAGCAATCTCACCTGCGACCGGCGAGCCGGCGGCGCCTACCCATGCGCGGACCCCTTCACCAGATCGTAGGTTGGCACATCTCGGCGAGCGGCGCCGGTCGGGACAACGAGGGTGAACGTTTGTTCATGCTCCCCGGCTTCCCAGCCCTCATAGTGGGGAACATCACGATGATCGATCGCGCCGGCGCCTCTACTCCACGACCTTCAACGGCGGATGGGTTCGCACCTGCCGAAGCACATCCGCGTCGATGTAGGTCTTCCGGTCAACGCCGGGAGCCCGGTACTTCTTCAGGAGGCCCAGTCGCAGCAGCCGGTAGATGGTGGTCCGGCTGACGCCTTCGCGGGCTGCAGCCTCGTCGATCGGCAGAAGATTGGCCAAGTCGTCCACATCGTAACCATTCGAGTCACGTCCCCACTCCATCGTTGCCTCGCTCGAAGGCCATTCACAGCACGAATTTGCAACAGTTGCATTTCAACAACAATCTAGTTAGGGTCCACATTCGAGATTTGCCAGCCGTGCGCGGTCCAGCGCACGTGGAGGAGGTGGAGCATGGTCGCCCGGTATCCGTTTCAGCTCACGACTTGGAGGACGTACCGATGAGCGCGCGCATGGCTTCGCGGCCCAGACAGGTGACCGTTTGGTACCGCGGCATTCCGTACACGCTCGACCTCGTCCGCTGCCGCCGCGCGCTCGTCGCGCGCCAGGTGGACGGCGACCTGGACAGCATGGAGAGCCTGGCCAACACCGTGGGCATCAGCCGGAGCACCGCCAGCCGCTTCTTCTCGGGCCGGCCGACCTCGCTGGCGGTGACGCTGCGGATCCTCGAGGCGCTGCATCTCCGGTTCGAGGAGGTGGCCACGCCGGCCGTCGAGGACCAGGCCGGCTGAGTAGCCCTATGTCAAGCTGCCGGTTTGAGGAGCGCCTGAAGGGCGCGGTGCTGAGCCGGGTCGTAGGGCGTCCCGGCCTGCCAGCAGTGCCAGATCACGAACAGCCAGGCGCGGGCGAGGATGCGGACCGCGTGCGGGTGGTCGTGGCCGCGGGCGATGGCCCGACGATAGAGGTCGGCCGCCCAAGGGTTGGCGCGGATGGAGTCGCCGGCGAAGTCGCAGATGGCGTCGCGGAGCTGCTTGTCGGCGGCCCAGCGGAAGCCGACCGCACGGAACCTGCCGGACTGGCGAGTGCTGGGCGCGACGCCGGCGAGGCAGGCCAGGGAGTCGGGGGTCGGGAAGCGAGCGCGGCAGTCGCCGATCTCGGCCAGCAGGCGGGCGGCGCGGACCCGGCCGGCGCGGGGCAGGCTGGTGAAGATGTGGGCGTCGGTGTGCAGGGCGAGCTGCTCGTCGATCTGCTCGGAAAGGAGCTTGATCTGCTGGACCACGGTGCTCAGCGCGGCCAGGAAGGCGCGGGTGACGTGGGCCTGGGCGGCTCCCTCGGTGCTCGTGGCGCCCCGTGGTGCGGAGGTGAGCCGCGCGTGCAGGGTCGCAGGCGTGACCCTGCCGCAGTAGCCGACGCTGGCCAGCCAGGCGGCCAGGCGCCTGGAGGAGAGCCAGTCGGCGCGCTCCTGGCAGTCGAAGCGGGCGAGGAACCGCAGGCTGATCGGGCTGTCGATGTCGGCGAACAGGCCGACGGCGCCCGGGAAGGCGCGCTGGAGGTGGGCGCGCAGCTGGTTGGCGAGCGCGACGCGGTGGGCGACCAGGTCCTTGCGAGCCCGGCAGGCGGCGCGCAGAGCCACGGTGGCAGGACTGTCGGGGACGAGTGGCCGCAGTCGGGCCCGGTCGGTGCGGAGGGTGTCGGCGAGGACGAAGGCGTCGAAGCGGTCGTCCTTGTTGCCGGCCGAGCCGTAGCGGGCGCGGAGGTTCTTGAGCTGGTTGGGGCTGATGACGACGACGGTCAGGCCGGCCTCGAGGAGAGCCTCGACGACCGGACCGTCGGGCCGTTCGATGGCGACCTCGTGGGCGGTCATCTTGGAGAGCCGGCGGACCAGGTCACGGATGCCGGTGGCGGTATGGGCGACGGAGAACCGCTCGACCACCTGACCGCTGGCGTCCACGATGGCGGCCGCGTGGTCGTCGCGAGCCCAGTCCACGCCCGCCGTCCGGTGGCCCGGCCCCGCGGCAGGAAGGGTGTGGTTCGACGCATGCTGCATATCAGCCTCCTCGCTGCTAGCTCCAGTGGGGAGGCCCCCTCCTATCGGTGCCGGGACGCGGCTGCCGGTCCGCTCACTGTTCGGCGCTCGAAGGCGCTCAGCCCTATCGACGGTCGGCGCGTCCCGGGTAACCACCGGGGCTCGCTGAACTCAGCCTGGACGTCACGGCGTCGAGCGAGCAGGGCGATGGCCCGATGGCACCTCGGGGGCATCGGCGGCCTCATCATCCCCACCGACCCTCATAGGGTGGACCAGTGAGCGCCCGAACCCTGGTCCCCTCCCGGGTGGGAGGGGGCCAGGACGCGGGCCCGTGAATCCCCCTCCAGGTGGATGCGCCCGGCCCCGGGCCCGGATACGATCGGCGCGTGACCCGGCGCTGGTCGCGCGACGACGCGGTGGACTGGGCGCTCGCGATCGCGGTGACCGTGGGTGCGGAGCTCCAGCGGGCCGGCTGCGACTGCAACAACGATCCCCGCTGGCTGGACGTGCTGGTGACCCTGCTGGCGACGCTGCCGATCGGGCTGCGCCGCCGGCGGCCTTTCCCGGTGCTCCTCGTCGTCGGGGCGGCGTCGATCGCGCACATCGCGTTCGGCTTCAACAACCCGTTTCTGATCACCTTCGCGGTCCTGGTCGCACTCTTCTCGGTCGCCAACCACGCGCAGTGGGGCCTCTCCGTGTTCGCGGCGTTCGCCACCGCGATCGTCCTTCCGGTCAGCTTCGCGCTCGACTGGCACAACCAGGGCCGGGTGAACCTGAGCGACCTGCCGTACAACTACGCGCTCTTCGGAGCCGCCTGGATCCTGGGCGACAACCTGCGGCGCCAGCGCGAGCAGGCGCAGCTGGCGATGCGGCTGACGGCAGCCGAGGAGGAGCGGTCCAAACGCGCCCTCGCCGACGAGCGCGTGCGCATCGCCCGCGAGCTACACGACGTCGTGGCGCACACGCTGAGCGTCATCGTGCTGCAGGCGGGCGCGGGCCGCCGCATCGCGCCGCGGCAGCCGGAGCGGGCGGCGGCGGTGCTGGGCGGCATCGAGTCGCTGGGGCGCGAGGCGCTCGGAGACATGCGGCGCCTGGTCGGGATGCTGCGCACCGGTCCCGAGCGGGAGCACGAGCCGCAGCCGAGCCTGGAGCGCCTGCCCGAGCTGGCCGACCGGGTCCGGTCGGCGGGCCTTCACGTCGACCTGCGGACGGAGGGCCAGCCGCGGTCCCTCCCGCCCGGCGTCGACCTCTCCGCGTATCGCATCGTCCAGGAGGCGCTCACGAACACGCTCCGTCACGCCGGGGCGGGCCGGGCGGAGGTGGTGGTGCGGTACTGCGACACGGGCGTAGAGGTGGAGGTCACGGACGACGGCCGCGGGCCGTCCGTGAACGGCGCCACGGGCGGCCACGGCCTGGCGGGTATGCGCGAGCGGGTGGGCATGTTCGGCGGGGAGCTGCAGGTCGGTGCTCGGAACGGAGGCGGCTTCCGCGTCCGTGCGATGCTGCCGGCGTGATCCGGCTGCTCCTGGTCGACGACCAGCCGCTGGTCCGGGCGGGCCTGCGGATGGTGTTCGAGCCCGAGGCCGACGTGGAGATCCTCGGCGAGGCGGCGGACGGGGACGAGGCGCTGCGGCAGGTGCGCCAGCTGCGACCGGACGTCGTGCTGATGGACGTGCGCATGCCGCGCCGCGACGGCATCCAGGCCACGCGGGCCATCCTCGGCGGCGCATTCGAGGAGCCGCCCCGGGTGCTGGTCCTGACGACGTTCGACGACGACGAGTACGTCTACGAGGCGCTGCGCGGGGGCGCCAGCGGCTTCCTGCTCAAGGACGCGCCGCCGGAGGCGCTGGTGGCGGCGGTGCGGGGCGTGGTGGCCGGCGACGCGCTGCTGGCGCCGGCCGTGACACGTCGGCTGGTGGAGGGGTTCGCGCACCGGCGCCCGGCCCCGGCGGTTCCGCCCGGCCTCGCCGAGCTGACGGAGCGGGAGCACGAGGTCTTCCGGCTGGTCGCGCGCGGGCTCTCCAACATGGAGATCGCGGAGCGCCTGCACGTCGGGGAGTCCACCGTGAAGACGCACGTCGGCCACGTGCTGTCGAAGCTCGAGCTGCGCGACCGGGTGCAGGCCGTAGTGCTGGCCTACGAGGCCGGCGTCGTAGAGCCCGGGTCCTCTTAGGCTCCTCCTCCCTGAGGGGGAGACGGTCTCGCCCTGGCGGCGACGAGAACTCCGCCGCCGAGCCGACGACAGGAACGCCGGCCCGCCCTAGCGTGTGGGCATGACCTCAGCAAGCACCGTGATCGACAGCGCGGCGGGGCGCCGGCCGGTCCGAGGCCGTGTCCTCCGCGCTACCCCTTGGTTCGAATGGGCCGCGGTTGCGCTCTCGACCGCGGTGGTCGTGGGCGCGCACGTGGACTCGTGGGCTCACGGCCACGTCGCCGCCACCCTCGAGACGTTCTTCACGCCGTGGCACGCCCTGCTGTACGCGTCCCTGGCGGCGACGATGGCGTTCCTGGTCGTCTGCGCCGCGTGGACCGGAGCCCGCCCGTGGGAGTGGGCGCGGGCGCTGCCCGACGGGTACGCGCTGTCGCTGGCCGGCTGCGTGCTGTTCGGGATCGGGGGCGTCCTGGACCTGGCTTGGCACCTGACCTTCGGCATCGAGCGCGGCTTCCAGGCGCTGATCAGCCCGACGCACCTGATCCTGATCGGCAGCGCGGGCCTGATCGTCAGCGGGCCGCTGCGGGCCGCCTGGAGGCGTCCTGGCCGCGCGATCGGTGGGCCGGCGATCGCGTCCGCCACGCTGACCCTGACCGTGCTCACCTTCTTCGGCCAGTTCGACCACCCCTTCACGTCGCAGTGGGCGGCGCTGCCCCAGACGCTCGTCCCGGCGCAGCCGGCCGAGGAGCTGGGGATGCTGGGCATCATCTTCCAGACCGGCCTGCTGATGGGCGTGATCCTGCTGCTGGTCCGGCGGTTCGACCTGCCGTTCGGCACGCTGACGTTCCTGCTGGGCGTCAACGCCGTCTTCGTGACGCTGATCAACGCCGCGGACCCGATCATCCTGATCGGCGTCGCGGCGGGTTTCGTGGCCGACGTGGCGTACGCGCTGCTGCGGCCGTCGCCGAAGCGGACCGTGCAGGTGCGGGCGTTCGCCTTCTTGGTCCCGACCGTGCTGTACGCGATGTACTTCGCCGGCCTGATCCGGGTCGATGGCGTGTGGTGGCCGATCCACCTGTGGGCGGGCGCCCCGGTGGTGGCCGGGCTGGCGGGCTGGCTGGTGAGCCTGGGCGTGATCCCGCCCCGGGTTCCGGAGGAGTCGGAGGCGACTACCCTGGCCGCATGACCGACAAACCGGCCCATCTCCGTCCCGAGAACTCGGATGTGTTCAAGCTCGAATCGGTGGCCAGCGCGTACCACCACCGCCCGCCGTACCCGGCGGGGGTGGTGGACGCGCTGCGCTCGCTGCTGGGAGACGACGGGGGCGCGGTGCTCGACGCCGGGTGCGGCACAGGGGACCTGGCCAGGGTCCTCGCCGACGGCGCGGAGCGGGTGGACGCAGTCGACGTCTCGCAGGCGATGATCGACACGGGCCGCCGTCAGCTGGGCGGAGACAGCCCGAACCTCCGCTGGGTGTGCGCTCGGCTTGAGGACGCGGACCTGCGGCCGCCGTACGCCCTCGCGGTGGCCGGCGACAGCCTGAACTGGATGGACTGGGAGGTGGCGCTGCCGCGGCTGGCCGACGCGCTGCGGCCGGGCGCGTGGCTGGCGATCGTCCACCGCGGCTGGGGCACAGGGGTGCCCGACGAGATGGAGCTGATCCGTGCGTTCAGCACCATCCGGGACTTCCAGCCGTACGAGCTGGGCAGGGAGCTCGTCTCGCGCGGACTGTTCCGCCCCGGCGGCCACCTCCGCTTCGCGGGGTCGTGGCAGCCGACGATCGAGGAGTACGTGGAGTCGCGGCACTCGCAGAGCGGCTGCGCGCGAGAGCCGATGGGCGCCGAACGAGCCGCGGAGTTCGACCGGCAGCTGACGGACCTGCTCGGCAGGCTGGTGACGGAGGGCCGGATCGGCACACGCGACGCCCGGCTGGACCTGCAGGTCGTCGCCGAGGTGGGGTGGGGGCGGCCACTTCGGGGCCCTGGGCCCGACGGGGACGGTGCGGGCTGAACCGAGGGGTGGGGCCGGGCCGCGATCCGCCGATAAGCGGCGTTCCGCTCCTCTTGGAACTGGCGCCCGCTCGGGCGGGGCACAAGCGCCGGTGCAGCTCAGCCTTGCCGAGCCCCGCGGGAGCCGGGTCTGCACAAGGAGGGTGAGACGTGACGGTAGATGTCCGAACGATCGATGGGCTGCCGTTGGCACCCCGGACGCGCGGCGCGATCGAGGCAGCCGTGAGGGAGGCGCGACGGCGCGGGCACGGCTTCCTCGGCACGGAACATCTGCTGCTCGGGATGCTCGCCGAGCCTGACGCAGTCGCAACGCGCCTGCTTGACGGCCTGGGCATCACCGACGCGGTTCGAGCCGAGCTGGCCACATCGATGGACGGTGCCACCTATCCCTCTCAGGGCCCGCCCTCGTTCGAGGTTGCCGACTGGGAGCTGAGGCACCAGTTGCTGGCCCGTCGCGAGCGGGATCAGGAAGTCCGTCGCCGGCCGGTGACCTTCCAGACTGGCCCGCGAGGCGAAATGCCAGACGAGGCACGGGCGTTCATGGACGAGCTGCAGGAGGTGGATCGCGAGAACACAGAATGGCTGAAGTCAATCGTGCGTGCTCGCGGCTGGCCGGGCCGCTCGGTGGTCGGCGCCGATGCGGCCCGGGCTGCGTGGCTGCTGGCTCAGCATGCCGACCGTGACCCGGCCTTTCAAAAGGAGTGCCTCGCGCTGCTCGAGCAGGCTGTCGAGGGTGGTGAGGCCGAGAGATCGCATGCTGCTTACCTCACGGACCGGGTGCTGCTGGCCGAGGGGCGGTCGCAACGCTACGGCACGCAGCTGACTCGATCGCCGACCGGAGAGATGATGCCGAGGCCCATCGAGGACCCCGAGGGCGTGCAGGACCGGCGGGCGACGGTCGGGCTGGAACCACTTTCTGCCTACGTGGAGCGCGTCAGGGAGCTGGACCGGCGGCGGCATGGCGAGGCGGCGCGAGGCGGTGCCGAGGCGGGGCCGGGCGGTGGCGAGGCGGGGCAGGGGTAAGCTGGTGCACGCCCGGCCGGTCTGGGGCGTCAGATCGGGTGTCAAGGCACCGCCGGCGCCCCGGTTGACGTTGAGGCCGGGCGGCGCCTGAACTCAAGATCGAGCGTCGCCGGTGTAGCTCAGCCTGGCAGAGCAGCGGCCTTTTAAGCCGAAGTGCGCGGGTTCGAATCCCGCCGCCGGCACCTTCGAGCCGGTCGAGCGCGACGAGAGGATCTACGCCCGCGGAGCGACGGACGACAAGGGGCAGCTGTTCATCCACCTCAAGGCGCTCGAGTCGTACCTCCGGACGCACCGCGGCGCGCCGGTCAACGTGAAGATGTTTTTGGAGGGCGAGGAGGAGGTGTCGTCACCCAATCTCCGACCCTTCCTGGAATCCCACCTGGACCTCCTCCGCGCCGACGTCTGCGTCATCAGCGACTCGTCGATGCGGACGATTGACGAGCCGGCGATCCTGCACAGCCTTCGGGGCATGACGTACATAGAGGTCGGTGTGCAGGGCCCGGCAGCGGACTTGCACAGCGGCTTCTGGGGAGGCGCTGTCCACAACCCCGCCCTCGTGCTCGCCGAGATACTCTCGCAGCTGCACAACCACCGGGTCGCCGAAGCCGCTCACCACCTGACCGGCGCTGAGTACTCCAACGCGGGCGCCGTGTCGACGTGCGCCAGGAACGACGCCGGCGGCTCCGACCCGGAGGGGGGCGACGAGGGGGCCGCCGCGCAAGCGCGGGGGCTGCGGTTCGCTGTCGCGGTGGTCGTGCTCGCCACCGCGCCGCCCGGCGCCAAGCGAGAGAGGCCCTCCAGTGCTCCGTCAGGCGCGAGCCGTCCGTGCCGCCCCTGGTGGGCGTGGAGAGGGGCTCGATCATGGCCGGTGGACGTGCCGCCGTCCCCTGCCGCTCGTGCCGCCGGCGCCTCAGCAGGCGCGCCGTCCCGACCAGGTCGTCGGCCATCCTGACCGCGAGGTGGAGGGTCGCCGCAGCCCGACGTACGGTGGCCGCGCTGCTGCCGGTGGCCGTCGTCGCCGACGGTGGCGAACACGAGGGGGAGGCCCACCAGGGCGAGCTCCAGGAGGCCGGGCCGTCGCCATCCTGGTCGCCATGGTGATTCTGCTGGGGTCGGGGGTGGTGCCGGCGGTGGTGGCGGCGCTGCTGGCCGCCGGAGCCATGATCGTCCTTCGCGTGCTCACGATCGAGCAGGCCTACCGTGGGATCGCCTGGACCACCGTGGTCCTGATCGGCGGGATCATCCCACTTTCCACCGCCATCCGTGTCTCGGGAGCCGGCGAGTCGGTCGCGCACGTGCTGGTCCAGGCCGTCGGCGGAGCGGGCCCTTACGCGCTCCTGGCCGGCCTGTTCCTCCTGGCGGTCGTGTTCGGCCAGCTCATCAGCAACACGGCCACTGCGCTGATCATGATCCCCATCGCGACCTCCGCCGCGTCGCAGCTCCATGTCTCGGCGAGACCGGTGCTGATCAGCCTGTGCGTGGCCTGCGCGGCATCCTTCCTGACGCCGGTCGCCACTCCCGCGAACATGATGGTGATGGGCCCGGCCGGCTACCGGTTCGGCGACTACTGGCGGTTGGGGATCGTCATGGTCGCACTCTTCTTCGTCGTGGCGGTGCTGCTGGTGCCCGTTATCTGGCGCCTGTGACCCAACCGGCACGTCGCTCGCCGGTGAATTCTGCGTGCCGGGATGCGTCTAACTCCTGATCGCCGCCTCTTCGGGGCATGTCAAACCTGGGCAAGGTCCGCTCGAGGGAGACGTCGGCGGCGGACGATCGCGCTATGGAGAGGGAGTCGCGGTGGCCACCGGTGTCGCTTGCGGGTGGCCGCGAATCGGCCCGGCCCGATAGAACGTCACGACGACGAGCAGGACGACCAGCCCGACGATGAGCAGGACGCCGATCCCACCCAGCAGCCACAGGAACTCCCGGCGGCGGTGTGCGTGCGTCGTGTCATCTGCCATCGTCGGCGCGCTCAACAGCAATCTCGCACGGCCGGGCGCTCAGTTGGGCCGGCGTAGTGGCCCGGTCCTATACAAAGCCTCGTCAAGAACCGCCAGACGACTGGAACCAGCAGTCCGGCGACGAGAGCAGGGTCCAGATCCGAGGGGCCTGGCCACAGACTGCCTAAGCGACGAGCCCCGAGAGCTGCATCGCCAGGCGGCGCCGGCGCATGGCCCGCCCGGGCGCGGATCGCCAGGGCGACCGCCCCAACTACAGCCGGAACGTCCTGGCGCTCAACACCAGGTCGGGGTTCAGGAATTTGTCTCGGGCAGGCCCTCCGCGCGTGTTCACGACGCTCTTGTGGCGTCCCAGACTGGCTCCCCAGAGGTGAGGATGGCCCCCCAACCGAGTCTGACGCTGGCCAGGTGAGGCGTCGGGGTTATCGAAAGGAGCCTGACTATGTCGAACGTTGGCCCGCCTGACCCCGGGGCTGATCGGCTGGGGCCGATCGACTATCTGGCCGTCGAGTTTCCCGACGGACGAATCGGCGAGGAAGGCTTCCAGGCGTTGCTCGAGCTCGTCGAGCGGCGAGTCATACAGGTGCTCGATCTCGAGTTCATCGCCAAAGACGCCAACGGCACGCTCGCCAAGGTGGACGTGGATGACCTGGAGGCCACAGATGGTGTCAACCTGGCGGCGTGGCAGGGTGCTTCGTCGAGCCTGCTCGATCCGTCGGATGTCGACGTGATCGGCTCGGCGATCCAGCCCGGCAGCGTCGCCGGCGTGGTGATCTACGAAAACCGGTGGGTCCTGTCCTTGCTCGAACCCTGGCGTCGGAGCGGAGCCCGGCTTATCGCCGATGGCGGGATCCCCGTGCAAGACGTCGTAGCTGCTCTGGACGCCACCGAATCAACCTGAACAGCAGCGCGGACTTCGCACCGGACTCGAACAAGGAGATCACCGATGGGGATATTGAGAACCGCCGCCACCGTTGGCGTCGCCAGCGCCGTGCACGGACGCGTCCAGCGCCGGCAGCAACAACGATGGGCCGCCCAGGGGCATGGGGTCCCTCCAGGGCCGTCTGCGTCGGCGCAACAGGCCCCCGGGACAGCGACGCAGGCCGCGAATCCAGCCGACATGCTCGCTGCGCTGACACAACTCGGTGAGCTTCGAGCGTCTGGGGTGCTCACCCAGGAGGAGTTCGAAACGCAGAAGGCCCGCATGCTCAACGCCTGAGGCGTTGGTCGATCCCTTGACCGAATCTCGGTCAGCAGGCGGGCCACTTCATGTCCTGGCTTCGTCGCCCGCAGGCTTGGCCCGTCTCGCTCGACAACTCTCCCTCTGCCAGGCGAGTTGGGGCGACGCGGTCGGCGCTTCGGGCGTGCGATCTGAGGGAGGAAGGGGATCACCACGATTGGTCCAACCAATTCTGGCGGGACGGCTGATCGTCGGCCACGCCGATGAGCAAAGCGATCCACGCCGTCTGACCGTCGGGGGGCCGCCGAAGAGACTCACCTTCGGGGATGGCGCGCTACGATGCCCGTGACGGGCGGCGGGACCCTGGGTTAGTGTCAGAGACCGCCTGAAGGTCGGTCCGGCGAAGCTTTGAGTTCAGCTAGAGATGAGTTTTTGCTCGGATCTGGCGGGACAGCCGAGTTCCGGCCACACCGCAAGCCGGGCGAGTTCTTTTAAGCCGAAGTGCGCGGGTTCGAATCCCGCCGCCGGCACCAACCTCCGTCGGACCAGCCAGCACCCGAGTCAGAGCTCATCGAGCTTGCCCTCAGCCAGCGCGGACCAGAACGGGATCCGCTGGTCGACGCGCCTCAGGGGTTCTGCCCTGCGACCTGCGAACTCGCGCTCAAGGTAGTCGAGGATGTCGCAGCCGTAATAGATCGTGTCCGTTTGGTAGACGGAGAAGACGGGGTATCCAGTGTCGGACACGTCAGCCGGCAGGTAGCGGTGACTATACAGGGTGACCAACGTGGGCACCTTGCTCAGCCGCCTGTACGCGACCTCGCGGTCAGACGCGGGCCTCCTGCCAGGCTGTGGATGCCTAGTGTCCTGAGTCATTGCTTACGCTCGCGGTGGGAGGCGATGGTGGTGAGGATCAACACGCGACCGGGGCCTGAGCAGCCGAAGTCGACCCGCCGGCACCGCATGGCCGGCGTGTCGGGCGCCGCAGCGCTCGCGCTCCCAAGGCCGGAGCAGAGCCCGAGGCGCCGTCGTGACCTGGTAGCTCAAAGCGGCTCGGCTCGAAGCGGTCGCCGATCCCGATCAGCCCTGGCGGCCGCGCATCGGAAAGCAGACCACTACGTCCAGCCCTCCGTTTGGTCCGGGATGCGCTCGCAGGGCTGCGCCATGCGCCGTGGCGACGGCGGCGACGATTGACAGGCCGAGCCCGAGCCCGTCGGTCCCGTCTGCCCGGTCCGGCGCGAGACGCTGGAAGGGCAGGAACAGTCGC